>JANYKT010000009.1 GCA_025358085.1 Deltaproteobacteria bacterium | reverse complement strand
CCGCTCCATGTCGATGAGGTCGAGTACGATGAGACCGCCGAGGTTTCTGAACCGGAGCTGGTAGGCGATCTCGTCGACGGCCTCGAGGTTGGTCTTGTAGAGCGTGTCTTCGAGGTCTTTGGAGTCGCGAACGCGGGCATCGGCGGTCCCACCAGCGCGCGCAAGATGGACTGGCGGGTGGTGAAGAAGATCCTCGATGTCAACGTCAGCTCGGCGGCCGTGACCATTGCCGCGGCGCTGCCCGCCATGATCGAGCGCAACCAGGGACATGTGGTCGCGATGGCCAGCCTGGCGGCTTTCCGCGGGCTGCCAGCGAGCGCTGCTTATTCGGCCAGCAAGGCCGCCCTGCACATTTTCATGGAGAGCGTGCGCATCGACCTCAAGCCCACGCGGGTCCGTGCCACTACCATTTATCCGGGCTTCGTCAAGACGGAGCTGACGGCGAAGAACAAGTACAAGATGCCGATGTTGATGGAACTCGACGACGCCGTTCGGGTGATGACGAAAGGTCTCGCCCGCGGGGCCGCCACCATCGCGTATCCGCTGCCGATGGCGGCCACCATGCGCACGCTGGGCGCGATTCCGCAGTTCCTTTATGAGCCGCTCGCCGGCCGCATGGGCCGGATGTTCTAGCCGCAATGCCGGTCAGTAAGCAGCGCCTTTTCTCTCTGCAAGCAACGCCGCCGGGAGACCGTGGGGGTCGTCGCCCTCAGACAGGTGCTCACCCCCTGGCGGGGGTTGCGCATCGGCGCGGTTTGCTGGGGGGCTCCGCAACTCGTTCGCCGACCCCCACGGCCTCCCGGCGGCTTGCACGCGCTGAAGATCTCCCCCGTTCTAGCCCGCAAGCGCGCGGGAGATCTTCGTCTCCATCGCGCGGCTGGCCTACCGCGGAAAGCTCAGGATCTCAAACGACCTCCCCGATCCAGGTGCGGTTGGCGATGGGACAGTTGCCAACCACTCCTGAACGAGGGCGAACTAGGTAAGCGCAGCCTGAAGGAGAGAAAGCCGGATGACGTCGACTGGGCGAGGAACGGATGCGCGCTCGCGGACAGTTCGCGCAAGAATTTCAGCGCGCGAAAGCCGCAGGAGGAGCGTGGGGGTCGACGAACGAGTTCGAGACGCCCCATGCAACCCAGGTCCATCCCGCAACACCGGTCAGGGGCGGCTCGCATGTCTGAGGGCGGCGACCCCCACGCTTCTCCTGCGGCGTTCGTTGCAAGAGAGGAGAGCCTCCTCAACTGAGCGGTATTGGTTCTAGCCGTGGCGAGCGGAAGCGGACGCTCGACTTCCTCAGCTCGCGGTAGAGTCACCCGGATGCCCACCACGCGCTTCTTGTCGGACCTCCACATCCATGTTGGCGGAGCGGTCGCGCCGCATATCCTCTGGTCGATCGCGCACCAGCAGGGCTTCAAGCTCCCGGTCAAGAACTACTGGGAGTTCGTCGAGCTCATCTCCGCGAGCAGCAACAAGGTCAAGTCGCTCGAAGAGTATCTGCACATCCTCCACACCGTCACCGAGAAGATCCAATCGAGTCCGGCGGCCATCGAGCGCTCGATCTACGAGATCATCGGCAAGGAGTATCGCGGCAGCCGGGTCTCGCGCATCGAGCTGCGCTTCAATCCGATGAAGCGCAACGTCGGAGGTGAGCGCGACCTCGATCACATCATCCACGCGGCGCTCCGTGGGATGGATCGCGCGTCGCTCGAATACGACTGCCAGGCGGGATTGATCTTCTGCCTGGCCCGGGAGTTCGAGCCGCGACTGAACGAGATCATTCTTGAGAAGGCGATCAAGTACCGGAGGCGCGGGGTGGTGGGCATTGATCTGGCGGGGTCCGAGGAGCATGCGCTGGAGCTGCGTCCCAAGGACGCCGAGCTCTATGCGGACATCTACCGGCGGGCGCGCGCGGCGGGGCTCAAGACCACCGTGCACACTGGCGAGACGCCCGGCACCGGCGCGGACGGCGTGCGCGCGGTGGTGGAGCTTCTGCAGCCCACCCGCATCGGTCACGGCGTGCGCGCCGCCTACGACGAGAATGCGATGAAGATGCTGCGCACCCAGGGCGTGACGCTCGAGATCTGCCCTTCGTCGAACCTGTCCACCCGCGCGGTGAGCGGCTGGGACGAGATGAAGCACGTCATCCGGACCTTTCTCGACCGCAAGGTCAAGATCACCATCAATACCGATGGGCCGTACCTGCTCGACACCGATATGAAGCGCGAGATCGAGCTGTTGTTGCAGCATGGAATTCTCGACGAGGCCGAGGTTGATCAGTGCCTGGTCAATGCCGTCGAAGCGAGCTTCCTCCCGGGGGGAACATGATTCGCAACCTCTTGCTTCTCGTGCTGGGCCTGGCCGCGCCGGCCTTTGCAGCGAACGTCGTCGAAGGCCGGATCACCTACGTCGAGGACGGCAGCGAGGCGTTCAACAAGTCGATCGGGCGTGCCGGCCACCTCCTCCGGGTGAACGTCGCCACTGCCGCGGGTGGAGTGGTGATCGTTAATGTGGTCGAGGCGGTGACGCGGGTGACCGAGGGAGGAGGCGATGTCGAGATGCAGGCGCTGCATATCGGCCGGCATCTGCGCGCGACCATGCCCGACGACTGCAAGGTCGAGAGCGATCGCTGCGTGCCCATTTTGGTGGAGGTGACCGCGAACATCACCCGGCTGGAAGCGAAGCGCGTGCAGGACGATGCGGTCAATGCGCCGCCGCACGCGCCTCCTGGCGAGCCCGGCATGAAGGCGTTCGGACAGCAAGGCGGGGAGGGCGGGCGCGAGGCGGCGGAGGACGCGCAGGCGCGCGGGCAATTCGACAACACTCTTCCCTGTCCCGAGGGGATGGTTCCGCGGATGAGCGGTGGGAAGCGCGCGATCGACATTGACGGCAAGCCCGCTTGCAAGGTGAAGCGCAATTTCGTCAAGGGCGAGTTGACGAATCTCGGGTCCGACAAGCTGCTGGTCAATGACTCGCGCTTCGGCTTGCGCATCGGGTACGCGCGGATCGACGGCGCAAGTTACCTGCACCTCGAGCCGGAGGTGGACCTGCATTTCGGCAACGACAGTTCCCTTGGCCTGGGCCTGCCGCTGAACATCCTCGCGTATGCGGGAGGTTTTTACGACAAGGGCGTGATCAAGCTGCGCGCGCACGACTACGACAAGCCCTCCGATTTCGCGCGCGTGCTGCGCTACTTCACCGTCGGGCGGAAGGAAGACAACTTCTATTTGAATGTCTCGCAGCTCTTCGCCGCGTCCATCGGGCACGGCGCCATCGTCCGCCGCTACTCGGGCAACATCGACCAGAACGTGACCCGCGTGGGCGCGCAGCTGGACGCGTATGGCCGGTGGGGCGGCTTCGAGGCGTTCGTCGGCGACGTAGTCCAGCCGCAGCACTTCGTGGCCGGGCTGGTTTTCCTCAAGCCGCTGGGATTCCTGACCGGCGAGATCGGCGATACGCTGGGACAGACTTCCATTGGCATCGCCAGCGCCGCGGATTTCCAGGCGCCCTATACGCTCAATCGGATTCCTGTCCTCAATTATCCGAAGGTGCGCGATGACGGCGAGCCGGACGTGTTTGAAACGCGGCGCGCGCAGATCGTGGGCCTGGACCTCGAGACCAAGGTGTTCAAGAGCGAGGGCGCGGATATCAAGCCCTATATCGACTATTCGCGATTGCTCGATATCAACGCGCCCAGCGGCGCTGGTGCGCGCGGGCAGGGTGGCGGTGGCACCACGCTGGGAGTGCTTGGACGCTTCAACGCGGGCGAGGTGAAGCTGCACGCTTTTCGCGCGGTGCTCGAAGGGCGCTACTTCGACGGCAACTATGTGCCCGGTTACTTCGATACCTTCTATGAAGTGCAGAAGTATCAGTTCATCACCGGCAAGGCGGACCCGGCGTACGAGCCCAAGCTGCGCACCATCCTGGCGCGCGATCCGGCGCACAAGCGCGCCGGTTACTACGCCGAGGTTGCGTACCAGTACAACGGTGGACTCGCCATGATGGCGGCCTTCGAGCAGTCGTTCCATGTGGCCGGACCCGACGACATCTGCCCCTCCTGCCCGGCGAACGCCAAGGCGGTCGGGGCGCGCAACCTCACCCTGCACCTCGAGTACCCGGCCTATTCATGGCTGCAGTTCTTCGGTTCCTTCTACCGGCGCAGCTTCGATGGCGGGACCCTCGATACGAGCAATCCACTCGGCGACAACACGCTCGTCTACGCGGCGATGCGCCTGCACATCCTGCCGATCCTCTTCTTGAACGCGCGGATCTACCGCAGCTGGCAGGCGGACCCGGTGCTGGGCGAAGAGAAAAACGTCTACGGAGGCGACGTTGACCTCGAGTTCGGCTACGAGTTCGACCGCAGCTCCCGCACCACCGCACGCAAGTAAAAGCACCGATTTTTAGCGGCCGCCATCGTCAGGTTCGGAGGCGCCCGCGGTCGGCTCGCCGAGCCAGTTGCCTGAGGCGTCGAAGTAGTCGCGCGACCACCAGGTCCAGACCGGCTTGCCGTCCGAGTCGGACTGGTTCGCGGCCCAGTCGGTGACGTAGCCGTAGACGATTCCGTGGAGAGACTTCGCCCGGACCTGCCGGCCGGCGGGGTCTTCGCTGCCCCACTTCGACGCGAGGCCGCGGATGGTCGTGTCGACTGGCGCGGGGGCCGGGACGGCTGCGCTGTCGAAGAGGAGCGACTGGAACTCGCCAAGCCACCACAGCGCGAAGGATTGAGCTGCGGGAGACAATCTGCCGAAGTTCTGCACGGTGCCAACCAGCTGAAGCACGCCACGGCGGGCGCGCTGGAGTTGAGCGTCGGTCGACGTGCCCTGGGTGGACGCCGCCGACAGCGCGGAGAGGAGCAGCTGGGCGTCGGAGAACGCGACGATCGGGTCGGGCTGCTGCGGGAGCGAGGCGACGATGAAATCAACGTCCGCGTCGCTCCAGGCGCTGGTGGCGCCGTGCCGCGCGACCATCTGCTGCGTGGCGGCGCTGGGGCGTGAGCGAAGGTCGACCTGCGCTGACTCCTGGCGGGGGGCGTGGCTCGATTGCAGCCAGAGCCGCACAGTGACCATGCCCGCGCCCGTGGAGGAGCCGACGACCACGAGATAGTTGCCCGAGGTGGGCAGCCTGAAGCCGTCGATGGCGAGGTGGTCTACGTCTCCGTCGCGCGGGGAGCCGGTGGCAATGGCGGCGCGGTGGCCGCCGCGGCCGCGCGGGCCGAGCAGGGTGAGCGTGGGCAAGAGCGTCGCTGACGTGGTCGGCCAGACGTCCGGGGCAATCACGTCTCCGGCCGCGCCGTTGAAGGCAAATGCGAGCTGCGGTGCGGCAACGGTCAGGGTCGCGTGCAAGAAGCTCTGCGGCTGGAGCGTGGCGACGACGTTCAGTGCGTCCGGTGCGTCGAAAGCGGGAGGGAGCCCGCCGCAGGCTGTCGCGGCGGCAAGGGTAGCGATTTGGGCGATGCGTGACATGCCGGGCGTCCAAAGCAGAAAGCGTGCCGCCCAAAACGAGGCACCTACGCCTTCAATATGGATTTCAGCCGCTCTGCCGCGCGCTGGGCAGCCGGAGTGTTCAGCGACGCTGTCGCAAAAGTGAGCAGTTCGTCCGCTTGCTGCGCGACGAGGAGAGACTTGGGCCTGTCCCCAGACGTCGCGACCGAAATCAGGGAGACGGGCTCGCCTCGCAGGCGCGCCTCTGCCAGCGCGCGCACCGCATCGCTCGCGCGCAAGGCCGCGGGACCAAGCCCGGCCGCCTCGGCAAGAGGGCCGAGCTTGACAGGTGAAAGGTCGAGCTTCTCGAGCAGCGCCACCGTCGCCTCGGCCTCGTCGAGCAGCGACGCGGCGAGGTCCAGATCGGCTCGACTGCCCAGTGCGCGCGGCCGGCGGCGTCCAGGCTCGTGCAGCATGGGGCGCTGTTGGGCAAGCGTGTCGACGATCTCCGCGAGCGGCGGGTCGAGCAGCGTCGCGCTCTGCGCTTGCGGCAGCCGCGCCGTGACAGCGATGGCCCGGGCCCGCGACTGCAGCCGGTAAGCCTCGCCCATGGCGGCCTGGAAGATGGAGCGCACCGGCGTCTCGGCCAGCACCCGCGCCGCGGTCTGCGAATCGCCGCCCGAGAGCACCTCGAGCCCGAGCGTCAGCGTCGCGCGCGCCTGCAGCAGCTGCAGGCGTACCTCGGTTGCATCTTCGAGAGCCACCCGCGCGACGACCAGCGCGGCATTCGATGCATAGACGATGCCTTCTTCGGCGCGGTCGAACTCGACACCATCGAGCAGCGAAAGCGCGCGATCGAGCAGCGGCCGCTCCGCCGCGATCGGGACCAGCGCAGAGCTGGTCACCAGGTTCTTTGTCGCCTCGCTCGAGGAGCTCGCGGCGGCTCCTGTCGAAACGATCGTGGAAGGTTGTGGGGCTGCGGCAGACGACGTGGCGATTGGCTTCAAAGCCTTCGTCGTGGCCGGTCGCGCGTAGAAGGCAAGAGCTTCTTCGTAGCCGGGGAAGCCCAGGTCCCGCAGCCGCCCATCTCGCCATCGCCGAGCGGTCTCTTCCAACTCGGTGGGCATTTCCCAGCGCAGCGACTCGAGCATCCGGTGGGCGATGAACGGGTCTTGCGCGACCAGGTCATCCAGCAGTTGCCGCAGCGCTGAGTAGCCCGCGCCGTCCTTGGCAAACTCGACCAGGAAGCGACCCTCAGGAGTGCGGTAGGTCTGGCCCTCCTCCGAGACCTCGGGGTCCGGCTCCTCCTCGAGATCAATGACCCGCAACTCCTTCCGCAGCACCAGCGAGAGCAGCTCGACATCGAGGCTCGCGAGCTTGGACTTGTACCGCTCCTCGGCCGCGTCCGAATTGCCGCCGCCTTCGCGCGCGAGCCGCAGCCAGTGGAGGACTTCGGGCGACACCGCGCCCTCGTCCGGCCGGGGCCAGCAGGAGAGATCGATGAAGGTCTTGAACTGATCGGGCGAGGCCAGCGCCACCACCTCGGCGGCGTCGTCGCGGCCAATTTCGATGAGTGCGAAGTACAGCTCCTCGGGGGGCAGCGACTGGACGAAGGCAACCGGGTCCGGCGCCGAGAGCAGCAGGTCCAGCTTGTCCTGCCCGCGCGCAGCCGCGATGGCCTGCCGGGCGGCACGCAACTTCCCCGGGCCGTCCGGGTCCTCCGGACTTTCCAGTACGAGCAGGGCGCTCGGGTCGTCGGTCAAGCGGCCTTGGTGACCTTGCCGGCCTTCAGGCACCGCGTGCAGACGCGGATGTGCAGGTTCTCGCCGTCGATCACGGCGCGAACGCGCTGGAGGTTCGGGAGCGAACGCTTCTTGGTCTTGTTGTTGGCATGGGACACCATGTTGCCGACGAGCGGGCCCTTGCCGCAGAGATCACACTTGAACGCCATGATGCTTGCCTCTTCTGGAAGTCTGCCGACGGGGGGTCGGCTTCGCGGCCACGGGCTCAAACCCGCAGGGCGCGGCAGGAAACGGACGGCGCACACTACTCAGGAATGCCGCCGTGTCAAGTCGCCGAGACGGGCTTCCGGCCGGAGAGGGCGAGCGCCTGTTCGGCGGCAGCGCGGGCAGCGAGCACCTGCCCTTCGAGACCAAAGCCCGGATAGACCGAGGCGGAAGCAAAAAGGACCCGCTCGCTCGACTCGGAGATTGGACGCAGCCCGACTGGCTCGGCGGTCTCGGCGTTCGGCTTGAGGATGGGATGCGCGAGCGCGGGCGACAAGTCCGCGGCCTGGTGCACGATGTGCCGGTCAAAGAAGGGCAGGACCGGCTCGAGGGCAGCGCGGACGCTGTCGAGCAGCGCCGTGCCATCTGCGTAGGCGGCGTCGGTCACCCGCGCGACGGTGAGCAGCCGTTCGCCCGAAGTCTCGCCGCGAGCGCGGCGCGCCGGCAGCGTCGAGATGACCAGCGGACCCATCGAGTGGTGCAGCAGCAGCGCCGCTTCTTCCAGCGCCAGCGGCAGCCCGTCGCCATGGACGACGAACTGGGCGAGCACGATCTTGCGCGCGACATCCAAGGCGGACTCGTCGGCGATCTTGCGCTCTGCCCTCCCGCCGCCAGCGCAGAGTGCGGCGATCGCTGGTGCGGAACACGCGAGGATGATGGTGGCGACGTGCACCTCGGTGCCGCCCAGGTCGAAGGTCGCGCCCTTGCGCTCGAGCCGCAGCGACGAGACCGGATCGGTGAGCACGTCGGCACCGGCCTCCTGCGCTCTTTTGCGGAACAGCTCTGCGAGCTGCGCCGCTCCACCCCAGAGCCGCAGCGGCGCGCGCAGCAGGGCAGCGCCCTCACGCGCGATGGCCTCGGGAGCCGACTCACCGGAAAGGCTGGCCGCGAAGGGAGCCAGCGCCGCGAGGCACTCGCCGATCAGGCCCTCCGGCAGCGCGGGCGGCACCGGCAACAGCTTGCGCAGGCGGCGGCGCTCGAAGAAGCCGCGCGCGGGGAGCGGGGGAGGCTCGAGCAGGAACGCATCCCACGGGCGCCCCAGCTGCTCCAAATCATCCAGTGCCTTCTCCGCCTGATCGGCCTGCACACCAGACAGCTCGCGCCGCAGCTCGCTGCGCCGGCGCAAAGGGTCGCTCGGCAGCGAGATGCGGACCTTCTCGCCGAGGATCTGGAAGGCCCCCTGGGCAGCCCCGCCCTGGCGCTGCAGGTCGGCGCCCAGCCCCAGCTCGTCGAGCGCGCCATTCGCCGCCGAGAGCTGCCGCAGCGGTGGAATGATCGGATGCGCCGAGGGCAACAGCCAACCGTCGCTTTCCCGCGCGACCGAGATGGGTCCCATGGTGGCAATCAGCACGCGCAGTCCGCGCTTGGCCACCAGCGCCGCCGCCGCTGCTCCGCCCACGTCCGAGCCCAGCACGGCCACGTCATAGACCCGCTTGCCGGCCGATTTCGCAGGCGCGGCCATCAGCAGCATTCCCCGGAGACGAGCGTGGTCAACCTGAAAGCTCCGGCGCGGCGAGGGTTCGTGCGGGATCGCCCGCGGCACCGCGCACGCGCACGCGGCGGCCTTCGATTGAGTAACGCCCTTCGGCCCAGAGCCCGATCGCCCGCGGATAGCAGCGATGTTCCTGCGCGAGGATGCGCGCCGAAAGAGTGTCTTCGTCATCGTCGTCGAGCACCGGCACCGCGGCCTGCACCAGCACCGGGCCGGTGTCCGTGCCTTCATCCACCACATGCACCGTGCAGCCCGAAACGCGCACGCCCGCGGCCAGCGCCTGCCGCACGGCGTGCAGTCCGGGGAAGGCCGGCAGCAGGCTGGGGTGAATATTGAGAATGTTATTCTGGAAAGCTTGCAAGAACACCGGCGAGAGGAGACGCATGAAGCCGGCGAGGCAGACGAGCTCGACCTGGTTTCGCCGCAGCTGGTCCACGAGGAGTGCGTCGTATTGCTCGCGCGGCACGCCTTGGTGCGGCACCAGCACGGCCGGAACGCCTGCGGCCCGCCCACGTTCGAGCGCTCCCGCGTCCGGCAGGTTCGCGATCACCACCGCCACCTGGGCGGGGATGGCCTTCGCGGCGCACGCATCGAGGATGGCTTGCAGATTCGAGCCGCTGCCCGAGGCGAGCACGCCGAGGCGGAGCAGAGTCACTGGATGACGACCTCGGGCTCGCCAAGCCCAGCCGCGGTCTCGACGCGGCCAATGGGGAATGACACCTGCCCGCGCGCCTGCAGCAGCTGCACCGCCGCGTCCACGTCGGACGGCGAGAGAATCACGCACATGCCGATTCCGCAGTTGAAGGTGCGCAGCATCTCGTCGGGCGCGATCTTTCCCTGCTGCTCGAGCAGGTCGAAGATGGGCGGCCGCGGCCACCCCTTGCGCAGCACCGCGCGATGCTCCGGCGGCAGCATGCGCGGGAGGTTGCCGGGCAGCCCTCCGCCGGTAATGTGCGCGAAGGCGTGGACGTCCAGCGCCTCGCGAAGAGCGAGGCAATCCTTGACGTAGATCCGGGTCGGGGCCAACAGCGCGTCGGCGTGCTCGAGCACCTGCTCGCCGAAGACCTTGCGCGCGAGCGAGTATCCATTCGAGTGCAGGCCGGTCGAGGCGAGTCCCAGCACCACGTCGCCTGCGCGTACGCGCGAGCCATCGAGGATGCGGCTCTTCTCCACGACCCCAACGCAGAAGCCAGCGAGATCGTATTCTTCGCCCTGGTAGAAGTCCGGAAGCTCCGCCGTTTCTCCGCCGATGAGCGTGCAGCCAGCTTGCACGCAGCCCTCGGCGATACCCTTGATGACCTGCTCCGCGAGCGGGGCGCGCAGGCGGCTGGTGGCGAAGTAGTCGAGGAAGGCGATGGGCTCGGCCCCGCAGACGACCACGTCGTTGACGCTCATCGCGACGAGGTCGATGCCCACGGTGTCGTGCCGCCCGGTGAGGAAGGCGAGCTTGAGCTTGGTGCCGACGCCGTCGGTGCCGACAACCATGACCGGCTCGTCGTAGCCGCGCGGGATCTGGAAGAGGCCGCCGAAGCCGCCGATGCCGGCGAGGATCTCGGGGCGCAGGGTGCGGCGCGCGTGCGGCTTGATGCGCTCGACCAGCGCGTCGCCCTCCTCCATGTCGACGCCCGCGTCCCGATAAGTGAGTGACACCAATGCCTCCGAAGTGCGGTGAAGGGGCGCGCACCTTAGTTGGATTCAGCGCCCGTTTCCAGAAGGTTGGATTCAGCGCCCGTTTCCAGAGCCGCTACTTCTTCGGCGGACCTTGCTGCTGCATCTGCGCGTCGAAGGCGTCCTGTGCCTCCTTCATTTGTTTCGCAGGCAGATCGGCGATGCGCTGTGAGGGGCCCCACTCGTTGCCCCAGCGGTCGCCGGCGCGCCCGTACCGATCGCCCCAGAACATGTCGGCCGGGCCATCAGCACCCTGGCGCCCGCGTCGGCCGCCCTCTTGAAGGACGCGTCCATGTCCTCGACACAGAGCCAGAGCGAGGTCGGCCGGGCCCCGCTTCCCATCGCGGGATCTGCGTCGTTGGTAAAAACATTGAAGTCGCACCAAATGCTCGCCTGCAAAATTCAATGAACTCGCTCGATCCGTCGGAGGCGATGACGGGAGTGACGGTGTTCATGCCTTCGGGACCCGGCCTGACATTGCCCATGCGAGCCTCCTTGAACGGAGCCGCTTCATAGCAAATCGGAAGCCGGATGTCGGTCCCCTGGTGTAAGCTCGATCTCTGCCCGGGGAGACCATTCATGCAACGATTCGTGCGCTGGCTTACGCGCATCAGCGCCTTCCGAATTGGCCTTGCGACCGGCCTGTTCTTCGCGCTGGTGCACGTCTGGCAAGTGGCGGGGCGCAAGGAGATCCCCATCCTCGCCAAGATGGAGAACGCCATGGTCGATTGGCGTTTTCAGCAGCGCGGCCAGATCCGGCACTCGGGCCGGGTGGTGGTGGCAGCCGTCGACGAGAAGGCGATTGCGAAGTTCGGCCGCTTCCCCTGGGACCGGCGCGTGATGGCCGGCTTGATCGACAAGCTGGTTGACGACGGTGTCACTGCCGTTGGCTTCGACATGTCTTTCTCGGATGAAGACCTCGGCGGCCAGTTCGCCGGCGCCAAGCGATTCCGCAGCCGCTTCGAAGGCATCTCGCTTGCGGCGCCGAAAAACAAGGCCGCAGTCGACAGTTTCGCCGAGGCTGAGGCCGACATCTCGGGCGCGGCCAGCGCTCTCGCGGCGCTGCACGGAAAATTCAGGCCCGATGCCGAGCCCATCTACAAAGCCGCGCGGGGCCGCCTGGATGACGGCAAGCAGAAGCTGACCGACTCAAAGTCGGTGTTCGAGGCGCTGGTGAACGAGCACGCAGCCTACGCTGCCGAGCTTGACCATGATCTCGCGGGCGTCGACCCCGACCACGTTCTTGGCCAGGCGCTGGCGCGGGCGCAGGGCAAGGTGGTCCTCGGCTTCGTGGCGCTGACGAGGCCGGAGATGGTGAGCTTCAAAGCCGACGAGATCGAGGACCACATCAAGCGCATCGAGCGCGGGCGCATCGGCACGCCGGAGTTCCGGTTCAAAGTGGACGGCGCAGAGGCCGGCAAGCCCATGGCGCAGACCTGGATCAAGGAATACTCCGGCCTGCGGGCCCCGCTGCCGCCCATCGAAAAGCCGGCCACCGCTTTCGGATTCTTCAACACTCTGCCCGACGGCGACGGGGTCATTCGCCACGCCGCGCTCTCGCTGCAGACGCACGGGCGTTACTTCCCCTCGCTGGACGCCATGCTGGTCGCCATCGCGCTGGGCGTCGCGCCTGGCCGCATCATCCCGGTGGTCACCACTGACCAGGTGAACGGCGGCGACCTCGATTACTTTGACTTCGACGGCAAGCTCGACGTGCCCACCGACGCGCGTGGCCTGATGCAAATCAACTATTACGGCGGCGATGGCACCTTCGAGAACGTCTCCATCGCGGACATCATCGACGGCAGCGAGAAGGTCAATCTGAAGGACAAGGTGGTCCTGGTCGGCGCCACGGCCCAAGGCACTTTCGATCAGCGGGTCACGCCGTTCAACAAGATCACCGCCGGCATCGAGACGCACGCCAACGCCGTCGAGACCATGCTGTCCCGGAATTTCCTCCGTCGCGATGTCGTCGTGCAGGCCTGCGAGGTGCTCTTCCTCTTCGGCCTCGCACTCGTGCTGGCGTTCCTCTTCGCCAAGGTCAAGGTGACGCTCGCGCTTCCGTTGGTCGGCATCGCGAGCCTGCTGCTCTGGGGGCTCTCGACGGCGCTGTTCCGCGCCGGCTGGGACGTCTTCGCCGCGCTGCCACTTCTTGAAGTGGGCTCGATGTTCGTACTCGTCACCGTCTATCGATACGCGACGGAAGAGCGAGACAAGCGGCAGCTGCGCAAGGCGTTTGAACTCTACCTCAACCCCGACGTGATGAACGAGATGCTCGAGCAGCCGGAAAATCTTCAGCTGGGCGGCAAGGAGCTGGAACTCTCCGTGATGTTCAGCGACATCCGCGGCTTCACCACCATCTCCGAGAAGCTGTCGCCCCAGGCGCTCGTGCACCTGCTCAACGAGTACCTCTCGCCCATGACGGACATCGTCTTTGCCAAACGCGGCACGCTCGACAAGTACATCGGCGACGCAGTGATGGCGTTCTTCGGCGCGCCCATCCAGACGCCGCTGCACGCTGCCAACGCCTGCGATGCCGCGCTGGAAATGATGGTTTCCCTGGAGCGGCTGCGTGAAAGGTGGCGCATCGAGGATCCCGACATCCCCAACGTGGACATTGGTATCGGCATCAACTCGGGTCCCATGGTCGTGGGCAACATGGGCTCGCAGCAGCGGTTCAATTACACGGTGATGGGCGACAACGTGAACCTGGCGAGCCGGCTCGAGGGCTTGAACAAGGAATACGGGACGCACATCCTCGTCAGCGAGCCCACGCTGCAGGCCGCGCGGAAGGGCCTCAAGGACGAGAGCGCTTACACGGCGCGCGAGCTCGACAGTGTGCGGGTCAAGGGAAAGAAGGAGCCGGTGCGGCTCTTCGAGCTCATTGCACGGCAGCCGCCCACCGCCGAGAATTTGCCGCTGCTCGAGGGCTATGCCGAAGGGCTGCAGCTGTACCGGGCGCAGCGCTTCAGCGAGGCGCGGCTGCAATTCGAGAGCCTGGTCGAGAGGTTCCCGGAGGACGCGCCGTCGCAGCTCTTCATCGCGCGCTGCGATCTCATGCTATCGAGTCCTCCGGGCCAGGACTGGGACGGTACTTTCAAGATGGAGCACAAGTAGCCCCAGACAAAGGCGAGATGGTGGCGATAAATTGACCTCCCGGGATGCCGTCTGATACGGCTGACAGGGAATTCACCAGAGGGGATATGGCCGGCGAGGACGCACTCTTCCAGCGGTTTGGCAAGGAGTTCAAGAAGGGCGAAGTCCTCTTCAAGGAGGGCGACGTCGGCAAGGAGATGTTCGTCGTCCAGGCCGGACGGGTGAACATCACCAAGACGGTCCGCGACACCGAGAAGGTCCTGGCCACGCTGGGGGCCGGCGAGTTTTTCGGCGAGATGGCCATCCTGAACCAGAAGCCGCGCTCTGCCGGCGCGGTCATGGCCGATGACGGCAAGCTCCTGGTCATCGACCCCAAGACTTTCGAGGCGATGATCCGCGGCAACGTCGAGATCGCGGTTCGCCTGATCAAGAAGCTTTCGGACCGCCTGCAAGAGGCGGACGACCAGATCGAAAACCTTTTGCTGCGCGATCACAACAGCCGCGTGGTGCACTGGCTCATGCAGCAGTTCCGCCGCGGAAGGGACACGCCACAGGGCAAGTTGGTGGTGGTCAATCTCAACGAGCTGCACAATCGGATGGGCCTGCTCCTCGAGGAAGTCCAGGAGGCGATCACCAAGACCTCCAAGGCGCGCATCATCGCCGTGGTGCCCGAGGGCATCGTGATCCCCGACCTGGCGAAGATGCAGAAGTACCTCGATTTCCTGGAGATGAAGGAACGGTTCGGGGACTAGTCTTGAGAGGAGCGCGCGGTTGAAGATTCGAGTTCTCGGCTGCCACGGCGGCGAGTTGCCCCGGCACCGGACGACGTGCTTCCTGCTCGACAGCAGGATGTGCATCGACGGCGGAGCCATCACGCAAGCGCTCGAGCTCGAAGAGATCCTCAAGATCGACGACATCTTCCTCACGCACAGCCACTTCGATCACGTGAAGGACGTCCCGCTGATGACCGATCTGCTGGTCGGCAGGCGCCAGAAGCCCGTCATCATCCACGGCCCCGCCGAGACCATGGAGGCCCTGGACAAGGACGTTTTCAACAACCGGGTCTGGCCCGACTTCCGCGTCATCCCCAGCAAGGAGAAGCCAGTCGTCGCTTTCGAGACCATGCCCATCCACATGCCGGTGGAGTGCCAGGGCTTGAAGATCCGCGCCATCCCCGTCCACCACCCGGTGTACTCGGTGGGCTACATCATCGAGGGCAAGCACGGCGCCATCGCTTTCTCCGGCGACACGGGTCCCACCGACGAGCTGTGGCGCGCCATCAACGCCACGCCGCACCTCAAGGCGGTCTTCCTCGAGCTGTCGTTTCCCAACAGCATGCAGTGGCTGGCCGATGTCTCGGGTCACCTGACGCCGAAGACGGTGATGAGCGAGCTCGCCAAGCTGGACCGCCGCGGCGCCAAGATTTATTTGTACCACCTCAAGCCGGCCGTCATCGACGAGGTCAAGGCCGAGGTCCGGGCGCTGAAGAAAGACTTCCTTCACGTCTGCGAGCTGGACGAGGTCTACACGTTCGCGTGATGAGAGCGATCGTCGCGGCCCTCATTTTTGTACTCTCACCCGCGGTCCTCGCGCAGCCCGTCGAGCACACCGTCGCTGCGGGCAGGCCGGACACCGCCAGCCATCCTGGGTCGGCCAGCGCGACCGCTTTGCAAGCGAAGGTTGCGGCGAGCGAACAGGCAGCGAACAACGCCGCTGCAGCGGGCGCCGCGGCCGGCGCGGTCATCGTCGCCCAGACCGATCCCGCGGTTCTCGATCCAGGCCTGATCGATCCCTACAGCTTCCCCGCGCCGAGCGCACGCGCCCGCGAGTGGCTGGGGTACGCGTCGCCGTGGACGCTGGTGCTGCTCGGCCTCGGCCTGGTGTTGCTCGCGGGGTTCGTCGGAAAGGCCGCCCCGCGCAAGAAGAAGCGCATCCGGCGCGCGACCATCCTGTTCATGCTTTACCTGACCACTTTTGCCTTGGCTGCGGTGCTGGGCAAGGTGCACGCCGAGGGCTGGTCGCGGCGAGTCTGGTTTCTCGCCGACCTCCTCGAGGTCCTGATCGTCATCGACCTGGTCGCGATCATGCTGTTCGACCTGGTGCTGCTCGCCCTGCGCATCGAGATCGCCAACATCGTCCACGACCTCGCGCTCGGCGCCGCGTACATCCTCGCCTTCATCGGCATGATGCACCGGAGCGGCGTGCACCTCTCCGGCATTGTCGCCACCAGCGCAGTGGTCACCGCCGTTCTCGCGCTCAGCCTGCAGGCCACGCTCGGCAACATCATCGGCGGCGTCGCGCTGCAACTCGACGACTCCATCCACGTCGGAGACTGGCTGCAGTTGCCCAACGGCCAGCAGGGCAAGGTCAAGGCCATCCGCTGGCGCCACACCGTGGTCGAGACGCGCAACTGGGACACCATCGTGGTGCCCAACTCGTCGCTGCTCGGAGAGAACATCGTCATCCTCGGCGAACGCGAAGACCAGCCGGTCCAGCACCGCATGTGGGTCTACTTCAACGTCGACTTCCGCTACTCGCCCGAGGAGGTCATCAACGTGGTGGAAGATGCGCTGCAGTCCACGCCGATCCCCAACGTGGCTGCGTTCCCGCCGCCGAACTGCATTTGTTACGACTACTCAAAGAGCCAGCAGGGCGGCGAGAGCTACGCCAACTACGCCATCCGCTACTGGCTCACCGATCTCGGCGCTGACGATCCCACCAATTCGGCGGTGCGCGTGCGGCTCTATGTGGCGCTGAAGCGGGCGGGCATCCCGCTCGCGGTCCCGGGCCAGACCATCTGGGTTTCCATGGACGACCCGGAGCACAAGGACCGCAAGCAGCAGCGCGAGATCGCGCACCGCGTGAACGCGCTGGCGAACATCGAGATGCTTGTCTCGCTCTCGCCGGAGGAGCGGGTCCGGCTTGCCGAGGGCATGCGGCTCGCGCCCTTTGGCCGCGGCGAAATCATTACCCGCCAGGACGCAGCAGCGCACTGGCTTTACGTGCTGACCCGCGGCGAGGTCGAGGTCAAGGTGCGCGGGGAAGGCGGCATCGAAAAGCTGGTGACGCGCCTCGCTGCCCCGAACGTCTTCGGCGAGATGGGCGTGATGACCGGCGAGCGGCGCACGGCGACCATCTCTGCAGCCACGGAAGTCGAGTGCTACCGAATCGATAAAGAAGTCTTCAAGGCAGTGCTGCGCAGCCGGCCCGAGATGGCCGAGATCATCTCGCAGGTGATGGCGCGGCGCCGCGTCGAGTTGGCGGCGGTGCGGGAGAACCTCGACGCCGAGGCCAAGAAGCGTCGGGTGAAGGAAGAGCGCAACAAGATTTTTGGCAGCATCCAGAGCTTCTTCGGCCTCGACGACGACAAGCCGCACTAGTCCTTCGCGACTGCGACCAAGCCACCTTCGCCGCACCACCAGCGTCGCACCAGAACGCGAGAGGCGCGGCGGAGCACGGGCCCGTGCTAAGAAACGGCGCCATGGCCTGGTACCACAAAGTCCCGGCACCCAAGCTGCCTCCCGAAGCGCGCAAGTCGCGCATGGAAGGCCTCTGGATCAAGTGCGATGGCTGCAGCGAGATCATCTACAAGCAGGACGTCGAGAAGAACCTGGAGGTGTGCCCGAGGTGCGACGAGCACTTCCCGCTCCCGGTGCGCCGCCGGCTCGACCTGGTGCTCGACCCCGGCACCTTCGACGAGTGCGATCTGGGTCTCGAGACCACCGACCCGCTCGAATTCAGCGACTCCAAGAAATACAAGGACCGCGTGAAAGCCAGTGCGCGCGCGTCGGGCGAGAACGAGGCGTTCGTCAGCGGCCTCGGGCGGCTGGCGGGCCGCGAGGTCTCTATCGGTGCCTTCCACTACGGTTTCATGGGCGGGTCGATGGGCTCGGTGGTCGGCGAGAAAGTCACCCGCGTGTTCGAGCGCGCCACCGAGCGGCGCATCCCCGCCATCGTCTTCTCGGCCAGCGGCGGGGCGCGCATGCAGGAGGCCATCTTCTCGTTGATGCAGATGGCGAAGAGCGCAGCGGCGCTGGCCCGCTTCCGGCGCGTTCGCCAGCCCTACATCAGCGTCCTGCTCGACCCGACCACGGGCGGCGTCTCGGCGTCGTTTGCTTTCCTCGGCGATATCATCCTCGCCGAGCCGAAGGCGCTGATCGGCTTCGCCGGCCCCCGGGTGATCGAGCAGACCATCCGCCAGAAGCTGCCCGAGGGTTTCCAGCGCAGTGAATTTCTGCTCCAGCACGGGATGATCGACGCCATCGTCCCCCGCCGGGAACTGCGCGACCGGCTGTCGCAGATCCTCGGGCTGCTCGGGTGAGCAGCTCCCCGTCGCCAGTCGCGGACCCGACCCCGGCGCCGGGCGGAGCCCGCAGGGCGCAGCATCCAACCGACTGGTGGCGCGGCTTCTTCGACGAGGATTACCTGTGGCTCTACGCGGCGGCGCTCACGCCCGAGCGCACCGAGCGGGAGGTTGCGGGCCTGGTCTCGCTGCTGCGGCTCAAGCCCGGCGCGCGCTTGCTCGACTTATGCTGCGGCGACGGCCGCCACGCGGTTGCGCTGCAGCGGCGCGGCTTTCGGGTCACCGGCCTGGACGCGAGCCGACCCCTGCTCGCGGGAGCGCGCAAGAAATCCGAAGCGACCTCCGCGTACCCGGCGTTGGTGCAAGCTGATGCGCGGCAGCTCCCTCTGCGTGCGCACAACTTCGACGCCGCGCTGCTGCTCTTCAACTCCATCGGCTACGGCACTGACGGCGATTGTCTGGCCATGCTTCGCTCCGCGCGCGAGGCTGCGCCGCAGCTGATTCTCGAGTGCGCCCACCGCGACGAGCAGGTGCGAAGGTCCGCGCCGGGCGTCAGCCGCGACTGGCTCGAGCATCGCGGCGTGCGCGTGCTCACCGAGCGCTGGATCGACCCGGTCGAAGGCGTCGCTCATGCCGTCTTCCGCTTCGGCACGCCCGAGCGGGTGAAGGAGTTCCGTCACCGTCTTTACAGCGCAACCGAAGTCGTCCAGCTGCTCCGCGCGGCCGGCTTCGAGCGCATCGAGTGTCACGGCGGCTACGACCGGCGTCCGTTCGGCCTCGACTCGCCGCTGCTGGTCGCAAGGGCCGCCTGAAATGGAGTGCAGCAAATGCGGCGCCTGCTGCGTGGCGCCCGACATCTCGTCCTTGCGCAAGCCACTCGGCGAGCGCTGTCCCCACCTCAAGGACGACAACCTCTGCGCCATCTATGACGACCGCCCCGCGGTCTGCCGCAGCTACGCGGCCGACTGGCTCTGCGAGCGCATCTCCGCGCCCACCCTGACCGAGCGCGTGCGCAATTACCTGGCGGTCTTCCAGCTGTGACCTTCGAAGAGCTGAAGACGATCCTCTTCGCGCGCGGCAACTTCGGTATGCGCCTGGGGCTCGAGCGCATGCGGGAGGCGCTGTCGCTGCTCGACGACCCGCACTTGCAGTACCGGACCTTGCATGTCGCGGGCACCAACGGAAAGGGCTCGACCTGCGCGTTCGCCGAGTCCTCGCTGCGCATGGCGGGCCTGAAGACCGGCCTCTACACGAGTCCGCACCTGCGGCACTTCTGCGAGCGTATCCGGCTTGACTTCGAGCCCATCGGCGAGCCGCACGCGGCCGCGCTGCTCGACGAGATCGTCGCGCGGGTGCCGTGGGCTTTGGGCGATCCGGGCCTCACCTTCTTCGAGATCGTCACGCTGATGGGCTTCCTGGCTTTTGCCCAGGCGAAGGTCGACGTCGCAGTCATCGAGGTCGGGCTGGGCGGTCGACTCGACGCCACCAACCTGGTCCGGCCGTGCGCCTGCGCGGTGACGGCACTGGGTCTCGAGCACACGCAATACCTCGGCAGCACGCTCGCGGAAATCGCGCGCGAGAAGGGCGGCATCTTCAAGCCGGGCGTGCCTGCCGTGACCGCGGGCCAGCCATTCCGGGCAGCGCGTGAGTTATCGAAGTTATCGAATCGGCTCTGGCGCCCGGGCCGCGATTATCGATTCGAGAGCCGACCCGGCCAGCCGTTTTGCTATGCGGGCCCGGCCTGGACGGTGCGCGCGGAGCCCGGACTCGAAGGCTTCTACCAGCGCGCCAACGCCGCGCTCGCTTGTGCGTTGCTGGAAGCCGCGGCGCTGCCGGAGGTTGCGCCGCTTCACGTCGCAAATGGCCTCGCTGCGACCCGGTGGCCAGGGCGGCTGGAACGCAAGGGTACGCATCCCACGGTGCTGATCGATGGAGCGCACAATCCACACGCGGCCGCCGCGCTCGCGAAGACCTTGCGCGGGAGCCGCGTCGTCCTGGTGTTCGCGGCCATGCAGGACAAGGACGCCGAACAGATGCTTCGGCACCTCGCGCCGATTGCGCAAGAGGTTCACTATTGCGCGACCGATTCCCCGCGTGCACGACCGGCCAGGGAACTCGCGCGCCTCTGGCCGGGGACGCCGCACGAATCGGTCCGGGCGGCGCTGGAGGCGGCCCGCCGCGTCGCAGGGGCGGAAGGAACAGTCCTGTGCTGCGGCTCACTCTACCTGGCCGGCGAGTTGGAGGGAGTTCTCGCTGGCGAATCAACCCCTCGCATGCCCAGTGAACGGTTATGAATAGACACGGCACTGGATTTGCGTGCGCGCCGGCCAAGCCTTAGTTTTTCACTAGCATTCGTTCCGGCCGCGACTTGACACCCATTCAGGAGAGCATGCGACGTCTGGAACTTCATCCCCTCTCGCCGCCCGGGCTCGACGAGATCGCCTTCAAGTCGCTTTATACGAAGGAGATCTACGACGTCCACACGCGCGATGGCTGGGTGTTGCAGGTCTCGCGCTATCGCCCGGTCCGGCAAGCGTGGGTCCAGCCCATCTGGGATGAGCCTCTGGTCCTGGTGCCAGGCTGGTCGCAGAACCGCCATGCCTTCACCTGTGGTGACTTCGTCAAGCGCCTGCTCTCGTATGGCGCTGACATTCACATCCTCGAGCTTCGCGGGCACGGCCGCTCCTCTCGCGAACTGCAGCTGGAACGCGCTGCGGCCGAAGATCGTTCGCCTCCCAAGGATCTCGACTGGGACTGGGACATCGACAGCTATTTTCTCGAGGACCTCCCGGCCGGAATTGAGGCAGTGAAGAAAAAGACCGGCCGCGACAAGGTCTATTACGTCGGCAACAGCATGGGCGGCATGCTCGGCTACGGCTACGCCGCCTCTCACGACGATCTCGCTGGCCTGGTGACCATTGGCGCGCCGAGCGACATCGGTCGCGGCTTTCTCGGCCTGCGCGCGCTGTCCCTGTTCGGGCCCGCCTTGCTGAACCCCCTCATCGACGCGGCCTGCACCGCGGCGAGCGGGGTGCTCAAAACCCAGCATCTCTCGGCGCGCGTGCTGCGCAAGCTCAGCTTTTTCGCGCTCGATCGCGTCGCCAATCTGTTGGTGGCGCCGGGCAAGAAGTACGCGCCGGTGCAGTTCCGTCACGTGCCGGTCGATCTCTTTTTGCGCGCGCTCGCGCACGCGGCCACCGAGGGCAACCTCAAGCGCTACGAGGTGGTGGCGAAGTTCATGGGGTCTCTCTTGAACCCGGCGCGCGTGACCGCGTCGGACTTCCGCTGGCTTTTGAGCCAGGGCGGCGAGAAGGAGCCGCGCCGGGTGGTCGAGCAATTCGCCCGCTGGATCCGCAATGACGAGATGAAATGTTATCGGACCGGCTTTGATTACAAAGAGCATTACAAGAATATCGCGATTCCAATGGCGGTGATCTTCGGCGACCTCGACAAGATCGCTTCCGAGCAGAGCACGCGCGGCATCTATCGCGCAGCCCGCAGCGAGTACCTGCTCTGGCGGCCGGTCAAGGACAACAGCCACCTCGAGCTGACCATGGGCTACGACATCCACCAGATCTGCGACGACGTGCGCAATCTGGTCGAGTACGCGGCGAAGAAGGAGCACGCCCGCAAGGCCCGGCTGGGGCCACGGGCTCTCTAGCCCTGCTTTCGCACGCCGACATCATCAATCGTGACCGCGCACCGATCGGGCGCGGCTTGGCGCCCTGACCCCATACATGAAGCAAGTAAAGGCATCCGCCGCTCCAGATCGAAGGCTCTCAGTGCAAAGCACCGGCGACCCAGACGAGTGGTCTTCATTAGCTTCTTGCGCGATTCCGCGTTTCTGGCCCTCGAGCAGTTCTTTGCTCTCGACCACGATTCGGGTGCGGTCGAACTCGCCGGCCTTGGCGCGGGGCGGCAGGACATTCAAGCCGCGAGTTGTTCCGATTTGTGATCCGCCACGTTGTGCGGAGGTGCTCGGGCTCGGCGTCTACGCCGACGCTCGTCCTACCTCGAACCCGCGCTCTCGCTGCCGTTCCGCCGTCGCTCTTCAGGGCATCCACAGCTTCGCCGCGTCGCCGGACCTCGCGAGCCAGGGCCGGAGCTCTTCGAACGGCACGAAGAAGTCGCCGCGGCCGAGCGCCTTGAGCCCTGGCGGCAACCCCGGGGAGGGGTTCAAACGGATCCCCTTGTCCTCGAGGAAGAAGTCGGCGTCCGGCGGCGCCAGGGCGTTGCGCAGCAGGTCCGCCGCGGAAGCATCGGCTTCGGCGTTGGCGGCTGCCGCGCGGATGGTCGGATCGAGGCGGGACTTCGCCGCCTCTGCCGCGCCTGCCAGGAAGAGGTCGTCCCAGCGGACGGTGCGCCCGGTGCGCGTCCAGACGTTGAAGGAGACCGTCTCCGAGTACGGGTGCGCGGCGCCTTCGGAAAACCCGTACGACGCGAGCGACAGGCTAAGAAGGCCGGCGCGGTTGAGGTGCACGAGGAACGAGCGGGTGTGCTCGCCCGCGTCGCTGCAGTCCTCGTTCTCGGGCCGCAGCGCGCGGTTGAGTTCTGCCTCGACCTCTGGATCCAGAAGACCGAACAGCTCCGGCGAGGTCGTCTCGACCTTGCACTCCTTGCCGCCGAAGGTGCCGCCGCGGGGAAGCTTCACCGTGCGAGAAGCGTCCTTGGTCGCGATCAGCACCGGCCCCTGGCCGCCGCGGGGAATCGCCTCGAGGCGGAAGGTCAAGCTCCGCCTGCCGGAGCGCCACTTGCCTGCGAGCGTCCCTCCGTCGGCGACGCCGCTGAACCGGCCCGTCGCCTTGCCGCCCGCGCGCTCGATGAGGTCAATCCGGGCGCCGCGCCGCTCGCCCGAAAGCTGCAGGTCGCGCCCCCGCGCGGCGTAGAAGTAGCTGCCCGAGAGCGAGCCGTTGGCGCCCTCCTGCAGCCGCGCGAACACCTCGAGCTTGCCGACGGTGCCCCGATAGGCGCCGTCCATGGGGCCCGCCGCGAGCGCGAGCAGCAGCAGTGGTGCGGCGGCTGGCATGGGCATGGGCCGATCTACAGCAGGATCACGCCGGCCGCGGTCATCTCCGTCAGAATCGCCTGGCACCGGGCTTCGAAGCGGTGGCCGTAGCCGGCCCCGCCGCCCGTGGCAGCGCCCACGCCGAAGAACACCGGCGGAGCCTGGTTGACCTGCGCCAGCTGTCCGAGTTGATTGGCGTGGAAGCTGCGGAAGGCGGTGTTGTAGACGTGCGGAGTGGTGAGCACCGCCGCGTCCATCTCCGCGTTGGTCATCAGGTCGGAGGGCCGATCCTTGCCGTGCTGCGCGAAGTCCGCGTGGAAGCCGGCCTCGGCGAGCGCCTTCTCCATGTGGGCCAGGTAGTTGCCGCGCCCGGTGAGCTGGTTGAGCCCGCGGCCCCGGTACTTGGAGAAGTCGCACTCGTGGGCCTGATTGCCGCGGATGGCCGTCTTCTGCGCCTCCGGGATCGCGCCGCCGTTCCAGACGCCGAGGCCGGGATAGAGCGCGAGGTTGGTCCCCGGATGTTGCGGGCTCGCCATGCCGAGGTTGGTGGGCAGGTTGTTGGTCTGGTTCCAGGCGGCGATGTCGGCCGGGTCGGTCAAGACTGCGGCGGTCCAGAACGGCGGGTTCGCCGCGGCCAGCTGATTGCCCGCCTTGCGGTTCCCGAGAAGGCCGTTGTACGACGCCTTCCCGTCGGGAAGGGCTAGCGAGGGCGGCAGCTGGTTAAAGAAGTAAGGGTCGCCGCCGGCCTCCGGAACCGCCCTGAAGGTGCCGCCGGTCTCGTTGTACATGATGGCGAAGAAGGCGATCCACTCGTTGACGGTGAGCTGCGCGTGGCCCGTCAGCGCCGTCATCGAATCCCAGACCTTGCGGAAGTCGAGCTCCTGGCCGACGGGGCTGGTGAAGAGCGTGGGAGGGCCTTGGCGGCCGGGGTGGAAGTCGGTGTTGAACCACTCCCGCAACGGCTTGCCCATGACGAAGATGCTCGATGAGGTGACCTTGCCGGGCCCGGCGCCGCCGGCGCGGAACGGTGGCAGCCGCACCACCGGATCGGCTGGGTCCGGCGCCGCTCCCGCGGACGAGGCGCCGATGGTGACCAGCTGCAGCTGGAGTGGCTTGGTCGCGTCGGTCTTGTCGCCGAAGCCCACCGCCAGCGACGTCAGCTCGCAGAGGCCGTCGCCGATGCGCACCGCCTCCTTGTGCACGAAGTTGAGCAGCCTGGGCTGGAACTCGACGACGATGGCGTCCTTCCCATCGGCGGCCGTGGCCAGCGCATGCCGCGGCCAGGGCAACCAGGGCCGCTGCGCGCCCGCGAGCAGGACCGTGGGGAGCCGGCGGT
>JANYKT010000213.1 GCA_025358085.1 Deltaproteobacteria bacterium | reverse complement strand
TCGCCGGTGAGCTTGAGGCGCGTGCCGGTGTCGACGCCGGGCGGGATCTTGACCGTCAGCACCGACTCGGCTTCGGTCTTGCCGGCGCCGCGGCAAGTGGTGCACGGATCGGTGATCACCTTGCCGCTGCCCTGGCAATGGGTGCAGGGCCGCGAGATCTGGAAGAACCCCTGGGTCATGCGCAGCTCGCCCGCGCCGTGACAGGTCGGGCAGGTCTTGGCTTGCGTGCCGGGCTTGGAGCCAAGGCCGTGGCAGACCGCGCACTGCTTGTGGCGCGGTATCTTGACCTTGGCTTCGGTGCCGAACGCGGCCTCGGTGAAGCTGACCTCGAGGTTGTAGCGAAGGTCCGCGCCGCGCTGCCGGGCGCCGCGCTGCTGGCGCTGCCGCTGGCCGAAGATTTCCCCGAATATGTCTCCGAAGATGTCGTTGATGTTGCCGCCCTGGAAGCCGCCCTCGAACGGGCCGGGCCCGAAGCCGCCGGGCGCCGCGTGGCCGAAGCGATCGTACTTCGCGCGCTTCTCGGGGTCGGCGAGGACTTCGTACGCCTCCGAACACTCCTTGAACTTCTCTTCGGATGCTTTGTCGCCCGGATTCTTGTCTGGATGAAATTGAATGGCGAGCTTGCGAAAGGAGCTCTTCAGCTCCGGCCCGGTGACGGTCCGCTGGACCATGAGGACTTCGTAATAGTCGCGCTTCTGCAAAGGGATCTCTCAGGCAAGCGGTGAGAACAGCTCCGCGCGGTAACTTAAGACCGCCATTGTAGCTGTCAACCGTGCGAGCGCGACCGTTATTGCCGGCATTCGCGCCGTCGCTTCAGGGCTTGTTGACCGCGGCCTTCGTATCAGCGCTCGAATAGAGCGCGTCGGCAATGCGGTACGCCGAGCCTTCGAGCCGCTGCACCGCGCTCTTGATCCGCGGCAGATCGTCCGAACCCACCACGCCCTGGAGCGCCTCCAGGTCGGCTCTGATCTCGGCCATGTCCTTGGCGGGCAACAGCGTCGCGTACTCCTCCAGCGCCTTCTCGGTGGTATAGATGAGGCCGTCGGCGTTGTTCTTCACGTCGGCCAGTTCCTTTTTCTTCTTGTCCGTTGTCTTGTTGCTCTCCGCCTCGGTCACCATCCGCTGGATCTCCTGCTCGGTGAGACCCGAGGAGGCGACGATGCGGATGGACTGCTGCTTGCCGGTGCCGAGATCCTTGGCGCTCACGTGCACGATGCCGTTCGCGTCGATGTCGAAGGCGACCTCGATCTGCGGCACGCCGCGCGGCGCAGGCGGGATACCGACCAGCTCGAAGCGCGCCAGCGTCTTGTTGTCCGAGGCCATCTCGCGCTCGCCCTGCAGGACGTGGATGTTGACGATGGGCTGGTTGTCGACAGCGGTCGAAAAAACCTGCGACTTGCGGCAGGGGATGGTCGTGTTCTTGTCGATGACTTTGGTGAAGACGCCACCCGCCGTCTCGACGCCGAGCGACAGCGGCGTGACGTCCAGCAGAAGCACGTCCTTGACCTCGCCCTTGAGCACGCCGCCCTGGATGGCCGCGCCCACCGCCACCACCTCATCGGGGTTGACGCCCTTGTGCGGATCCCTGCCGAAGAACTGCTGCACCACCTGCTGCACGCGGGGCATGCGGGTCATGCCGCCGACCATGATGACCCGGTCGATCTCCTTCGCGGTCAGGCCGGCGTCCTTGAGCGCGAGCTTGCACGGCTCGACGGTGCGCTGGACCAGGTCCGTGACCATCTCCTCAAGCTGCCCGCGAGTCATGGTCTCGGTGAGGTGCTTGGGGCCGGTCTGGTCCGCGGCGATGAACGGCAGGTTCACGTCGGTTTCCGTTGCCGACGAGAGCTCGTGCTTGGCGCGCTCGGCGGCTTCCTTCAGGCGCTGCAGCGCCATGCGGTCGCGGCGCAGATCGATGCGGGTGGCCGCGAGAAAGCGCTCATTGAGCCACTCGACGATGCGCTGGTCGAAGTCCTCGCCGCCGAGAAAGGTATCGCCATTGGTGGCCTTGACCTCGAAGACGCCGGAGTTCAGCTCCAGAACCGAGATATCGAAAGTGCCACCACCCAGATCGTAGACGCAGACCTTCTCGGCCGCGGCAGTGCGCAAGGCCGAACCCGCCGCGGCCTTGCCAGCTGCCGCCGCGGTCTGGGCCCGGTCGAGGCCGTAGGCGAGCGCCGCCGCGGTGGGCTCGTTGATGATGCGCAAGACATTCAATCCGGCGATGCGGCCCGCGTCCTTGGTGGCTTGCCGCTGGCCGTCATTGAAGTAAGCGGGAACGGTGATCACCGCCTCGGTGACGGGCTCGCCGAGATAGTCCTCCGCGGTCTGCTTCATCTTGCCGAGGATCATCGCCGAGATCTCTGCAGGGCTGAACCGCTTGCCGCGCATCTCCACCCAGGCGTCGCCGTTGTCGGCCGCGACGATGCGATAGGAGCTGACCGAGATGCTCTTGCGCACTTCGTCCGAGTCGAACTTGCGCCCGATTAGCCGCTTGACCGCGAAGACCGTTGCCTCGGGATTGGTGATGGCCTGGCGCTTGGCGATTTGCCCGACCAGCCGCTCGCCGGCCTCGGTGAAACCGACCATCGACGGAGTGGTCCGGCTCCCCTCCGAGTTCGGGATCACCACCGGCTCGCCGCCTTCCATCACGGCGACGCAGCTGTTGGTGGTGCCCAAATCAATACCGATCACCTTCGCCATGAAGGAGCCCCCCCTGACTCAGCTGAACAGAACGCGCCAGCGAGGTCAAAGATTAAACCATGCCCGCGCGCTTCACGAGACTTCAGGGGTTCCTCCTGCGTCTCCCGCTGGCTCCTTTGCCTTGGCGACCACGACAGCGGCCGGGCGGATGAGGCGGTCATTCAGCTTGTACCCACGCGCCATTTCGGAGACCACGGTGTTCGGCGGCGCGTCGCTCTCCTGCTGCATCAGCGCCTCGTGAAAATTGGGGTCGAATGGCTTGCCCATCGCGGAGAAGCTGGTGACGCCGTGCTTGCCCAGCGCGGCATCGAGCTGCTTCTGGACCAGCTTCACGCCCTCGAGCACCTGCGCGAGCGCATGCCCTTCCGCGTGGTCCAGCGCGCGCTCGAGGTTGTCGGCCACCGGCAGGAAGTCGCGCAGCATCCGCTCGCTGCCAAACTTCTGGACGTCTTCCCTGTCCTTCTGCGCGCGCTTCTTGAAGTTCTCGAACTCGGCGGCGTTGCGGAGAAGCCGCTCGTGCTCTTCCTTGAGCCGCTCCGAGGTCTCGCGCGCGCGGGCAAACGATTCCTCCAGCTGGGCCGAGAGCAGGCGAACCCGGGCCTGGAGCCTCCCGACATCGCCCGCGGGCGGGTCGCCAGCGAGAGAATCGTCCACCGGGATCTCGTCCTGCGCGGCGCCGGACTGCTCGGCCGCCGCGTCATCTTGCAGCTGCGGTTCGTCAGGAATCAAAGATCCTCCTTTTGGGGACACCCTACGCAACTCATGCCAAGTCGAAATTGGCACGGTGTCGCGTAGGGTCTCCCATAATACTAGTCGCGAGGGTCGAGCGCGAGCCCGACCGTGTGGGCAGTGAACTCGACCAGCGGCACCACCCGGGAATAGTCCATTCGCGTGGGACCGATGACGCCCAGCGCGCCGACGATCTCACCGGCGATGCGGTAGGGAGCGGCCACGATGGACAGCTCGGGACCTGCGATCCCGCTCTCGGCGCCGATGAAGATGGTGAGTTCTTCCGCGGCGAGCGCGCGATCGAGCACTTCCAGCAGCCGCGACTTTTCGTCCAGCGCCTTGAACAGCGCGCGCATCTTCCCGATGTCGTGCGCCAGCGCAGGGTCTTCGAGAAATGAGCTTTGGCCTTCCAGGTGCACCGAGGGGCCCTCGCCCGGGCGCACCGCCTGCGTCCCCAGCGCGAGCGCCCGAGCCTGAAGCTCGTCCAGCTGGGCCCGGTCGCGCGCAAGCTCGGCCTTGAGCCGCGCCTGCGCCTCGGTCAGCGTCAGGTCCAGCACCAGCGTGTTGAGATAGTTCGCGCCCTGCTCCAGCTCGGACGGGGTCGGCATCCGCTGCCCCGCGGGGATGGTCAGGAGCCGGTTGTGCACCGCGCCCGAGCGCGCCACCAGCACCGCCAGAATGCGGCCCTCGCGCAGCGGCAACAGCTCGATGCGCTGCAGCCGCTCCGAGCGCGGGCGCGGCGAAGCCACCACGCCCGCGTGCTTCGTGAGCGAGTGAAGCACGCGCGAGGTGGCCGCCATCAAGCCCTCCATCTGGCCCGCGGCGTCCTGCACCTTTTGCTCGATGTGGTCGCGCTCCTGCTGCAGCGGCTTCTTCATGTGCAGGAGCGCGTCGACATAGTAGCGATACCCGCGCGAGGTGGGCACGCGGCCAGCGCTGGTGTGCGGCTTTTCCAGGTAACCGAGCGCCTCCAGGTCAACCATCACCGCTCGCACCGTGGCCGACGAGCAGTCCACCTCGGAGCGGCGCGCGATGGTGTGGCTGCCGACCGGCTCGCCGCCGTCGATGTGGTCGCGCACGATGGCGTCGAGGATGCGTCGAGCGCGATCGTCGAGTGGCCGGGCGGCTGGCATCGAGACAGGTTGTAGCGAACCGCGGGCCGCTCGGCTAGGACGTCGCTGTTCTCGAGGGTCGCGCGATGACCTCCGCGCGCCTCCGGTCGCCCCGGACGGAACCGTGCGCTGTCCAAAGCGGGGCGGACGAGCGGCTGCCCACCGGCCGCCGTGCCGTTGCGCGCAGCGCAATTCTTAGGATTTGCCTCGGCTCGCCTTAAGGATACAGTGCCGCTTAGATGGCGACCCCAGCGCAAAAAGACCACGCCTCCGATCCGAGCGTGCGCGCCCTTGTCGAAACGTTGCGCCCGGTTGGCAGCCGTACCTCGTCGGGTTCGCTGCCGCCGCAAGCCTCGCGCGGCTGGCCGGCTGCTTTCCCGCCGCCCCAGCCGCGTTCGTCGCGCCGCGCCGGGCTCTTTCTCAAGATCTTCCTCGGCGACATGACCATCTGGGCGGTGCTCTCGGGCGTGCTCACCACCGAGGTGGTGCAGCGCGGGATGGATCCGCAGCACGCTCTTGCCGGTGCTGGCGCGGGTCTGGTGGTCGCCATCGCGGTCTCCATCGGGCTCAAGCGGGTGGCCAACCGGATCGTCCGGCTCAACCGCAGCGCGCTCGAGATCAGCCGTGGCGATCTCTCCAAGAAGCTCGTCACCGAGACCATCGGCCTGCTCGGCAATGACGAAGTGGACGAGCTCACCGTCGCCATCTCGCACATGCAGGAGAACCTGCGCGAGCTCGTCTATCGCATCACCGAGACCAGCCGAGCGGTCGCCGATTCCGCTGACGACATGCAGGAATCGTCCGGCAACGTGAACGCGTCGGCCGAGAACATCGGCGGGTCAATGTCGCAAATCGCGCGCGGCGCCGAAAACCAGCTGGCGCTGGTCGAGCGGGCCTCGGCCCTCATCGCCAACATCGCCGGCTCCATCTCGCGCAGCGCCGGCACCGCCGCGAAGGCAGCCGACGCCGCGGGCGCCACCAGCAACGCCGCGCAGGCGGGCGGCGCGGCGGCGCAGCTGGCGGCCGAAAAGATCAAGAAGGTCTTCGCCGAGATCGAGGCCGCCTCGGAGACCGTCTTTGCTTTTGGCGAGAAGACGCAGGAGATCTCCAAGATCGTCGTCGCCATCACCGGGGTGGCGCAGCAGACGAATCTTCTGGCGCTCAACGCCGCCATCGAAGCGGCCCGCGCGGGTGAGTACGGCCGCGGCTTTGCCGTGGTCGCCGATGAAGTCCGCAAGCTCGCCGAGAGCGCGGGGCGCAGCGCCGAGCAGATCAGTCGTCTCGCGCAGGAGATCAGCCAGCGCAGCCAGCACGCGGTCGCCGCCATGAAGGAAGGCATCGACGAGCTGGGGCAGGGCCGCGAAGACCTGGCGCAGATCATCCTTTCGCTCGACGAAATCGTTCATGCCACCCAGGCCGGCTCCGAGCGTGTCACGGCGATTTCGCTTGCGGCCAAGGAGCAACTCGCGGGATCCGAAGAGATGGTGAAGGCCATTGGTGACATCCGGCAGGTCGCGTCGGGGAACGCGAAGAGCACTGTAGAGGTCTCGCACGCCATCACCGAGCAGGAGGCCACCACCGCTTCGATGGTGTCCGCCGCTCAAGAGCTGACCAACCTTTCGCTGGAGCTGCAGACCGTCGTCTCGCGCTTCAAGCTGGAGTGACCACATCGTGTCCCGCGCCGTGATCTGCATCCATGGAGGAGACCGCTACGCCATCCCTTTGTCGGCGGTACGCCGGGTGACCGAAGTCTCGGTCATTGCGCGCGTGCCGCGGGCCCCGCCGGCTCTGCTTGGGGTGATGAACCAGCAGGGCCGGGTTGCCTGCGTGGTCGACCTGGGGCCGCTGGTGGGGCTCAAGGCGCGCCCGGCCCGGCCCGACGGGCGGGTGGTGATGTTGCAGCGACAAAAGGGAGACCTGGGCATCTACGTCTCCGAGGTGGCGGGCATCGAGGAACTGCCCGCCGAGATGCAGCTGTTGCCTTCGCGGCAGGGCGCCGCGCATGCGCAGGTCCAGTCGGCGGAAGGTCCTGTGAAGCTGATCGATCTGGAACTCTTGCAGCGGGCCATCGACAATCTGGTGGAGGCGTAACGTGGGGCCTCAGAGACGCGTACTGATCGTCGACGATGCGCTGTTCATGCGGAACACGCTCCGCGACATCTTTGCCACCGCCGGTTTCGCCGTCGCGGGCGAGGCGGACGACGGGGTGCAGGCCGTCAACCTCTTCCGCGAGCTCAAGCCTGACCTGGTCACCATGGACATCGTCATGCCTTACAAGAGCGGCATCGACGCCACCCGCGAGATCGTCCAGCTCGACCCTGGCGCGGTGGTGATCATGTGCTCGGCGCTCGGGCAGGAGTCGCTGGTGATGGAGGCCATCGAGGCGGGGGCGACGGACTTCATCGTCAAACCTTTCCGCGGGGAGGATGTGCTCGCGGTCGTCAAGAAGGTCCTCGGAGAGTAGTTGGCGACGGCGGCGCACAAGTACCTGCGGCTCTTCATCGCCGAGTCGCGCGAAGGCCTTGCGCTACTGGCGTCCGAGCTGGTGCGCATCGAGCACGAGCCGCCTGGCGGACCGCTCTGGGACTCGATCTTCCGCCGCGTTCACTCAATCAAGGGCAGCGCCGCGACCGTGGCGCTCCCCGACATCGTGGACATCGCGCACGAGGCCGAGGCGCTGATCGGCAAGCTGAAGGAACAGAAAGCAAAGCCGGAGCGGCGCGAGATCGACCTCTTGCTTGAGTCGACGGACGCGCTCGGCAAGCTGGTGGCGCGCGCCGAGGCGGAGATGGCCCGGCAGACGTTGCTGGAAGTCTCGCCCGAGCTGGTAGCGCGGCTCAAAGCGGCCGTCCGAAGCATCCCGTCCGAGCCGCCTTTGCCAGCGCTGATCCGGCCGCCCGACAGCCCCCGGCCGGTGGCGGACGCGGCGGTCCCGCGGGTGGACGTCGCAGTGGTGCTCTCGCGCGCCTGCCAGGCCCCGGGGGCGCGCGCGCTGATCGTGCAGCGCAAGCTGAAGGCGCTCGGGGTGCTGCTGGAGATGGAGCCGCAGCCCGCGCAGTTGATGCAGAAAAAAGGCGCCGCGCGCATCAATGCTCTGCTCGCGTCGGCGCGCCCGCTCGAGGAGATCCGGGCAGCGTTTGCCGGAATCCCTGAGGTCGAGACCGTCGAAGTGCGCCACTCGCCACTCGCCACCCGACAGCCGCAGCACTCGATCGAGCCGGCCCTGGCCTTGCCGTCGCAGCCACTGCGCGCCGACGGGCCGCTTTCCATGGACGACCAGCGGCCCGAGCCGACCGTCCGCGTGCGAGCGCAGGCGCTGGACGAGCTGCTCGACCAGGCCGCTGAGGTGCTGCACGGCATTGCGCGGCTGCGCGACGCGGCCCGCAAGCTGCCCGAGGGCGCCGCTTTCGAGGCCGAGGTGGACCGCCTGCGCCGCACCGCGCGCGAGCTGCACGGCCACGTGATGAGCGCGCGCCTGACTCCATTTTCGGCGCTGACCGAGCGGCTGCCGCGCGCTGTCCGCGACCTGGCGCACAAGCTCGGCAAGGAGATCGACCTCGAGGTCTCCGGAGCCGACGTCGAACTCGATCGCACCGTCATCGAAACGCTCGGCGACCCGCTCACGCACCTGATTCGCAACGCGGTCGACCACGGTCTCGAAACCCCGGCGGTGCGGCTCGCCGCGGCCAAATCGCAGCGCGGCAAGCTGACCCTCTCGGCCCGCCGCGAGCGCGACAAGGTCTATGTGGAGATCGCCGACGACGGCCGCGGCCTCGACGCCGCGCGGCTGCGAAAGAGCGCGGTCGCCCGCGGCGATCTGAGCCTGGACCAGGCAGCCTCGTTGTCCGATCAGGCCGCCTACGAGCTGGCCTTCCTGCCCGGCCTTTCAACCCGCACCGAGGCAACCGATGTCTCCGGGCGCGGCGTCGGCCTCGACGCCGTCAAGGGCGCGGTCGAGGCGCTGGGCGGAAAGCTCGGCATCCGCTCCACGCCCGGGAAGGGAGCGCGCTTCACGCTCGAGCTGCCGCTCTCGGTGTCGATGGCAAATCTGTTGCTGCTCCAGGTGGGCGGCGAGCTGTACGGGATGCCGCTTCACCGCGTGCTCTCGACCATCGAGTACGATCTCTCGGCGCGCGGGGGCGAGGGCTTCGAGGCGCGCTCGCTCGCGGTGATGGGCCAGCTCGTGCGCGCTTTTTCGCTCGCCAAGCTCTTCGGGCTTCCTTCGCTGGCGCCGCCCGGGCCGCGGCCCTTCGCGGTCCTGGAAGTGGACGGCGTCACCTTCGCTGTCGCGGTCGACCGGTTCGTGGGGCAGGAAGAGGCGGTGCTGCGCCCTCTCTATCCGCCGCTCGATCGCATCAAGGGTCTCGCCGGGACCACCGTGCTCGGCAACGGGCGGCCCCTGTTGGTGCTGGACCCGCGCGGCCTCGCCGAGCTGGCTTTCGCGCCGGTGCGGCTGGTCGCGAAAGGAGCGGCGTAAATGGCACACGGTATGCTGTCGCCGCTCGACCTGACGCCGCAGCAGGTCGAGGCCATGCGGCAGCTCGCATATCTGGGCTCGGCCGATGCGGGACGCTCGCTGGGGCGGCTGCTCGGCACCTCGGTCGAAGCGGTGCAGCCGCGGGCGCAGGTGGCTCCGCCTGGCGGGGTCGGCCGCGTGTTGCAGCCCGACGCTGCGGCTTTCTCGGTGCATTTCACTGTCGAGGGTGGCGCGCGGATGCGCTGGATGATGCACGTCACGCCCGAAGGTGCGCAGCTGATGGGTGGCCTGCTGCTGGGCGCGCCCCTTTTTCGCGGCGCGGCCAGCTTCGACGACGGGCCCATGTACCTGAGCGCGCTTGCCGAGATGGCCAACATCGTCGTCTCCAGCTACGTCGGCGGGGTGGGCGCGGCGTCGGGGCTGACGCTCGTGCCGTCGATTCCACACGTCGGGCAAGGCACGCTGCACGACACTATCGCGGCCTGCTTCGGAGACCTCGACTCGGCGCTGCTGCTGGTCACCGACCTGCGCCTGCCCGGGGTTCGCCAGGCGGGCCGCATCGTCTGCGCGCCCGTCGATGACTCGCTCTCGCGCCTGCTCTCGATGCTGGGCGCGGCGTAGGACCCGGAGGCGCAGGGAGCGCGGCGGTTCGCAGAGCAAGCATCACAAGATTTGTGCCTTGATTGGCGTAAGAGAGTGCATGGACGCGCGGACCTTGAAGGAATTTCTCGAGCAGGTCAGGGGCGGGCAAGTCTCGGTCGACGAGGCGGCGCGCAGGCTGGCGGAGCTTCCCGTGCAGCACGTGGGCGACTTCGCGACGCTGGATGGGGAGCGGGCCCTGCGGCAGGGCGTGCCCGAAGTGGTCTTCGGCGAGCGCAAGCGGCCCGAGCAGATTGGCGCGCTGGTCGAGCGGCTGGTCTCGCTTCGGCAGTCGGTGCTGGTGACCCGCATGTCGCCCGAGGCGGAGGCCGCGTGCCTCGCTGCCGCGCCGCATGGCCGCTACGATCCCATCTCGCGAACCTTCACCGCACCGCACGCGGGCGCTGACGGAAAGCCACCGCCGCGCGAGGGAAGAGTCGCGGTGGTCTGCGCCGGCACCACTGACATCCCGGTCGCCGAGGAGGCCTGCGCCACCGCGCACCTGGTCGGCGCGCACGTCGAGCGTATCTACGACGTGGGCGTCTCCGGGCTGCACCGCCTGCTGCGCCGCACGGCAGAGTTGCGCGAGGCTGACGCGGTCGTGGTCTGCGCCGGCATGGAAGGCGCGCTGCCGTCGGTGGTGGGAGGCCTGGTGGCGCGGCCGGTGATCGCGGTACCCACCAGCGTGGGCTACGGCGCTTCCTTCGGTGGCCTGGCGGCCTTGCTCTCCATGCTCAATTCCTGCGCGGCAAACGTCAGCGTGGTCAACATCGACAACGGCTTCGGCGCCGGGTTCCAGGCGGCGCTGATTGCCCGGGGCGCTCACAAGGCCCGCTCGTGAGTCTGGACGGCCCTCCGCGAAACGCAACCTCGGCCGAGCGCCCCCTGGCGCCCCCGCGCGAAAGTAGGCCCGGGGGCGTGCGGACGCTCGTGCTGGAGCCTATCGGCGGCATCGCCGGCGACATGCTGCTGGCGGCGCTCCTGCACCTGGGCGCGCCGCGGACTGCGCTCGACGACGGCTTGCGCGCGCTGGCCGCGGCTTCGGGCGAGCTCGATCTGGTCGCGGTGAAAGTCACTGCACGGCCCGCTGAGGTCGCGGGTATCCGCTGCCTGCATGTCGAGGTGGAGGCGCCCGCCGAAAGTCACCAGCACCGGCCCTTCCGGGTCATCCGCGATCTGCTGCAAAGCGCCGCTCTGCCGGCCCGCGCGCGCATCCTCGCGCTGCAGGCGTTCACGCTGCTCGCCGAGGCGGAGGGCCGCGTGCACGGCGTCGCGCCCGACGACGTCGAATTCCACGAGGTGGGCGCGCTCGACTCCATCGCCGATGTGGTCGGCAACGCGCTTTTGATCGACGCGCTCGGTGTCGACCGCATCGTCGCGCTCGCGCCCCCGGCGGGCGGCGGCACCACCCGCAGCGCGCACGGCATCATCCCCTTGCCCGCACCCGCAACGCTCGAGGTCCTGCGCGGCCGCAGCCTGCGCCCGAGCGGTGCAGGAGAGCGCACCACGCCCACCGGCGCGGCGATGATTGCCGCCTGGACCGAGCACGTCGCAGCGCTGCCCGAGCTCGCGATCGAGGGCATCGGTTACGGCGCGGGCACCAGGCGCTGGGACGACGCCCCCAACGTGCTGCGGGTGGTACTGGGCACTTCGGTCGCGCAGGCCGAGGGCGCGTTCGTGATCGAGGCAAACCTCGACGACCTGAGCCCGCAGCTCGCCGCGGTCGCGCTGGAAGCCGCGCTGCAGGCGGGTGCGCTCGATGTCTGGGTCGCACCGCTGACCATGAAGAAGGGGAGGCCGGGGCACCTGCTCGGAGCGCTCGTCCCCGAAAGCGCGCGCGAAGCGGTGCAGGCGGCGCTCTTTCGCGAGACCACCACGCTGGGCGTGCGAAGCCACCGCGTCGAGCGCAGCGTTCTCACGCGCGAGCTGGTCGAGGTGCAGACTGCGTATGGCCCGGTCCGCATCAAGCTCGGAAGGCAGGGGACGCGACTGCTCAACGCCGCGCCCGAGTTCGAGGACTGCGCCCGCGCCGCTCGCGAGCACGGTGTCGCGGTCAAGGAAGTGATGGCCGCGGCCAGCGCAGCTTTCCGGGCGACCTGACCTTTGCAAGCTCGCAGTGGTAAAACCGGCGGGGGCTGGAGATTCAAAAACCCGTGATCGACCCGCACAACCAGCTCACTCTCGTTGGCCCCGCTGCCGCTGCCCTCGGAGAGCATCTGGGCGGACTCCAGCTGCGCTCTGCCGCGGTGGTCGACCTGGCCGGGCCCGATCGCGAGGCCCGTGTCGCACAGGTCCGCGGACGCTGCGCTCCGATCGTCGGCATTCTCGAGGACGGTGCCCCGATCGACGCGGCCCTCGGCCAGCTTCTGGCACAGCTCGACGGTTTCATCCGGGCGGGAAACGCAGCGACGGATCTGCCGGCGCTGCTGCTCCTGCTCGCGCGCCAAGGCCAGAAGCGCCTCGCGGCCGAGCGCCAGATGCACCTGCTGCGCCGCTACGAGGACGTCTTCAGCCATGTCATCGACGGGATGGCCGTGCTCGACGAAGCCGGCTGCGTGCTCTCGCTCAACCCGGCGGGCTGCGCCACGCTGGGCGTCTCGGCCGAGCAGGCGAAGGGCATGCGCTTTGAGGAGACCGTCGCGCCGGAGAGCGCCATGGCGGCCGCGCTGGTCTGGCGCGAGGTCTCGCGCGGCGGCCGCGTGCTCTCGGCCGATCTGGAGCTGCAGACACGCAACGGCAGGCGGGTCACGCTGTCGGTCTCGGCCGGCCGGCTGCGGTCGCAGCAGGCGCGAGCCATCATCAGCTTCCGCGATGTCACCGAGAGCCGGCAGCTCGAGGTCGAGCTGCGCCAGACGAAGGAGTTCCTCGAGCGGCTGATCGACGCGACCCCCGGGGGCGTGGTGGCCGCCGACCTGCGCGGCCGCGTGCTCCTGTGGAACAAGGGAGCCGAGCGCGTGATCGGCTTTACCGCCGCAGAGGTGGTGGGCCGCCTGTCGGTCAAGGATTTCTATCCGCCAGGGCAGGCGGCGGCCGTGATGGCGAGGCTGCGGGCGGCGCGGGCCTCTGGGGAAGAGCTTTTGCCACTGCCCGGCGAGCTGGTGGCGAAGAGCGGCGAGGTGGTGCCGGTCAGCATGTCGGTGGCGCTGGTGACCGAGGGCGCCCGGGAGACCGCGACGGTGGGGATCTTCCGCGACCTGCGCGAGGAGCTGCGCGTCGAGGAGGAACTCTCGCGCACCCGCGAGCAGCTGGCGGTGGCCGAGAAGGCAGCGCTGGTCTCGGAGCTGGCGGGCGCGGCGGCGCACGAATTGAATCAGCCGCTCACCAGTGTGATGGGCTTCTCCGAGCTGCTCTTTCGCCGCACGCGCGAGAACGAGCGCGGACGCGAGGAGCTGGGGGCGATCGTGCGCGAGGCCCAGCGCATGGCGCTGATCGTTCGCAAAATCGGCAAGATTGTCCGCTATGAGACCGCGCCGTATCTCGGCACCCGGCGCATCGTTGACCTGGACAAATCGAGCGACCCGCCGCCGGTGAAACCGTAGCTCCGCCGCAAAAGCGGTGAGACGCCGGCGATTCTCTTCAGCGACCTCAAGGCACCTATCGCGGCACGGCCAAGAGCGCGTGAGCGCCCACCGCCGGCAGAACGGTCGAGACGCTGAAGCCGCTCGGGTTCAGCACGATGCGCTCGCCGTCGCGGCCTCCCTCGCGGTCCGGCGAGAACCAGTAGCCGGCCCGCCCGCCGCCCGCAGCCTGCCCGGCGATGAAGAGCTGCACGCCCTGCCCCGGCACCAGCGCGCCGTCGCGCAGGTCGCAGTTGACCAGGTGCACGTCGAGCTTGCGCTCGGGATCGAGGTACGCGCGCGCGACAATCTGCGCGCGTCCGGAAAGCGAAAGGTGCGCGCGGCCACGGCCCAGCAGCTCTCGCGCCACGCGCTGGAGCGCCGGCAGGTCCGCGCTTTCCTCGATGGCGAGCACGCGGCCCTCGCCCACGCGCTCGAGACCCAACTTCACCTCGGGAAAGACCGCTTCGCCGGGCCGGCCTTCGTCATCGATGGTGGCGCACTTGCCGACCAGCAGCAGATCGCCGCCGCCCTCGACGTGGCGCCGGGCCGCCAGCGCATCGCGCACGCCCAGCGCCGCGCCGCCCGCCACCAGCAAAAGCTGCGTGCGCGGCGCGGTCGCGAGCTCGAGCCGCACGCCGGGCTGCAGATGCAGCCGCGCCAGCGCCGCCACGGCGTCCCCTGAAGCCTTCCAGTGGGCGCCTGCGGTCCAGTGATCGCAGAGCGGGGACAGCAGCACCTCGGCATCGAGCAGCGGTTCGGAGGGCCGGTAACGCTCCCGGACCAGTCCGAGAAATTTGCGGTGCGCCGCCAGCGCTGCCTCGAGCGGTGCCGGTGCCCCTTCGGGCAGCAGGAGGTCCGCGTCAAGGGCTGCTGCAAGCCCGGCGAAGAGCCGCACCTGCGCCTCGCTGGCAGTGATCGGCGGGACCGCCACCGCGGGCCGCTGCCCCAGCGCGGCGCGCGCGGCCAGGAGCGGGAGCAGGGCCTCGTACGGATCGAGCGAGGGCAGATCGAAGACCAGTCCGTCGAGGTGGCGGCAGAGCGCCAGCGCCGCGGGCGTCAGCGTGCCGACGCGTCCCAGCACGGCCTGCTCGGTGCCGCGGGTCTTGCGTGCTTCGTCGCGCGCGCGCAGGACCACGCGTTTGCCTGCCTCGACCGTTTCGGCGAAGCGCCCTGCCTCGCGTTGCCGCGCGAACGGCCTCTCGCGCGGGGCCACGGCGGAGTCACGCATTCCGGCCAGCGCGTCGAAGGGCTGCACATGATCGCCGTAGCTCTCGCGAAGCTCCTCGACCAGGCCCAGCTCGCACGAGCGGCAGAAGCCCGCGCCCTCGGGGCCCATCCGGTACCAGCGGTCGAGCCCGGCCAGCAAAATGGCTTCGCCGACCTGCGTCGCGGCGGCGGCGGCGTCGCCGGCTGCTTTGCGCCCTTCGAGCGAGTTCACGCACCGCACCGCCGCGGGCGCGCCGTCGATGGAGCGGCACTCCTCGGCGGGCGAGCCGGGCAGCGAGACATCGAGCATCGCAACCCTTGGCAGCGCCAAGTCGCCGGCGGCCGAACCGCTGCTGTAATTCGCAGGAACCAGCAGCGCCTCGGCAAAGGGAAGTTCAGCAAACGACAACGCGACGTGCCGGACCTTGGGAAAAATGTTCTCTCTCGGGGCCGCCATGGAGGGCGGATCCTCTACCCGATCGATCGACACGGCGGAAGGGCAGCATCCAGCCTCCCGCGCTCTTCGTAACAAGGAGGGTCGCTCGGGAAGGTCCGCGGGAGAGCTCGCCACGGGCCTGGAAACACGCAGGAACAGGCGCTTTCGGAGAGCAGCAGCAAGCGCCCGATTGACGAACGGGCAAGGACACCCAAGATTGCGCTCGTTGCCAATGACGGGTTCAGGCTCGGGAAGTGCAGGACGGGGTAGTAAGCACCACAGGTTGGAAATCTCTTTCTCGAAGCGAGGCAGAAAAACATGGGTTCCTTCTTAGAGTCGGTTGCACAGCACTGGAAGGGTGGCGGACCGGGCATGTACCCCATCGCGATCTGCATGGTCTTCGCCATCGCGGTGATCATCGACCGCATCCAGGTCCTCTTCTTCGGTGCCAGCGTAGACAAGGAACAGTTTCTTCGCGGGCTGAAGACGCACATCTTCAATGGCGATCTGGAGAAAGCCATCAGCTACACCGCCGGCCAGAAGCCGACGCCGCTGACCAACATCGTCAAGGCCGGCCTCATCAATGTCCCCAAGGGCGAAGATGAAGTGCAGGCCGCCATGGACGAGGCTTCGCTCCGCGAGATGCCGCGCATCGAGAAGCGCACCGGTTATCTCGCCATGATTGGCAACGTGGCGACGCTCTTCGGCCTGCTCGGCACCATCATCGGCCTCATCCAGTGTTTCGCCGGCGTCGCCGGTGTCGACGCCTCCGAGAAGGCGCGCGTCCTCTCCGACGGCATCGCGGAAGCCATGAACTGCACGGCCTTCGGCCTCATCGTCGCCATCCCCGCGCTGGTCGCTTTCTCGCTCCTGCAGGGCCGCACGCAGCACATGATCGACGACATCAACGAGACGTCGGTCGGCGTGCTCAACCTGATCGTGGCGAACAAGGACAAGATGCGGATCCCGGCGAACCTCCCGCAGCAATAGGAAGGAGACAACATGGCAGGCGCAGCAGCACAACCAGCAGGGAAAGGCGGGAAGAAGGCGCTGGACGCCGAGCTCAACCTCGTGCCGTTCATCGACCTGCTCTCCTGCTGCATCGCTTTCCTCCTGATCACGGCGGTCTGGACGCAGATCGCGGGGCTGCAGGTGGCCTCGAGCGGCGGGCCGCCGGACCAGCAACAGAAGCTGGAGAACACCATCGACGTGAAGCTCATGCTCACCGACAAGGGCTACGCGTTGACCATGGCAGGCGCCAACATCGACATCCCCAAGATCAGCCGGGACGGGGCGCAGAACTTCGACCGCAAGACGCTCTCCGAGAAGCTCAAGACGCTCAAGGCGAGCCTGCCCGAGCAGGGGTCCATCACCGTGCAGCCCGAGGATGCGGTGGCCTACGAAGACCTCGTCAATGCGGTGGACACCTGCATGGGCGAACAGCTGCGCAACGTCACCGTTGCGCCGATGAACTGACGGGACAACCAATGGCCATCGTCACTCCAGGCAAGCGCCCCGGCGAACGCGTCGCCAACAGCAAGGTCCTCGGCAAGCGGTTCACCCGCGCGAAGAAGGTGGGCCACGCAAGCCTGATGCTTACCTCGCTGGTCGACATGTTCTCGATCATCGTCATCTTCCTGCTGATGAACTTTTCGGCCAATGGCGAGATCCTTTACATGACCAAGGACATCAAGCTGCCGTCCGCGCAGCACGGCGGCCAGCTGGAGCGGGCGCCGGTCATCTCGGTGTCGGCCGATTCGGTGACCTTCGACGGCAAGCAGATCGCCACCACTGAAGACCTGCAGAAGGGCGACGTGCTCAACGTTCCCGAGCTCGAAGACGTGCTCCGCGAGGAGCGGCGCCGCTATGAGCAGATCCACGTCAACGATCCCGAGCATCCTTTCAAGGGGCTCGTCAACGTGCAGGCAGACCGCAAGATCCCCTTCAAGGTGATCAAGCGCGTGATGTTCTCGTGCAACCAGAGCGGGTTCGGAAACATCTCCTTCGCGGCGCTCGCGAAGACCGCGGGCGAAGGCAAGCCGCTCGCCGCGAACTGAGCAGCGAATCGCTTTCGTGACACCGCGGGCGCCGCGCCGTCAAAGACGGAGCGCGGGTTGTCTTTTCGGCACCCGGATCACGCTTGCCTTGCGAGCGCCAATCACTCTATGGTGCGCCGCCCCAAAGTCTGGGGCCCTCATTCAGCGGAGACGTTTTCCTATGCAAAAGACACCTTTCGTCAAGAAGGCGCTCGCCTCGTTCTGCGCCGCCCTTCTGGCGCTCTTCGTCGCCCCGGCCGCTCGCGCCGACGAGGCGAAGCTCATCCTTCCGGACCTCGAGACCGTCACCTTCTGGGGGCTCAATGGCCGCCAGCTCCTGATGGGCGGCCTGGTCGTCTGCATCCTCGGCCTCGCCTTCGGCATGATGATCTTCCAGCAGCTCAAAAAGCTGCCGGTGCACCGGTCGATGCTGGAAGTCTCCGAGCTCATCTACGAGACCTGCAAGACGTACCTCGTCACCCAGGGCAAGTTCATCCTCCTGCTGGAAGTCTTCATCGGCAGCATCATGGTCATCTACTTCGGCTGGCTCCGTCACTTCGAGCCGGTCAAGGTCGTCGCCATCGTCGTCTTCTCGCTGCTCGGCATCGCGGGCAGCTACGGCGTCGCCTGGTTCGGCATCCGCGTGAACACGTTCGCGAACAGCCGGACGGCCTTTGCTTCCCTGCGCGGCAAGCCGTTCCCGACCTACGCCATTCCGCTCAAGGCCGGCATGAGCATCGGCACCATGCTCATCTCGGTCGAGCTCTTCATGATGCTCAGCATCCTGCTCTTCGTGCCGCGCGACTACGCCGGTCCCTGCTTCATCGGCTTCGCCATCGGCGAGTCGCTGGGCGCTTCCGTGCTGCGCATCGCCGGCGGCATCTTCACCAAGATCGCCGACATCGGGTCCGACCTGATGAAGATCGTCTTCAACATCAAGGAAGACGACGCGCGCAACCCCGGCGTCATCGCTGACTGCACCGGCGACAATGCCGGCGACTCGGTCGGCCCCAGTGCCGACGGCTTCGAGACCTACGGCGTGACCGGCGTCGCGCTGATCAGCTTCATCCTGCTCGCGGTGCACGACCCGCGCGTCCAGGTCCAGCTGCTGGTCTGGATCTTTGCCATGCGCATCATGATGGTGATCACCTCGGTCGTCTCGTACCTGATCAACGAGGCCATCGCGAAGGGCCGCTACGGCAACGCCGACCAGATGAACTTCGAGGCGCCGCTCACCTCGCTCGTCTGGCTCACGTCGCTCGTTTCCGTCGGTGTTACCTTCGTCGTCTCGTACCTGCTCATCCCCGAGCTCGCCGGCGACACCACCATGTGGTGGAAGCTCTCGCTGATCATCACCGCCGGCACGCTCGCGGGCGCCATCATCCCCGAGGTCGTCAAGGTCTTCACCTCGACCGACTCGGCGCACGTGCGCGAGGTCGTCACCGCCTCGCGCGAAGGCGGCGCCTCGCTCAACGTCCTCGCCGGCCTCACCGCCGGCAACTTCAGCGCCTACTGGCTCGGCATCGTGCTCGTGGTGCTGATGGGCGTCGGCTTCTGGGTCTCCTCGTACGGCCTCGGCGCCATGATGCTCGCGCCCGCCGTCTTCGCTTTCGGCCTGGTCGCTTTCGGCTTCCTCGGCATGGGCCCGGTGACCATCGCGGTCGACAGCTACGGACCGGTCACCGACAACGCGCAATCAGTCTACGAACTGTCCATCATCGAGACCCTCCCGGGCATCGAAGCCGAGGTGAAGAAGGACTTTGGCTTCGACCTCTCGTTCGAGAAAGGCAAGCAGTTCCTCGAGGAGAACGACGGCGCCGGCAACACCTTCAAGGCCACCGCGAAGCCGGTGCTCATCGGCACCGCGGTGGTCGGCGCGACCACCATGATCTTCTCCATCATCATGGTCCTCACCGACGGCCTGCGCTCGAACATGCAGTACCTCACCATCCTGCACGCGCCCTTCCTGCTCGGCCTCATCAAGGGCGGCGCAGTGATCTACTGGTTCACCGGCGCCTCGACCCAGGCGGTCTCCACCGGCGCCTACCGCGCGGTCGAGTTCATCAAGGCCAACATCAAGCTCGACGGCGCCGCCAAGGCCTCGATCGAAGACTCCAAGAAGGTGGTCGAGATCTGCACCCAATATGCCCAGAAGGGCATGTTCAACATCTTCCTGGTGGTGTTCTTCTCGACGCTCGCGTTCGCCTGCCTGGAGCCGTACTTCTTCATCGGCTACTTGATCTCGATCGCGCTCTTCGGGCTCTTCCAGGCCATCTTCATGGCCAACGCGGGCGGCGCCTGGGACAACGCGAAGAAGGTGGTCGAGGTCGAGCTCAAGATGAAGGGCACGCCGCTGCACGCCGCCTGCGTCGTCGGCGACACGGTGGGCGACCCCTTCAAGGACACCTCCTCGGTGGCGATGAACCCGATCATCAAGTTCACGACGCTGTTCGGATTGCTCGCCGTGGAGCTCGCGATCGGTCTCGAGCGCAAGACCAGCCTCGTGCTTTCGGCGATCTTCTTCGCGATCTCGGTCGTGTTCGTCTACCGCTCGTTCTACGGCATG
>JANYKT010000199.1 GCA_025358085.1 Deltaproteobacteria bacterium | reverse complement strand
GGCTGACGAGGACCGCAATCGCGACCTCGCCCGTCTGGAAGGCGACGTCCTTCTGCTCGAGGAAGCTGAAGAAATCGTCCGCCTCGCCCTGGAGCGTTTACAGCGGCGCGGTGCGCTCGAGGTCAGGGACGGAAGAGTTTTTCTCGGCGTGCACCCGCACGCTGCCGACTTGTTGGACTATTACGCCCGGTCGCTCGCCGCTCTCGATACCAGTGCCTAGGTTCCTGTCCTATGCCGGAGCAGCCGAGCACTGCAGCAGCCCCCCACCGGCTCGCCGACCTCTTGCGAGAGCGCAAGAACGAAATCCTGGCGAGTTGGGAGACGATTGTGCGCCGGATGGTAGTAGCCCAGCGGCTGACCAGGCCACTGCTGCTCGACCACATGCCCGGCTACCTGGACGACCTGGTCCACTTCATCGACGATACGCGCGCCGGCTTCGACCCGCAGCCGCCCGACCAATACCCGCGCCTGCATGCGCTAGAGCGCCTGGAGATTGGCTATGACCTCGCTCAAGTGGTCTCGGAATATGCGGCGATTCGCACGTGCATCACAGCGCTTCTTGCGAACGAAGGCTCGCCGTCGGCCCGGTCGAGCGAGCTGCCGCGGCTCCACCAGGCGATCGATCATGCGATCGCAACCTCGGTCGTCCGATACAGCGAAGCGCGCGAACGCACGCTGAAAGCGCTCGATCGCATCTCGACCATGGCGCTCGTGCACCACGATATCGAGTCCCTGCTGCCGCGCACACTCGACGTCTTGCTGGATACGACGGCTGCGGTGGACTCGGTCGCCGTCCTCCTGCGCGACGGCGAGGTGCTCCAGATGCGGGCCTCCGCGGGCCTCCTTGGGAGCGCGGAGAACGCGCGGATCAACTTCGGCGAAGGCTTTGCAGGGCAGGTCGCGCAGAGCAGCACCCCGCTCTTCCTGCGCGATGCCCAGCATGACCCGAAGCTCAGCGGCACGGTCTTTGTCGAGGCCGGGACGCACGCGCTCTACGGCGTCCCGATGATGCTCGGAACAGAGCTGCTGGGCGTGGCAATCATGGGCTCACACACCACCTATAAATTTTCTCACGAGGACCAGTTCCTGTTCCGCACCATGGCGAACCGGGTCACCGCGCTGCTGGTGCAGGCGCGCAGCGCAGCCGAAGTCAAGGCTCGCGCGGCCGAGTTGGAGGCGGTGATCGAGAGCATTCCCGAGGCGGTTTACGTCGGTGACCCGACCGGAGTGAAGCGCGTCAACACCGCGGGCCTGCGGATGCTGGGTTACGACAACCTGGGCCAGCTCAACACCGACCTTCCGGACAAGCTGCACATGCGACGCGCCGGCTCTGACCAGTCCATTGTTTACGCGGAGACCCTGTTTTCGCGCGCCCTGTCCGGTGAGTCGGGGACTGAAGAGCTGCTGGTGCGGAACCTCAAAACCGGAGCAGAGGTAATCGTGCGCAGCTCGGCAGCGCCCATCCGGCTGGGCGACCGTGTGATCGGCGCGGTCGCTGTCAACACCGACATCACTCAAAAGGTGGCCGAAGAGCGCGAGTTGCGCGCCGCGCTCGACTTTCGCGACCGCATGCTGGGCGTGCTCAGCCACGACCTGCGCAGCCCGCTCAGCGTCATCGTCGCCTGCGCCACACTGCTCGAGCGCAAGGGTGGCCTCGACGAGGGCCAGACTCGGAACGTTGACCTCATCTCGCAGAACGCTGTCCGCATCGAGCACCTCATCCACGACCTGCTGGACTACGCGCGCGCGAAGGAAGGTGGCGGCATTCCCATCCGGCGGCTCGACTGCGACCTGCTCGTGCTTTGCCAGCAGGTCATCGACAACGCGCGCGTGCTCAACCCGGCGCGCGTCGTGGTGTTCTCGGCCAACGGGGACAGCAGGGGCCGATGGGACCCCGACCGCGCCCTCCAGGTGATCGCCAATCTGGTCATCAACGCCCTCCGCTACAGCCCGCCCGACACCCCGGTGACACTGACGCTCGAGGACGAGAAGGACGCCGTCAGGCTCGAGGTTCACAACCGCGGCGTCCCCATTTCGCCGGAGGTGCTGCCTTTCATCTTCCAGGCCTTCCAGCGCGGTGGCGCGACCGCCGAGGCCACGCAGCCCAAAGGCTTCGGTCTGGGCCTCTATATCGTGCAGCTCATCGTCACCGCGCACGGGGGCACCATTGCAGTGCACTCGAATGCTGATCAGGGCACCACGTTCGTCGTGCGCTGGCCGCGGAACGCCTGATGTCGACCGCCTGGGCCATCTTTGGCGTCGTGCTTTCGACGCTCGTGGTCCCGCTGCCGGAAGAATTGGCGCTGCTTGGAGCAGGCTGGATGGCCCACGCTGGGAACGTCTCGCTGGCGGGCGCGTATCTCGCCTGTTGGGCGGCCATCGTGCTCGGCGACTCAACGACGTATCTGGTGGGGCGCGTTTTCCTGCCGCGCCTGCTGCGCACCCGCATTGGCCAGAAGATCATCACGCCCCCTCTGCGCGGCTGGGGCGAAAATCTGGTGCAGCGCCACGGCTTCCGCGCCATCTTGCTCGGCCGCTTCCTGGTCGGGCTGCGCGGCCCCGTCTATCTGGCCATCGGCGCTGCCCGTTATCCCGCGTGGCGATTCACCCTGATCAATGCAGCCATCGGCCTGCTCGAGGTCGCGCTGATGGTCGGCGCGGGCTATGCCTTCGGCCGCTCACAGCGGCTCGCCAGCGAAATGCGCTGGGTGGAGATCGCCATCGCAGTCGCTGTCGCTGCCCTGCTCATCTTCCCGCTGGTGCTCAAGCGGCAAATCGAACGGCGTCACGCTGCCACCTGACATCGCGCCGCCTGGGTCATTGCGAACGGAGAGCCCAGGCGCTCAATCTGCGCGCCCTATGCGCATCTGGCCCGGCCGCACCTATCCCCTGGGCGCCACGTACGACGGCGCCGGCACCAACTTCGCGCTCTTTTCGGAGGTCGCCGAGCGCGTCGAACTCTGCCTCTTCGACACCTCCGGGAACGAGCAGCGCCTGGATCTCCCCGAATCCACCGGCAGCGTCTGGCATGGATACCTGCCCGGCCTGGAGCCCGGCCAGCGCTATGGCTATCGCGTCCATGGTCCCTGGGATCCCGCGCGCGGCCACCGCTGCAATCCGGCCAAGCTGCTGCTCGATCCATATGCACGCGCCATTGACGGTCTGCCCACCTGGAACCCGGCGATCTATCCTTATCGATTCGATGATCCAGAGGGCGGTCCGAGCGGCGGGGACAGTGCGCCTTATATGCCGCGTGGCATCGTCACCAATCCCTACTTCGACTGGAGCGATGACCGCAAGCCGAATATCCCCTGGAATGAAACCATCGTTTACGAAGTGCATGTCAAAGGCTTCACCCAGAGCAACGCGGCCGTCCAGCCCGAATGGCGCGGCAAGTACGCCGGGCTTTCGTCGCCGGCAGCGATTGATTACCTGCAAAAGCTGGGCGTGACCGCGGTGGAGCTCCTGCCCGTGCACCAGTTCGTCCATGGGCAGCACGTGCTCGACAAGAAGCTGCGCAACTATTGGGGCTACGACACGATCGGCTTCTTCGCGCCCCACAATGAGTATTCCAGCCGGGGCCAGCGCGGCGAGCAGGTACAGGAATTCCGGCAGATGGTGAAGACGCTGCACAAGGCGAACATCGAGGTCCTGCTCGACGTCGTCTACAACCATACCTGCGAGGGCAACCACCTGGGCCCGATGCTGTCCTTCAAAGGCATCGACAACGTCGCCTATTACCGGACCGTCAAGGAGGATCCGCGCTTCTACATGGATTACACGGGGACCGGGAACACCTTCAACATGAGGCACCCGCACGTCCTGCAGCTCCTGATGGATTCCCTGCGCTACTGGATTGAAGAGATGCACGTGGACGGCTTCCGCTTCGACCTCGCCTCCACGCTCGCACGAGGGCTGCACGACGTCGATCGATTGAGTGCCTTCTTCGACCTCATTCAACAGGATCCGGTGGTATCCAAGGTAAAGCTCATCGCCGAGCCCTGGGACGTAGGCGAGGGCGGATACCAGGTCGGCAACTTCCCGCCGCAGTGGTCGGAATGGAACGGCAAGTACCGGGATACCGTGCGCGATTACTGGCGCGGGGAGAACGCCCGGCTGGGCGAGTTCGCTTATCGCTTCACCGGCAGCTCGGACTTATATGCAGAGAGCGGGCGGCGGCCCTTCGCCTCGATCAATTTCATCACCGCGCACGACGGCTTCACGCTGTTCGATCTGGTCTCTTATAATGAGAAGCACAACCAGGCGAATGGCGAGGAGAACCGCGACGGCGAGAGCCACAACCGCTCGTGGAATTGCGGCGCCGAGGGGCCGACCGACGATGCGACGATCAATGCCTTGCGCGAGCAGCAGAAGCGCAACTTCATCGCCACATTGCTGCTCTCGCAGGGCGTTCCGATGCTCAACGCCGGCGACGAGCTGGGCCGCACCCAGCAAGGCAATAACAATGGCTATTGCCAGGATACCGGGCTGTCCTGGTTCGACTGGACGCGCGTCGACGAGGACCTGCTCGAATTCACCCGCGCCCTCATGAGACTGCGCAAGGACCACCCCATCTTCCGGCGCAGGCGGTGGTTCCAGGGGCGTGCCATTCACGGCGGCGAGGTGAAAGACCTGGCGTGGTTCAAGCCCGATGGCGCCGAGATGAGCGACGAAGACTGGAACGTCGGGTTCGCCAAGTCGCTGGGGGTATTCCTGAATGGCGGCGCAATCGCGCGCACCGATTTCCGCGGCGATCCAATCACGGACGACAGCTTCTATATGGTCTTCAATGCGCACCACGAGAAGCTCGTTTTCACGCTGCCACCCGCGCATTTCGCCGCGCGCTGGATGCGGGTCTTCGATACGTCCACGGGGGACCTGCCCGAGCTGCGGCGGGCGCGCAACCGCCAGGGGCTCCCGGCCGGCGGCGCGCTGGAAGTCGCGCCCCGCGCGCTCCTGCTCCTGCGCAGCCTGGACTGAAGGCACACCGCGCTTGACAGTCCGCCGCGCGCGTCGTTGCATCCTTTGCTCATGGCCGACCTCGACGAGATCCAGCGCAAGCAGGCAGACACGCTCAAGCTGGCGCTGAAGATGGTGGACGAGAAGGATCCCGAGCGGCTCAAGGAGATGGCCGAACAGATCCTCCAGAAGACGCAAGCGCTGGAGAAGTCCGCGCTCGGACTCGCCGCCTCGGTGACGCCACCCGATCGCGGCGGCGGCGGCGAGGAGGTCCGCGTGCTGCTGACGTTCGAGCAGCGCGAGCGCATTGCCGCCCAGACCGGCGTGGGTGTCGAAGTCGTCACGCTGCGCGACAGCGGTGGCAGCAGTTGGAGCGCACAGATGCCGACGACCGAGCCGCAAGTGATCGAGAAGATGGCGGTGAATCAGGCGGCGGCGGCGCGACTGACGATGGAGACACGCAAGCAGGTCGAGGCGATCATCAAGCAGCTCAAGGCGCTCAATGTGCCGGAGTTGGAAGAGACCATCCGCGATTTGGAGCGAGACCCGACGCTCGGGCGAGGGAAGAAGAGCGAGGGGTAGAGCGACCCACACGCTCTTTTACGCCGGCTGACCGATCTGATAGACTGATGAAGACCTAAACTTTACGGAGCACGCAATGCCCGGTCTGTCGCCGATCAAGATCCTCGGGAACCTGAAGTTCCTCGCCGCCGGACTCAAGCTGCCCAGCAAGGGCGCTGCAAGCGGCTCGGACGTCTGGGCGGAGAAGTACTTCAAAGACCGCGACAAGGCCGAGATGACGGCCGCGCCGCAGTTGATTCCGCCCTGGTTCATGCCGCGAAAGCCCGGCTACGTGCCGCACCAGAAGTCCTGCGACAAGGTCGGCAAAGACTTCAAGGATTTTCACGACGCCATGATCGACGCGGTATCGTTCTCCCACAACCTGTGGAAGCTGCAGGCCAAGTTCGACGGCCTTCATGTGATGGCGGTCTCGGCCATTGGCGCGCCCGGCTGTCTCAAAGGCCCGGCGCTGGAGAGCAACATCAAGAACGCTCCCCAATGCGCGGCCTTCACCGGCAACATGGCCAAGCACCGCGATGCGGTGGCCAAGGGCGTCTCGGGCTGCTTCAAGAAGTGGCAGGATAAGGTCATGGTTCCGGGGCTCCCCTGGTATCCGGCCTTCGCGGCGTTCCCGGGTCCAATGGCGCCTCCCATGCCCAACATCCCTATGCCGCTGATTATGTGCCCCTCTGCGATGATGGCCGAGATCGTGTCGCCCTCGTCGATGACCAGCGCGATGGACGACGCGCTCGACGGCAGCATCAAGGATAAGGATCCAGACAAGCACTTTCACGCGCTGCACGACGCCATCGCCACCGTTCTTTCGATCGCGTTCCTGATCTGGTTGCCCTCCCAGATGATCTCGCTGGTGCTGGGCAAGGGACCCATCCCTACCTTCGCGCCGCCGTTCGTGCCGGTTGGGCCGGTCATGGGGGGCGACAACATCGCCATGCCCGGCCACTTGATGGCGTAACGGCGCCCGCTCCCCGCTTTGGGCCGGTACAAGAACCGCGCGTCGCGAGCTCGGCGACGCTCTGGCGTGAACCGCCGAGGAGGAGCCCGAGGCCGAAGCTGAACGACCAGGTGAAGTTGCCGCGGCCGAGAACGAGGCCGTCCGGACGAACGTTGGTGTCCGCCGCCCAATTGCCGTGCACCGCGAGCTTGGCATCGAGTTCCGGAAGCAGCTCGATTGATTCGCGGAGCTGCACCGGGACTCCAATATATCGAACCCCGCGCTCTTCCGCACGGACGGACATTGTCCGTCCGGGGAAAAATAAAGACGTTGCTATTGCCGTAGCCGCTGTCGAGGCCCCGGCGCACCGAGAGGGTCATCCCCGCCGAGGGCCGCCGCACGATCATTCCCTCGCGACCGTCATAGCTCCGCACCAACTTGTGCCCGCTGGTGAACTGCGCGCCGGCACCAAATCGCGTGGTCCCCTCCGGATGGCGCCCGCGGTCTGGAGCATCGTGAGAGGCATGCAGCCCACCGTCACCGCCGGTACGAGAATGGAGTCCTTTCTTTCTGGCTGGCGTCCGGCAATGAGTTTTGAACCAGCTATAGTAGGGCCGCGGGGGGGCCTTTCTGAAAAGCGCGAGAAACGCAGAGCGTCGCGTCCAGCGCGCCATTGTTGAAGGCAATCGCTCGCGCGTCCTAGTGAAGGGTCCTTGTTCAGCTGTCACGCGCCTGCAAGATATCCATTGAGGATACCGAGCGGCCGGGCGAAACCATCGGCCGGCAGATGGCAGCCCCGAGTGGATCAGAACGATGATATGAATTGAGCTGGCGCGATGTTGCGGGCGAGAGCAAGTCGGACAGTGATGAACTTGGTTGGGGAGTGACGCTCCAGCCGAGATCCTGATCGGTGATGTGCGCTAACGACTCTCTTGCCGGGGGACGCCGTTCCCGGTCGTCTTCAATCGATCCCGGAGAGTTGAAACTGAGGACTTGTCCCGGGACAAGTCGCGCCGGGTTCGCCAACTCGTTTCCTGTCGGGTGACGTCGGGCTCCGAGCTCCCTTCATGAATGCCCGTCCATACATCAGCTCCGCTGCATACTGGTTGTGCGGACGACAGAGGAGGCGGATTCGTTCGAGGGAATGGTTCTGCGAACGGGCGAAACCGTCGAGGTGGTCGAACTCGAGCGCACCGGTCTCAACGCATCTGCGACCCTTGTCGTCGGTGAAGGTGCAGCGCCCGCCGTCTCGCTCGTAGACGGCGCGCTTGATGTTGTCGGGGATGTGCCGCGTGACAGGGAGGTTCGTTGCCTTCGGCGCGGCAAGGCCTGCCGGCGCGGCCGTCCTGATCTTCCGGCCCAGACCGAATCGTTCCTTTTTCACTGCATGAATCAACGAGTCGAGTGCGGCCTCGAAGACGGCTGCCAGGTCGCCATTGGGAACGCGGTGCCGAAGCAGTTCCTGTGCCTGATGAACCTTTTCGCGCAAGGTCCGGCTGGCGTTGAATTGAATCTTGTACACGTCTTCGGCGAGCGGCTGAATGGCCGGCAGGTGATGGATGCGCCGCGTGGCAGTGGGCGCCGCCTGCATCGAAACAGCGACCGCAGGCAACGTCGAGACCACAGGTGTGGAGGGGATTGAAAGCGGGAATACAGACCGCTCAGGCAATTTGCGGATCGACGCAGGAACTGGCGGCTTGGGAAAGAGCTTCGCAATCAATTCGTCGATCTTCTTCTTGGATTTGCCGGCTGCCTCGGCAAGCAGGTCTAAATGATTCTCCGGAGTGAGGTG
>JANYKT010000205.1 GCA_025358085.1 Deltaproteobacteria bacterium | reverse complement strand
CATGCGCGGCAGCACGCTGCGGTGCGTGGGCGAGATATGCACCACCACGAGGAGCGCGGCAGGCAGGTCGCGTGGCAGGGTGGCCGCGAGGGTGAGCAGCGCCTCGATTCCGCCTGCCGATGCGCCGATGGCGATGAGGTCCCGGCCAGGCATTGTGCAAACATAACGACTCGCGAGCCTACTGTCGCCGCGGAGCCTGCAAACGGTTGTCTCGAGGACAGAAGCATTCTGAATCGGACCGCGGTTTCCCTTCCGGGCGCGTGGCGGCTTCCGGTCTGGTGTGCTTTGTTCCGCGCATGAACTTCGGTCTTGCCTGGCTCATCGTGCTGTCACTCTCGTCCGCAGCGAGCGCGCAGGCGCAGGGCAGCTCGCCCGCGGAAGCGGTATCGCGGCCTGGGGGTTCGGTATCGCGGCCTCCGTCTCCGGCGGGCGCTGCCTCGACCGCCACGCCGCCGCTTCTCCGACTGCCAGTACCCCCGCCGGCCGCTCGGGGGATCGGCGGCAAGATCGATCCCGAGGCCGCCACACGCGCCTACCTGGATCTGCTGCCGGCCGCCGACCGCGCCCGATCCAATGATTACTTCGAGAGCGGCTATCGGCTGCTGCTGGTGGATTTCCTCTGGAGCGCCGCCATCGCGCTCTTTCTCCTGCACACCGGATTTTCGGCGCGGATGCGGGACCGCGCCGAGCGGAGGGCACGCGCGCCTCACCACCAGATCGCCCTTTACTGGGTGCAGTTCCTTGCCGTGACCACGCTGCTCTCGCTGCCGCTCACGATCTACCGAGGCTATTTCCGCGAGCACCAGTATGGCCTCTCCAACCTGACCTTCGGCGCCTGGCTTGGAGAAGAGGGCAAGGGATTCCTGCTGGCGCTCGTGTTCGGCGGCGTCGCGGTGGTGGTGATCTACGCTGTCGTGCGCCGCCTCGCGCGGACCTGGTGGCTCTGGGGCACGGTCGTCACCATTTTCTTCTTCGCTGTGGGTGCGCTGGTCGCGCCGGTGTTGATCGTCCCGCTCTTCAACAGCCCGCACGTGCTGCAGGACGCCCGGGTGGTGGCGCCCATTCTCTCGCTCGCCCGCGCCAACGGCATCCCGGCGCAAGAGGTCTGGGAAGTGGACGCGTCGAAACAATCGAAGCGCGTGAGCGCCAATGTCAGCGGCTTCCTCGGCACGGAGCGCATCACCTTGAATGACAACCTGCTCGCGCGGTCCTCCCTCCCGGAGATCGAGTCGGTCATGGGCCACGAAATGGGCCATTACGTGTTGAATCATATCTACAAGTCGATACTGATGTTCGGACTCGTCATCTTATTGGGGTTCGCGCTGGTCAATGCGCTCTTCGAGCGACTGCGAGCGCGTTATCAAGCGCGCTGGAAGATACGGGCTTTGAGCGACCCCGCGGGGCTGCCGCTCGCGCTGCTGCTGCTCACCGGATACTTCCTGCTGATGACTCCGGTGACCAATTCAATCGTTCGAGTGCAGGAATATGAGGCCGACATCTTCGGCCTCAATGCCAGCCAGAAGCCGGACGGTTTCGCGCAGACCGCACTCAAGCTCTCCGAATACCGCAAGCTCGAGCCGGGCCCGCTGGAGGAGATCATTTTCTTCGACCACCCGAGCGGGCGCACGCGCATCTACAGCGCCATGCGCTGGAAGGCGGAGCATCCCGAGACCTGGGGCACGGCGTTCAACGGCGGATAGCAGGACGAAAAGAGGTCTTTATCTGGCAACGCTCCTTCCGCGGCTCGCGCGCGCCGAGCCTCTTGAGCGAACCGTCCGCAAGCACGCATCCGCTCTTCGCCAGTCGACAGAGACCGGCCTTCTCTTCTTCAGGCTGTGCTGAACTGGTTAGCCCTCGCTCGGGGGAGTTGGCAACGTGGCTTACCGCCCATACCTGCGCGGGGAAGTCGTTTGAGCTCCTCCGATTTCCGCGGTAGGGCGAGCCGCGCGATGGAGGCGACCCCCACGGTCTCCCGGCGGCGTTCCTCGCAGGGAGAAGGGGCGCTGCTGACTGACCGGCATTGCGGCTGATATGATCAAGCTCTACGGCTTGGGCGGGCTCACGCGGCGATCGTCGGGAGCGGCAGCCGTACCACCATCTCGGTTCCCTTCCCGCCACCCTCACTATGGGCGGACACCGACCCTCCATGCACTTCCACCAGGTTCTTCACCAGGGTCAGACCGAGGCCGAGTCCGCCCGTGCTGCGGTCCCGCGCCGGGTCCACTTGAACAAAGAGCTCGAAGACCTTGTCCAGCATGTCGCGCGGGATTCCATGGCCGGTGTCCCGCACGCGAACGACGGCTTCCGCCGCCCCATTCACAATCTCGCGGGCAAGCGCAACCGAGATGGTGCCGCCCGGGTTCGTGTATTTCGCTGCGTTGGTGAGGAGGTTGACGAGCACCTGCTCCAGCCTCGTTGAGTCCGCATTGAGGCGGAACGTCCCGGGCTCTACAGTCACCCTGAGGTCGTGCCCGCGCGCCTCGACCATGGGGCGGATTGCGGTGACGGCGTTCCCGACGATCGATGCCAGATCGACCTCCTCGTTGCGCATCTGCATGGTGCCGCGCGCGATGCGCGAGACGTCGAGCAGGTCGTCCACCAGCCGCGTCAGGTGCCGCTCCTGCCGTCTGGCCGTATCCCGGTAGATGGACGCCTTCGGGTCATTCCTTTCGACACGCTCCAGCAACGAGAGCGCCATGCTGATAGCCGTGATCGGGTTTCTCAACTCATGGGCGAGCGTGACGAGGAACTCGTCCTTGCGCCTGTCGGAGAGCCTGAGTTCCGCCATCAGGGACTCGACGCGTCGGCGGGCCCGTACTTCGGCCGTCACATCCACGCCCACCACCATCACCTCGGTGACCTGCCCCGACGCATCGCGGATAGGCTGGCTGGTGTACTTGAAGTAGGCGTCCTCCACCACCCCGCTGCCGTTGCGGTCGAGCGGGACACAAAACTCCTCGGCAAAGAATGGCTGCCCGGTCGAAAACACGCGGTGGGTGAATCTAAAGGCAAGAGAGTCCGGCGGTAGCTCCGGGAACGCGGCGGCCAGGGTCTTGCCCATGATGTCCTTGCGGCCGCACATCTCGAGATAGAGCGGGTTGGCAAGAACAAAAACGTGATCCGGCTCGGTCAAGACACACACCGCCACGGGCGCCTGCATGAACAGCGCGTAAAGCTTGGCCCGGTCGCGCAGGGCTTGTGCGCGGGCGCGCGCGATCTCGACCCGCGCCGCGACCACCGACACGAGCTGCTTGGCCGAGAACGGTTTCACCAGGTAGTCGTCGGCGCCCTTTGCCAGGCCCTCGATGACGGCCTCTTCGCCAGCGCGGGCCGAAAGCAGGATGACGGGAAGGGCCCGGGTCTTCTCACCCTGCTTCAGTGCGCGCAGCAACCCGAAGCCGTCCAGGCCGGGCATCATCACGTCCGCCAGCACCAGATCGGGAGGGAAAGCGCGCGCGCTCTCGAGGGCAGCCTCACCGTCAGGCACCGCCTCCACTTGCCAGCCTTGTTCGCTCAGCAGGCGCTGCGCGTAAGCGCGCATGTCCGCATTGTCATCGGCCAGGAGGATGCGGCCCGATTGCAAATCAACGGTGGGCTGCTGGCGGGCGCCGGAGGCTGGACCTTGGGCTTGCGCGTCCTCATTCACCCATTGCGACGCGGCCTCGAGAAAGGGAGCCGCAACCAGCGCCGTGGAGAGCGTGGCGGCCTCGATTTTAGCGTCCGCACCCAGGCGGACGGTTGAGAGCGGGAACGAAACCTGGAACTGGCTGCCCTCTCTGAGCCGGCTTTCGGCCGTCACCATACCGCCGTGCAGCTTCGCTAGATCCTGCACCAGCGCGAGCCCGATGCCGCTGCCCTCGTAGCTGCGGCCCTTGGTCCCCTCCACGCGGTGGAATCGTTCGAAGAGATGGGGGAGTTCTTTCTCTGGGATGCCCACGCCGGTGTCCGACACGGTCAAAAGCGCCTGGCCTCCGACCGCGTGCAGAGAGACGCGAATACCGCCCTCAAAAGTAAACTTGAACGCGTTGGAGATGAGATTGAGGACAATCTTTTCGTACATCTCCCGATCGACATAAACCGGCTCGCCCAGGGGCGGGCAATCGACGGTGAGGGTCAAGCCTGCCTTCTCGACCAGTGAACGGAAGGAGCTGGCGAGGTCGGCTGTCAACTCACCCAGGTCGGTCGCCTTCAGCTGGGCGCGCGCGCGTCCGGCTTCGATGCGGCTGAAATCCAGCAGTGTGTTGACGAGCTTCAGCAGGCGCTGGCTGTTGCGGTGGACCACATCGAGGCCCGCTGCGGAGAGCGTCTCTCCTCGTGCCCTCACGTCCTCGGTAGTGCCGAGGATCAGAGTCAGCGGCGTGCGGAACTCGTGGCTGACGTTGTTGAAGAAAGCGGTCTTTGCCCCATCGAGCTGCGCGAGCTTTTCGACGCGGAGGCGCGCCTCTTCATGGCTGCGCGCATTGTGAATGGCGGTCACCACCTGCGCGGCGGCCAATTCGAAGAAGGTCTGATAGCCGTCGTCCAGCTCCCGATGCGGACTCACTCCCGCGATCAAGACACCATAAGGAAGCGCCTGTTCCGGAGAAGCGATAGGCAATGCGATGGCCAGGCGAGGCGGCTCAGCCCACGCGCCCTGGGGAAGGTGTTTGAAGCGCTGGGGCAAATCCGTGAAGAGCTTGATCTCCCGGTTGCGCACCATCTCCGTCAGGGCCCACCCCTGGGTCTCCGTCGAATCGAGGTCGAGGAACGCGGGATTCGCCGCCCCCTGCTCGGGCCCGAAGCCACGGCCTGCGACGAGGCGGGCCCTCTTGCCGTCCGGCTCAATCAGGTAGAAGAGGCAGAACGGCACGTCCGCCGTGTTCTTTCCCAGGATGGCGGCGGCCAGTTCGCACGCCTGCTCGGCCGTCTTCGCCTCGGACGCGCTCGCCGCGACCTCGCGCAGTCCCCTCAGCTGACGTTCGCCAAAGACCTGCGCGGTCGTCTCCGCGACCGCGGCGAGAACGCCGCCAATTCCGGTGCGGGCCACGGTCTGATCGGGGACCGCGCTATAGGCTGCCTTGAAGTGCGTCTCCTCGAGGAATCCCTTGCGGTCAAAGAGGAGAAGGAGGTCGTCGCTTCCCGTCGCAGGCTGCCCCGAAAGCGGTGCCGCCCACATCGGTTCCATGATGAGCCAGATCTCTGGCCAGGTTTCGCTGGCGGGCTGGCCCATCGACTTTGGGTGCTTGGCGCCCAGGATTGGCCGATAGGCGTCGTTATAAAATTGCACCAGCTGCGGGCCCCAGGACAAGTGCATGGGAGAGCGGCTCCGCAGCAGCACGCCGATCATGGTCCGCAAGGCGTGGGACCAGCCCGAGACGGGTCCGACCCCGGTCTTTGACCAGTCGATGGAGCGCATGAGCGTCCCCATCTCACCGCCGCCTTCGAAGGTCGGATCCGTGGCCGGGGCGCTGAGCCCGTCAGGGACTTCAAGCTGCACGTTGGGTCCGATAACTCCGCCTTCCCTTCACTCGCTCCGGGCTCACCGAACTCGAGCGATTACCAGACGGGATGCGGGCCGTCTACGGCACGCGCCGCCTCGCCGCGATGCCGCCGCCCTGCCTGAAGGACTGGTACACGCCAGGTGTCTGGGGCGGAGACTGCCGTAGGGTGGAAACCGGACAGGAACATTTCTTCCGGTCTGGCCAGGTAGATTTGACGTAGCCGCGGGCGCCTGGCAGGGCACCCCGCGAGGACGGCTGGGCGCTTCAGCGCAAAGTCTCTGCCACCCGCGCCCAGAGCGCGTTAAACCGCGCGTCGTCAAAGTTGGAGCCCGAGCGCAGGAAGGTCGCGCCCGCGGTTTCGTAATGACCAATCACGTCGAGGTGATCGCCGACCACGATTCCGTCGGCTTGGCCCTCGAGCGTCTGCGACCAGGATGGCACGATGCCGTCGCTGGAGGTGGGCGTCAGCGGCAGGCGCTGCGCCGATAGCCAGGGGCCGACCGGAAGCCGCGCCAGCGACGGTTGGCGCGCCGCGCAGAGTGCATACGTCGCGTCATAAAGCAGCCGCTGCGCCGGGGCGGTCACGAAGGCCATCGCAGCCCGCGGTCCCCAGCCAGGCTTCGGCGCCACGGTAACGAAGCTGTGAATGCGCGGGAAATCAAATGCGGCGACCTCGCGGTGCAGCGAGGACATCGACTCGGGGAGGATGTCCGCAACCAGCGGGTGGTCCCGCGAGACGTCCTGAAGGAAGCGCTTGATCTGGTTCGCCGTCTCGTCGTCCACCTCGGCAAGGGCGGCGATCAGCTGGTCGGTCGGCGTGGTCTTCTGCAGCAGCACGCGCTTGAGCCCGTTGTAGATGGCGCCCGCGTGCCCTGCCAGCCGCAGCTGCCGGCGCGACGCGAGGATGCTCGCAAACCACAGGGCGGGCATGGCCAGGTCCGCGCCCAGCAACAGCCGGCGCGCGAGCGGCGTTCCGAAGAACGGCGCCGACAAGGTCACCACCACGCCCAGACGCTCGAACAATTTCAGCGCCGGCGTGTTGTAGCGGGCGTTGGCGAACAGCCGCGCGTCGAGCCCGCCGGCCGAGTGGCCGATCAGATGAACGCGTCCTTCGGTCTTCAAGAAAGTCTGGTGCAGCGAGCGGACCCGCTCGTCCAGCGCGCCCGTGGGCGGAGGCTCGTGCACCACGAACCGCATCGGCCGGGGAAGCGCTGCAAGGAGCGACTCCTCGACGTGAGCGAAGTATTCAATGAAGGGCTTGCCCGACTCTCCGAAAGAGCCGAAGCCGAAGAAGCCGGGGATGAAGACGACGGTGTCCACGCTATTTCTTGAGACGCTGCTGCAGCTCCGCGCGGCTGATGAAGCCCAGGTCCACGAGAATGCCGCTGATGACGCGCACGGCGCGGCTGTCCTCGATGCCCAGTTGCTCCAGCCGCTCCAGGCGGACCACGAGCGCTGCGACCTCGGGGCTGGTCTTTCTGACCTCGAGCCGGGACAGGCGCGCGCGCAGCTCCACGAGCTCGCCTTCGTCATGCATCGGCTCCGCGTCGACCAGCGGCGGGTCGTCGGGAACTTCAGCCGCGTCCGGGGCCGGGAGATGTTCCTCGCCGTAATAGACAGTGCGAATGGCGCGATCGACCCACTCCTGCATGGCCGCCGCGGGTTGGATGCTGTAGCCACTCGCGGTTGCCAGCGCCTTGAGATTCAATTGATTGGTCGGGTCGGAGGTCGCCACCCGCAACACGCGCGTGCGCAGGTCCGCGGCCACGGTGATGACGCCGAAGCGCTCGCAGAGCTGCAGCGAGAGCGCGCTCGACAAATGCTGGGGCGGCGCCGGGTCGGTCACGGCCACCCAGGGAATGCGCTGCTGGTGAGCGACGGCCCGCAGCAGCAGCTCATCCGAAATGTAGCCCAGGTCCACCAGCGTGCGGCCCAGCTCGCCGCCCCACTTGGTCTGCTCCGCGCGCGCATGTGCCATCTGCTCGGCGGTAAGGCCGCCGTGGCGCACCAACAGCTCTTCCAGCGTCTTGGGCGGACCAGCCACGGAAAACTCCTAACTTGCGCGCGGCAGCGAGTCCACTTAGGACTTTTGCCTCATGTTGCGACCCCCACTCAAGCCCATGCTGGCCAAGCTGTCTGCTGAGCTGCCCGAAACAGAGGGCTGGCTGTTCGAGCCCAAGTGGGACGGCTTCCGCGCGCTGGTGTTCCGCGACGGCGACGAGCTCTATATCCAGTCGCGCGACACCAAGCCGCTCGACCGCTACTTCCCCGAGTTGCAAGCGCCGCTCCTGGCCAGCCTTCCCGCTCGCTGCGTGCTCGACGGTGAGATCGTCATCGCTGGCGCGCAGGGCCTGGACTTCGACGCGTTGCTGCTCCGCATCCACCCGGCCGCATCCCGCATCCAGCTGCTCGCGGTGCAGACGCCGGCGTCGTTTGTCGCCTTCGACCTGCTGGCCCTCGGCGACGACGATCTGCTCACCGCGCCGCAGGAGAAACGTCGCGCCTTGCTCGAGCAGGCTCTGGCACGGGCACGTCCGCCGGTCTTCCTCACGCCCGCCACCCGCGACCGCGCGCTCGCCGCCGACTGGTTCTCGCGCTTCGAAGGCGCGGGGCTCGACGGCGTCATCGCCAAGCGGCTCGAGGCGCCATACCAGCCCGACAAGCGCGCCATGCTGAAGATCAAGCACCAGCGCACCGCCGACTGCGTGCTGTCGGGCTTTCGCTGGCACAAGAACGGGCCCGGGACGCTGGTCGGGTCACTTCTGCTCGGGCTCTACGATGACCAGGGGACGCTGCACCACGTCGGGGTGACTTCGTCTTTCACCATGGCGCGGCGCGCGTCGCTTTCGGGAGAGCTTGAGCCGCTGCGCGCGGGCGCCGGCGACGCGCACCCCTGGCGCGAGTGGGCCGCATTCGATTCCGGATCCGCAGGCCCCGGGACCCAGCCGGCCGGAGGGAATGCCCAGCGCATGCCGGGCGCCGCCAGCCGCTGGAATCGTGGCAAGGACTTGTCGTGGGAGCCGCTGCGCATCGAGCGCGTTTGCGAGGTCGCCTATGACCATCTGCAGGGCGACCGCTTCCGGCATGCGACCACCTTCCTGCGCTTTCGCGACGACAAGCCCCCGGGCGAGTGCCGATATGATCAACTTGAAGAGACGCCAGCATTTGAGTTAGCCAACATCTTTGCCCCTCGTTGACGTCGAGTACCTTTGTTTTGCCCCCGTTGTTGATACCAGCCACGCAAAACCCCAAACTTGGCAGCTCCGACTGAAGAGGAGCATCTTTCCGCAATGGCGGGTGCAAAAAAAGAGCTGCTGCAGATCGCGGGACGAGAGGTGACAATCTCGAATCCCGCCAAGATCTACTTTCCGCAGGCGGGCTACACCAAGCTTGACCTGGTCCAATACTATCTGGCTGTCGCCGAGGGCGCGGTGCGCGGGGTAGCGGGGCGGCCGATGGCCCTTAAACGCTTTGTCAATGGCGCCGAGGGCGAGTTCTTCTTCCAGAAGCGCGCGCCCGCGTCACGGCCCGAGTGGGTGGAGACGGTGCAGCTCAGCTTTCCCTCGGGCCGCACCGCCGAGGAGATCGTGGTGCGCGACGCCGCGCAACTCGCATGGATCGTGAACCTGGGCTGTATCGATCTGAATCCGCACCCGGTGCGCGCCCAGGACCTCGATCACCCGGACGAGCTGCGCGTGGACCTCGATCCCGTTCCGGGCGTTCCCTTCTCGCAGATCCGTGAGGTCGCGCTGCTTTGCCGCGAAGTGCTCACTTCAAATGGCCTGACCGGCTTTCCCAAGACTTCGGGATCGCGCGGTATCCACATCAACGTCCGCATCGAGCCGCGCTGGACCTTTCCGCAAGTCCGCACGGCCGCGCTCTGCCTGGCCCGGGAGGTGGAGCGGCTCGCACCCACGCTCGCCACCTCGAAGTGGTGGAAGGAGGAACGGCACGGCGTCTTCATTGATTACAACCAGAATGCAAAGGACCGGACGGTCGCTTCGGCTTATTCGGTCAGACCGACGCCGGACGCGCGCGTCTCTGCACCTCTCTTATGGACGGAAGTTCCCGATGTGCGGCCCGAAGATCTGAACCTCGCGACGGTGCCGGCGCGCTTCGCGAAGCTGGGCGATCCGGCGGCGGAGATCGACGCTCACGCGGGCTCGCTCGCGCCTCTGCTCGAGCTGTTCGCGCGACAGGGCGAGGGCGACGCGCCCTGGCCTCCGCACTTCGCGCGGCAGGAGGGAGAGCCGCCGCGGGTCCAGCCCTCTCGCCGGAAGAAGCCTTGAGCGCGCCGGACAGCGAATCACCGGGCGCGTATAAAGGCTTACTGGCTGCATTCGAGGTATTTTAAGCGAGACCCTGCATCGCAGACGCAGTCAGACGAGCGCGACAATGCCCACACCCGGGTGCCATATTTCTACGAGAACACGGGGTCACTCTTCAACGGGAGCTGGAACGCTCGGTCATCTTGCGGGTCCTCTTTAAAGGAGCCTGCTCTGAGTCAGACTCAGAGGACTTGTCCCGGGACAAGTTGAATCATCGGCGTCACCCAATCGCGCTGTCACTGGTGTCGAGAGCGGGGCGCGCTGCATAAACATGCGTCCATACATTTGCTCCGCGGCATACTGGTTGTGCGGACGGCAGAGAAGGCGAATTCGTTCAATGGAATGGACTTGCGTGCGCGCGAAGCCGTCAAGGTGGTCGAACTCGAGCGTGCCAGTCTCGCTGCATCTGAGGCCTTCTCCGTCAGCGAAGGTGCAGCGCCCACCATCGCGTTCGTAAACGGCGCGCTTGATAGGGTCGGGAATGTGACGCGTGGGTCGATGGCCCTCGATATCCGGCGCGACAGGGCTTGTCGGCGGAGTTGTCCTCGTCTTCCGGCCCGCGGCGAATCTTTCCTTCTTCACTTTCTGAATCAGCAAATCGAGCGCGACCTCGAGGACGGCTGCCATATCGCCATCAGGTATACGGTGCCGAAGCAGCTCTTGTGTCTGCTTGAGCTTTTCTCGAAAGGCCCCGCTGGCGGTGAATTGAATCTTGTAAGCGTCTTCCGCGAGCGGCTGAATGGCTGGCCGGTGCTGAACCCGAGGCGGAGGCGCAGTGTGCGCGGCCGGCCTCAAGAGCTCGAGTTCCGGCGGCAAACACAACGCGCCTTCCGCTGGCACACAAAGCGCGACTTCATGTGGCAAGGAGAGCGCGAGCGCGGAGCGACTGGGAAGTTTCCGAATCGTCGCGGCAACTGGAGGCTTGGGAAAAAGCATCGCGATCATCTCTTCGATCTTCCGCTTCGACTTGCCAGCCGCTCTGGCCAGCAAGTCGCCATGATTTTCCTC
>JANYKT010000198.1 GCA_025358085.1 Deltaproteobacteria bacterium | reverse complement strand
CTCGCCGTTCCCCCCAGGGTCCCCACGTCATAGAGACGATACTTGCGGACCTCGTCCGGACCGGCGTGAGAGGGCGTCGACCAGGCCCCACTGAGCACCAGAGAGACGGCTGCGCACCACCCCATCGACTTTGCTTTTTGCATGACGAACCTCCTTGTTCGGTGTCCGGCGACAGTACGAAGGTCCGGCGCAACGACGAGTGAGGTTTGTGACCGGGCGCGCGAGTGCGGGACGGGGCGCCCAAAATCGGTTGCGAGCTGTGACGCGCGCGCGCAGCAGCCGCGGGCTAGATCGAATGGCCGAACAGATCGCGGATTCGCCGGCGATAGGTGCGGCTCATTTTCAGCTGGGTGCCGCACTGGAGGAGCACCTGAAAATCACCGCTGAGCATCGGCTGGAACTCGACAACCTTATCGAGGTTGGCGATGGCCGCGCGGTGGATGCGCGCGAAGCGATCGCGGGGCAGCTGCGATTCAAAGGAGGTGATTGTCTCCCGCAGCAGGTGCGAGGTGGTCCCCATGTGCAGCTGGACATAGTTTCCGGCAGCTTCGATCCAATCAATGCTCTCGAGCTTGATTCGCAAGACACGCGAGGCCGTCCGCACCAGCACCACGCCGGCCCGCTCCTGGACGGCGTGATCGAGCGGTTCGGCAACGCCCGTCACGGATTGGTCGTGGGGACCAGGTGGCGCAAGCTCTGCTCCGTTTCGCAAGAGCAGCAACTCGCGCGCCCTCTTTAATGCGACCCGCAAGCGATCGCTCGCAACCGGCTTGAGGAGATAGTCGCACGCGCCTACCTCGAAGGCATGAACCGCGTATTGCTCGTGCGCCGTGACGAAGACAACCGCCGGGGCCTTGCTCTGGCCTTCCATCGCCTTCACCAGCTCGATGCCGCTCGCCCGCGGCATCTCCACATCGAGGAAGAGGAGGTCGGCGCGGCCCTGCGCGAGCAGCTCGCTCGCCTGGCGCGCGCTCTGGCACTCGCCGATCAACTCCACGTCCTGCTCCGCGGAGAGCTGGCGCGAGAGCCGTTGCCGTGCCAGCCGCTCGTCATCGACGATGATGGTCTTCATCGCGCGCCAGGTCATAGAGAGCTCGCGGGCGGCTGCTTGAGAGGGATGCGGATCGAGGCACACATGCCGCCGGTCGCGAGCGCTTCCACCGAGAAGCCGTGGCGCCGGCCATAGAGCCGCTCGAGGCGGCGGCGGGTATTGCCGAGGCCGGTTCCTTCGCGCCAGTCGGTGGGCCTGGGCTCCGGAGCGTCGCTCCCATTATCGACCACGCGCAGGGACAGCTCCGCGCCTTCCACCGAGACGTCGATTTCGATGGTCCCGTCGCGGTCGCGATCGGCGATGCCGTGGACGATGGCATTCTCGACCAGCGGCTGCAGGATCAGGCTCGGTACCACTGCAGTATCCGCGGCCGGGCCGAGCCGGATACTTACGTGGAGTCGCTCCTCGAAGCGCAGCTTTTGAATCTCCAGATAGCGGCGCAGGAAATCGATCTCCTGCGCCACGCTGATCTCCTGCACCTCGCTGCTGCGGAGATAGATGCGCAGCAGCTCTCCGAGGCGGGTCAGCATGTGCTCGGCGACGACCGGGTCTTCGGGAATGAGCGCGGCGACGGAGTTGAGCGCGTTGAAGAGGAAGTGCGGGTGCATCTGCATCCGCAGCGCCTGGAGCTGCGCCTCGGCGAGTTGTTCCTGCAATTCGGCCTGCCGTATCCGCGCCTCGTCGGAGCGCCGCAGATAGTCGACCGATTGTCCTATCAAGAGCACGACCCAATAAAGAATCACTCCATAGTCCACGGTGCTCATCAGTGAGCGCCAGAGGAGAGACAGCGGCGTGGGCGGGAACCAGTGGAAATAAATGCGCGGAAGGAGAAGCGAGTGCGCGGTCTGGACGATCAAGGCACAAGCGACGCTGGCGATCAGATGAATCGCCAGGCTGCGCCAAAGCACGGGCCGCCTGTCAGAGTGCTCCTGCTGCGCGAAAATGTGCCCAGACTGCGCGAGCGCAACGAGCGGGAAGCGGCGCCCGAGCCGGAGCACGAGCGGCGTTGCCATTGCCCACAGGAGGCAATAGTTGAGCTGGAGGGCCAGCGCATGGCTCCAGACGCCAGCAGGTCCCTGGCCGGCCTGGAGCGCATACAACTGCTCGCCGAGCAGCAGGCCGAAGGTGCCCCAACACGCGAGTATCAGGATAGCGGTCTTGAGGCGGACAGACATTTCAACAAGGTAGCTTGAAGGTCACAATTGGAGCAACCGGGACCCCGGGCCCTTGTTTGATATCAAGTCGCCAGGCAGCGCCTTTGAACGAAGACGCGCGGAACAACAGCAGAGCACCCGGAGGGAGACCGGGAAGGCAATGGAACTCGCCGGTATCGACTTCCTATCGCGCTGGGTGCACGGTCAGCTTGTCGAACCGCGCCGGCGCGATGATCACTTCATCTGGTGCGCGCACCGCGAACGCCGCCATGGTCCATGCGCTGCCCATGAGGAACGCCGCAAGAAGCACCGTTGGAAAGACCCGATCTCGAATGGCATTGAACATTGTGTGTCTCCTCGCGCCCAACAGTGAACCGCTTTACAGAGTAGGTGCAACTTTATTTCGGTGTAGTGCGAGGTATGAAATGATACCTGGGCGCAATCGCAAATGCGCTCGTGGGGTGTGCACGAGTCAATTCGCGCGCTGGCCAGGGCTCGCTGCCTGCGGATGTTCGCGCGCCGCCGCCGGCGGGCATGTATGTATGCCCCATGACTCAGCCCACCCTGACCTATTTCGATATCCCCACCAGCCGCGGCGAAGAGTGCCGGCTGGCCCTCTTCATCGCCGGCGTCCCCTTCACCGACGAGCGGCTCAACCGCGCGCAATGGGAAGAGCGAAAGGCCTCGTCGCCTTATGGCGCGCTGCCCGTCTTCACCAGCGAGGGCCGCCCACCACTCGCACAGTCGAATGCGATCCTGCGGATGGTTGGCAGCGAGCACGGGCTCTTGCCCTCGGACCCCTGGGAGTCCGCCCGCCACGAGGCACTGATGTGCTCGGTGGAGGAGATGCGCGCGCGCCTCGGCCCGACCGGCCGGATCAAGGACCCCGCGGAAAAAAAGCTGGCCAGGGAGGCTCTCGCGACCGGCTACTTCCCTGAGTGGGGAGGGCAGATCGAGAAGCAGATCACCGGCCCCTACGTCGGGGGCGCGGCGTTGAGCGTCGCGGACCTGAAGCTCTTCGTAGCGCTGACGCCGATCTTGAAAGGCAGCATTGACCACCTGCCGCCCGGGATCTTCAAGCCGTTTTCGAAGCTGCTCGCCTTGGTGGAAGCGGTAAAGGCGCATCCCGCGGTCGTGAAGTGGTACGCGCGGTAGGCAAGGCCCGATTCAGAGTCTTCAACGTGCTCACGCCGCAGGCGCGCGAGAGTGCCGATTCCTCCGCAATCTTCTTGGATATGCCCAACAAGCGTCGGGCCTCGCGCAAGTGGCCAGCAATCAAGCCCGGCGGCCAGACTGCTGGCCTGCGCGGACAGGCATTGACGAAGAGAAAAAGATGCTATGCAATTCGCTGCTGCGATACCCGTCTGTGAATAAATCGATTCGCGCCATCGCCGCGAACCACTGCGAGGGGATTGACCATGTTGAGAGCACTCATGACATTTGCTTTATTGAGCACCAGCACCCCGGCTCCACCCGTTCCGGCGAAGGCGGCGCAAGCTTCGGCTTGCACCGCGCCGGAATATCACCAGCTTGATTTCTGGATTGGTGATTGGGACACCTTCGAGCCCGATGGCTCGGGCAGCTCCGAGGCGCGGGCGCACATAGACCCGATCCTGAACAACTGCGCCATCCACGAGTTGTACGAGCAGATTGACGGCCTCGTTGGCGACAGCTTTCTCAGCTACGACGGCGTTCGCAAGCTCTGGCAGCAGACCTGGGTCACCAACCGCGGCTCGCTGATGGTGATTCAAGGCGCCTTCAAGGACGGCGCGCTCATCCTCGAAGGCGAGATGCACGGCAAGGAAGGCAATGCCATCTTGCAGCGCGTGACCTGGAAGGCCGAACCCAAAGGCGTGCGTGAAGCGGCGGTCATGTCGAAGGACGGCGGCAAGACCTGGGTGCCGGCGTTCGATGTTCTCTTCATGAAGCATCACTAGTGAACTGGAAGGGGCGCGCGCGGTGGGGGCGGTAGGCGGCAATTCAACTTCCCGCGCGCGCAGCGGTAAATCGATCCGTAAAATCGAAAGACCACCGCGGCGCGATTGAACAAGCGGAAAGCCTCAGCCGCGCGAAACAGCGGCGAGCTTGCCGAGCACCGTCCCGGTATCGATCACAGTGGCGAACTCCCCGTGGAGATCGGAGAGCGCGACGGCGTGGATCTCCTCGGCCGAATAGCGGACCCCGTCCGGCCCCACGCGATCGAAGGTCGCGGTTGCGTCAGAGATCACCCAGGTCTTGAAGCCCAGGTTACCGGCCATTCGCGCCGTCGTCGAGACGCAGTGATTGGTGGTCAGGCCGGCGAGCACCAGAGTGTCGTAGCCGAGGCGGCGCAGGTCCGCCTCGAGCGAGGTCCCGATGAAGCAGCTGTTGACGCGCTTTTCAAAGACCGGCTCGCCGGGGCTGGGTAAAGCGTAAAGCTTGAAGTCATTGCCGGTCTGACCGGGCCGCAGCGGCGAGGCGCTGCTGGTGGACATATGCCTCGCGTGAAGCACCGGGCGTTGGCCGGCGCGCCAGGCAACCAGCAGCTCTTGAATCCGCGCCTCCATTTCGGGGTTGTTCCGCCGTCCCCAGGAGGGCTCGTCGAACCCCTGTTGCAGGTCAATCATCAACAGCGCCGCGTTCGGTCCAAAGTTTTCCATTCGGGGGATCCCGCAGGGTCTCAATCGATCACTAAAAGCTGGCGAAGTCGAGCTTGAGTACGGGCGTATTGGCTTCGATATCGCGGCGGAAGCGCCGCCAGGAGTCCAGGTCCGCCTCGTCCACGTGCTCGCGATCCCGATACTGGTGGAACAGCGCGTAGTTCATTGAGCGCTGGAGCGCGAGCAGGTCCGGAAAGGTCTCGAGCCACTCCCGGCTACAGGGCCGCAGCTCCCGGTACCCCGCGAGGAATGGGGCGAGGAACGCAGCCCCGGCCTCGGCTCGGCTCCCCATGGGTGCCCCCCGGGCGACGTAGAAGAGAATGACCGCGATGTCTTTGGCGAACCAGGCATACTCGCAGTTGTCGAAGTCGAAGGCGGTCACGCGTCCGTTGTCGAAGCAGAAATTGTGCGGGTGCAGGTCGGCGTGGATGACGCCATAGTCCGAGGGCTCGCGCGGGAGGCGCTTGAGGCGCCCGATGATCTCCGCCGTTCGCTGGCGGACGAGATGCTCGTTGGGCGGAGCGAAGCGGTCGATGTCGACGACGTCGTACTCGTGCCACTCCTGCCGCTTGAAGCGCGGATTGGAGGGCCGATATTCCTGGGCCCGGTTGTGCAGGCGGGCGAAGATCCGGCCCAACTCGGTGAAGAGCGGCGGTCCCCAGAAAAGGTCCTTCAATGCCGGAGCCTCGTCGAACACCACGCCCGAAGCGCGTTCAAAGACGGTGGCGAGGAAGTACTGCCCCGGCTCGGTGTCCTCGATGCGCTCGACGAACTGCCCCGATTCGGAGAGCAGCGGCTTTGAAACGGGCAGCGCCGCGGCCGAAAGGAAGCGAACGAACTCAATCTCTCCCAGGGTGTAATCGAGCGTGCGGCGGGCGCTGTGGGAGATGCGCAGGATGATATCGACGCCGTCCTGGTTCGTGCACTCGAAGACGAAGTTCTCGAACGCCACGAGCGGCACGAGCGCCTCGGGCGGGACACCGTACCGCATCGCGGCCTCGTCCTTGACCTGGCTTCTGAAGCGCCGCACGAGCTCCGGATGCATGGCAGTCCTTTCGTTCTTCTGCTTCTACGCACTGAGGGAAAGACTTTGGGAACCCTGCTCGAGCACGGTGGCGACCGCGGTGGCGCTGATGGAGAAACCAAGGCCCTCGGCAAGCACGCGCTCGAGGATCGGGGTGCTCCTCCGGTCGTAGGCCGCGAGGTCATCGCCGCTGAGCGCGCGGCCCGGCTGGCGTTGCAAGCGCTCATTGAGCCGCTGCTGCTCGCAGCCGATTGCATGCAGGCTTTTGCGTTCGAGCTCGAAGTGCTCCGCCGCCACCGCCACCAGCTCGTCGCGCAGCGGCTCGGGCAAGGACGCGTAAGCCGGCGACGCGACCTGAAGGAAAGCCGCGAGCCTTCGTTGCTCGTCCGTCCGCAGCGCCGGATCGAACCGCCGGAGCTCATCGATGCTGTCAAGAATGCCGGGCAGCGCCGCCGGCAAACCACTGCGGGTCCGCGCGAAGAACCAACGCCCCACGCGGATCTCCATTTCGAGGGTCTCGGCCAGCGGGTGGTCGGGCCGCAGCATCGGGTAGTGCGCATTGTCGATCGGGATGTCGAGGAGCTCCCGCAGCCGGGAGGGCGCGACCGCATGCTGCGCGAATGCCTGGTGGAGCCGCTCGTGCAGGAAGCCCTGCATGGCACCGTAGGCACGAACCATCGACTCTACCCGCAGGCCGTGCAGGCCATAATCGAGCGCGGCGTCCAGATCGCCGACGCGCGTGGCCAGGTCCGGCTGGACCTTGATGGGCGCGCTCGCCCCATCGAGCAGCACGTGTAAATATTCGTCGATCAGCACCTGGGGCCCGGCGCAAACGCCCCACTGGTCCATGAAGAGTGATTCCCGCTCGGCATAGTCGCTGATGATCCGGGGGCTCGCCGGGAGGTCGCAGCCGTGCTTGCCCGCCGTGTCCCGAACCATCTGGGTGGTGACGATGCGGACGCCGTCGATGAGCCGGAACATCGCGGCCAGCCCCGGATCGAGTTGCCCGTTGGGGACGGGATCAACGCCGCGCACCATCGCATAGCCCACCATCGCAAGACAGCTCACCGCCAGCAGGTGGACCTCACCTATGGTCGGCGTGGGCCCTTGCTGGGGAATGCGCGCGAAGAAGGCGTGCCGCAGCTGCTCGGTCAAGGAGAGCAGCTCGGGCCAACGCTTGCTCATGTGCTTGAGGGCGGTGGCGTTGATGGGGGCGTCGGCGTGATAGCGGGAGCCCGCGTAGTTGCAAAGCCGGCGCTCGGTGGGGAGGTCGAGAAACAGCTTGTCCGCCACATTATTTTCGCCGACCTGCCGGCCGTCCCGGTCAATGGCGGGATGGGCGACGCGATGGATGGGGAGGACCACTTCCAGGTTGCCCAGGTCGATGGCGCGTCCGAAGACTCGCTCCGTGATGATCGGGCACCGGTCTTCATGAGCGCTGTAGGTCTCCGGCTTGCGGCCCTCGGGAACGCGGCCAAGGGTGGGAGGGTAAACCTTCGCTGCCGGCGCAGGCGGAGCGTCGGCGAAGCGCTTGAGAATGTCTTCACTGACCAGCGCTTCGAGCAATCCCCGCACTCGCTCCCATTCGAGAGGGGCGGCGCTGGACCAGGAAGTTGCCTCCTCCGCCCGGAAGCGCTCGACCGTCAGCAGCTGGTTGCCGAAGGAGAGCAGGTCCGGCTCATCAATGATGATCTCCTTGATACCGTAAAAGATGTGCAAGACCTCCTGCCCTTCGGGGCCCGGGATGATGGCGTGGGTGAGCCGCCGGCGATTGGGGATGAACAGGACTTCCGTGGGTTGGATTTCGGCCATGGGTTATCTCCTCAATCATTCATTTCAACGACGGATCGCGACCAGGTCCCGCCCAGCGCGCGATAGAGCTCGATTCGATAGGAAATCAGGAAACGCTCGGCCAGGATCGCCGCGTGCTCGAGCTCGGAGAGATTGGAGAGCGCGGTCAGGACGGCGAGGTAATCGGAGAGGCCTTGTTCGTAGAGCTGTCTGGCCTCGGCCAACACTTGCCTGCCGAGAGCGACCTCGGCCTTCAGGGTCTTTAAATTCGCCGCTTGCTTCGTCTCTTGAATCTGCGCGTCCTGCACCCGCCGGACAGCCTCAAAGAATGCTTGTTGGTAAAGCATGTTTCTTCGCTTGACGGTCAGCGTGAGTTGACTTGCCTCGGTCAGTCGTTGTCCGCCGTCGAAGAGGGGCCAGGTCAGGTGCCCGCCAAAAGCCCAGGTCTCGAAGGCGCCGCCTTTTGGAACGTTGAAGGGCCGGCTCAAGTCGTAGGTTTGCAGGCCGCCGCTGGCGAAGAGGCTCAGCACCGGCAGCCAGCCCGACAGGTTCTGGCTCACGCGGTGCTCGGCCTCGGCCACGCGGATCTGGGCCATGCGCACCTCGGGAGCATTCTTGATCAGGTCGGCCGGACGCCCGTCGGCGGGCGGTGGCGGCAGCTCCGTCAGCCGGCGATCCGCTGGAATCAAGTCGGTTGAGGGAGTGGGCGGCCGGCCCAGAAGCGAAGTGAGCTGGGAGCCGAGCAGCGCGATGCGCGCCGCGATGAGCGGGAGCTGGGCCCTGGTGTTGAGCAGCAGCTGCTGCTGCTGCAGGACGGCCAGCCGCGTGGTCAGGTGCAGCTCGAAGCGCGCCTTGACCAGCGACTGGAGATCTTCATTGAGGAGAACCTGGCTTTTCAAGAGCTCCAGCAATGCGCGCTGCGCCAGGATCTCGAACCAGGCCTGGGCCACCTGCACGGCGGTGTTCTGGGCGCCGGCTTCGGCCGATTGGCCCTGGATCTCCGCCTGATCCTCGAAAACCCTGCGCTGGATATCGAGCTGTCCCCAGATATCGAGTTGATAGGTCGCCGTCACGCCATAGTCGGCTTCATTGTTGACGAAGCTCGATGAAGAGTGACCGCCGGTCCCCAGCGCGGCGCCTTTGGCCCGCTGCACATTGACCGGGAGGCCGATCTGCAGCGGCCACAAGGGGCCTCGCGGACTGGCCGGAATGAGGTAATCCTCGTGATACAGGCCCCGCAGATCGCGGAGGGTGAAGTTGTGCGCGAGAGCCTCCTGGATGAGCGCGTCCAGGGCGGAGTCTCCGAAGGCGGTCCACCAGCGGCCCTCGTCCTGGAGGGGCGAGGGCTCCTGGCGAGGGGTTGGAATCCTGGTCGCGCCGGCATCGGCCGATGGAAGCTTTTCATCCTGGGCGTTCGGGACGTCGAGCAGGTATTCAGGCGGAGGCGAAGCAGGCAGCGGCGGAGTGACCGTCACCGGCCGGACCAGCGCGCAGCCCTGCGCGACGAGAGCGGCCGCGAGCAGCAGCGAGATCGCGCGAGACAAAGCGTGGTCAGTGCGGGCAATCATGGGTGACACACCACGATGACGGACGGCGCGTGATTGAGCACGCAGCGCACCGCGACTCCCATTGTTTCGGGATCCAGCGAGGCAAAGCTTTCGTCCAGGATGACCAGCTCAGCGCCCTGCAGGAGGGTGCGTGCGATGAAGAGCCTGCTCTTCTCGCCGTGCGATAGCTGCCACCCAGTCTCGCCAATTGCCTGAGAGATTCCTCCCGGCATCCGGGAGATCAGGTCGCCCAGCCCGAGTTCGCGGCAGATGGATGCAGCTTCTTCCACGCTGGCCGTCGACGCCGGCCACTCCCTGCCCAACAGGAGATTGAATGCCAGGCTCTGCGAGAGGACGTGGTTTTCATGGAATTGCGGGGCCGCCGTCACCCTGCGTCGCCAGCCGGCGAGGCCGAAGGAAGAGTGATCGAGGCCGCGAAGAAGAAGCACGCCAGCGTCCGGGATCCGCAGGCCGGTCAGCAGCGAGACCAGCGTGGACTTGCCGCCGCCCGATGGCCCTTCGAGAAGGATCCGGTCGCCGCGGGAGATCTCGAGCGCGCAGTTGTCGAGCACCGGGCGCGACCTCGCCTGGTGCCGGAAGCTCATGCCCCGTGCCTCGATGAGGAATCCGCCCGGGCCCACTGCGCTGGTAAGCTTTTCGGTCTCCATCTCCAGCGGAATTGCGGGGACCTGGTCAGGCCGGGCCACCGCGCGCAACAAGTGGCGGATCTGCTCGAAAGAGGCCGCCGCCAGCGACAGCTGCTGGAAGAAGACGGCGATCTCGTCAAAGGCCCTGAGGGCCAGGAGGGCGCCTCCCAGCGAGATCGCAAGGGTGCTGGCCACCGCGCGGCCTTCAGCGAAGGCGGGCACCAGTGTCAAGAGGGCGATCACCAGCCAGCCGCCCGGGAGGAACGCGGCGAGCTGCGTGGTCCGCGTGTCCATGACCCTGGAGGTCTCGTGGTACTCGCTCAGTTTAGGGTCTTCATCCGCGTGCCACTCCTCGCGAGGCAGCTGGGCGAGCCGGGTGCGGTGCCCAATCATGCGCTCGAGCAGCTCGTTCGTGACTTGGATTCGGGCCACCGACCAGCGCCGCTGGGCGACATAGTGCCGTCCGGCGAGGAACACGGCGACGACGGTCCAGATGATCAGTGAGGTGACCTGGAGCCACCCGCCCGCGCCCTTCGCCAGGATCACGCCGGCGATGCCCAGGTCGAGCAGCGAGAGCACCGCGAGCAGACCGCCGCCGAGCGCCAGCTGCTCCACCACCTCGGACTCCATCACGCGTCCGAAATGGCGCCCTGCCCCCTCGAGGCGGATCTCGTCGGGAGTCAGCTTGAGGATCCCCGCGAGCAGCTGTTGCTTCAACAAGCCGCCGACCTGCAACGAGAACAAGCCCTGCCACCAGACCTCGAGCAGGCGCAGCGGAATCGAGGCTGCAATCAGCGCAATCCAGCCCGCGAACCAGCCCATCTCCAGATGCGCTTGCAGCGCGGCTCGGCCGAGCATCCAGAAGGAGCCCGCGAGCAGGAGCGAGAGCAGTGCGTGGTTGATGAGGATGCGGACGAGCAGTTTGGGTGCCTCGCCGAGCAGCGTCGCGGCACTGGCGCTCGGTGCCGGTCGCATCATCCAGCTGGTGCGCAGCTGCTGCTCGCCCAGCCGCTGCAGCAGCATCTTTTCGCGAACGCGCCCGCGGTCCCGCTCGGAGGTGCGAAGTCCCGAGAGGAGCTGATCGACCTCGGCGGCGGCGCGCGCCTGCTTCTCCTCGCGCAGCAGCCGCGCGATCGCGGTGGCGCTGACCAATGCGACGGTTGCGTCGGGGCGCAGCAGGCGGGCCTTGCTTCCGCGGCTTCCCAGCAGCACCAGATAGCAAGGACGCTTGTCGCGCCGGACTTGAAGAACCGCCGGCGCCGCGCTCCTGATGACCAGCGGAAGCTCGCGATAGAGGGGCACCACCGGCTCGAGCTCCACGCCCAGCCGGGCGGCGAAGGCGTTCATCCATGCCCGGCTCGGCTCGACGGTGGGGTCAAGCGCACTGGGCGCGGCTCCGCGCGCTCCGTAGCCGGCCCGCACAGCGAGCTGCTCGAGCGCCTCGGGAAGCCGGTCGAGCGGCCACAGGTGGGACGCATCGAAGGTCATGCCTCCGCCCGCTCTTCCAGGTGACCGCCCGCGAGGCGCCAGTATCTCCACTTCCCGCCACGCCAGAGTGCGCGGTGGTTTTCTTCATCCGCGCGCATCAGCTGTGCGTAGCGGGAGTTCTCGCGCGCAAGGAGCTCCGCCGGCGGGCCGTTCTCCACCACCCGCCCGTTCTCGATGACGAGGATCCGGTCGAAGTTCCTGGTCTGGACGACGTCGTGGCTCACGCAGAGCAAGGTGACCCCGGCCCAGAGTTTGCGGGCCGCCTGTAGCAGGCGCGCCCGCCGGTCCCGATCGAGCCCTCGAAACGCCTCATCCAGAATGGCCAGGCGCACGTTGGTGCGGAGCATGGCGCGCGCCAACCGGACCCGCTGGCCTTGCCCGCCGGATACCAGTCCCCCGCCCTCGCCCAGCGAGGTCTGGAAGCCTTCGGGCAGCGCCTCGAGGATGTCGAGCAGGTCGGCCCCCCTGAGCGCTTCCTCGAGCGACCAGGTGCGCGCGGAGTCATTGCCGTAGCGGAGATTTTCGAGCAGGCTCTGGTTCCAGAGATGGACCGCCGGGTCGACCCAGGCTGTCACGCGGCGCAAGCTGTCGACCGCGGTCTGATCGAGCAGGTCGCCATCGATTCGGATCTCGCCCTTTGCGGGGCGAAGCCAGCCGAGGAGCAAGCCGACGAGCGTGGATTTACCGGCTCCCGAGGGTCCGACGATTCCGACGTGTTCCCCCGGCCGGATCGCCAGGGTGACCTGGTCGAGCAGAACGTTGCCGCCCCCCTTGACCTGGATTCCGCTGAGCGAGATGGCGACTCCCCGCGCGGCGGATGCAACCGTCACGGGGGCCGGCTCCTGCGCTGGCTCCGCTAGCAAAGGACCGGCCTCGACGTTTCCCAGCAATTCGAGCAGGCGGCGCACCCGGTTCATCATGCTGGGGAAAACCCTGGTGAGCACCAGCAGACGCTGTCCCAGCGTGGGAAACCGCAAGGCCCAGTAGACGACCAGCAGCACGAGTGAGGCTTTGCTGCTGCTGCGAAGGTACGAGAACACCAGCAGCACGACCAACGCGTAGCTGGCCGTCGTCAAGAGCCCCTCGAAGACAACCGAGAGTCCCATGAGCGCATACCGGGCCCTGGTCCACTCAACCAGCAGGGCCTCCTGGCCGCGGCGCAGCGAACGCTCGGCGCCATGGATCCGGATGGCCGACAGGCCGAGGAGCGCGTCCAGGATGAAGACGCTCAACGCGCCGGCATGCGTCTGCACGCGCAGGTCGCGCTCGGCGAAGAAGATCTGCGCGAAGAAAGGGAGAACCAGTGTGACCCCGACCAGCCCGACGATGGTGGGCCACTCTCCGGGTGCCGCCCAGAGCAGCGCTCCCGCCGTCGCCAGCGCCTCGAGCGACAGCGTGAGGAACTGGGCAATGACGCCGGGCATCGTGCGCATTCCCTGGATGGCGTGACAGCGGGAGGCCATGTCGGAAGCGAGCCGGCTCTGGAAATATCGATCCTCGATCTTTGGCAGGTTCTCCAGGTAGGCCTTGCGCAGGCGAATCTCGAGCCTGCGCCCGATCCCCAGCAGCCCGATGGAAACGGGAACCTGGATGAGCAGCAGCATCGCGCCGAACGCAGCCATCGCGAGCATGGCCAGGGCGCGCTGCCGGGTGTTCGCGAGATCCCGGCCCAGATCGAGCACCGCGCGCATCATCAACGCCTGCGCGACCCGGCCAGCCGTCGCGAGGACGAGGCCCGCGCCAATCAGGGCCGGGACGTTGAGCGGGTCCTGCCCGAGCAAATGGAGCAGGGCGCGGCCGGGGCTGAGCTCGGGCGCGGAGAGCGCGCTCGCCAGGTCGGGAGCGAGGGAGCGGAGGTCGATGGGATGTTCAGCGGTTGGCGCCGCGCCCGACTTCCAGCCCCGGAACCGGAGCAGCACGGCTCCAGTCAGAAGCAATGCGTCGTCGAGGCCCACAGCTTCCGGATTGGGCCGAACAGACCAGTAGGCCTTGGGGATGGCGACCGTCCCGGCCTGCTGCTGTTCCAGCATCGACCGCACCAGCGCGCTCGCCACCCGGCCCCGCTTGACCCCGCCTCCCTGGACCACCGCCTCGACCGCCCGGGTCGCCGCGTCGAGGGCAGCGATTGCGCCATGGGTCGGGTCCCGCAAGGCCTCAGCAACGAGCTGTCCGTCGTCCACCGCTCCGAGATTGCGCAGACGCCGCCGCAGCGCACCCACGGCTTCATCGGTTGCCGCCCATTGCCTCCAGAGCGCAGCGGAAGCCGCGGTCGTGTGCGAGAAAATTCGGTCGGAGAGGGTGCGAACGGTAGTCCAGAAGCGGCCGCTGGCCGGGTCCATCACCTGCACAAAAGGCCCGCTGCACGACCAGATCACGACGAAGTGGGGCCGCCCACCCGGGGTTATCGAGACGATGATGGCGGGGAGCGCCTTGGCTTCGGGCACGAACACATGGTCGAGCGGAAGCATCACCTGCTCGGCGTCCAGTCCAAGCTGGATGGAGAGCTCCTCCAATTTGTTGATGGAGCTGCCGTCGACGTCCGTCTGGCAGGCCTCGCGCAAGCGTCGATAGTCGATGGAGAGACCCATGCCCGCGAGCAGGCTCTTCATCGCGGCCGGACCGCAGTCGGTCGCGGAGGTCTGCACGACCTCGGGAATGATCCGTCGCGGCCTGATCAAGGCATTCATTCGCGCACCGGATTAATGGGCCGGCGATAGCGTCGCGCCGTCATTCTGGACGCGCACGTCGGGGGGCTCCGGACTGCCGGGTGCGGAGGCTGCGGGTCCCGCGTAGTTCCATTCGCCGATCGCGCGCAAGAGCAACGCCAGAGGCGAAACGCGAGCAACCTCGACCTCCACCGTCGCCGTCATTCCATGCTGCAACACCACGCGGGGATCGCTCGGATTCACGATATCGAGCTCCACCCTCACCGTACCGGGCACCGCCTCGGCGGTCGGCAGGATGGTGGGTTCGGTCCCCACGCTCCGCACCTGTGCCAGCACCGTTCCGTAGATGCTCCAGGGATATCCGTCCAGCTTCAGCTGGGCCGGCTGGCCTGGCCGGATGATGCCAACGGTCTCTTTTGGAAATCGCGCCCGGACGCGCAGTGGTCCTTTGGCGAGGATGGTTCCCAACCGCTGTCCCTGGCCGATGTAGTCACCCGCCGCGAGTTCCACGACGTCGACCAGTTCCCCCGACGCCGGGGAGCGAATTTGTCTCCTGCCGATTTGGTACTGCAGACGAGTGATGGCCACGTTGAGCCCGTCGCTGTCGCCCTCGAGCTTCAACCGGTCGCGCTTGTACTGCAGCAGCTGGTTCTCGATGCTGGCGCGCCGGACCGCCTGGTCGCGCTGCATGCGGCGCAGCGCAATGGGCTGGGTCTCGGTGGCGCGCGCCAGTTCCTCTGACTCGGTCTTGCGCTCGAGCTTTTCCAGGTCGGAGATGGCGCCCGGTGCGCTTTGCTCGGCGCGCTCCTGCCGATGCTGGGCGAGCCGGTACTTGGGACCAAGCTCCCGGCTCCTGGCCTCGGCCTCCCGAAGCGCCGCATCGTCCGCCAGGACGGTCTCGTCGAGCTCTCTCTTCTTGCGGGTGACCTGATCCTTCAGAGCCGCGAGGTCCCGGGTGAGCGTGGCCAGACTGATTTGGCTCTGCTCCAACTCCAGGCGCTGCTCCTGCGCGTCGAACTCCACCAATAACTCCCCCTCGACGACCTCCCGGTCGAGCGCGAGAGTGGAGCGAATCACCTTGCCGGATTCGGGCGGCTCGATGCGGTGAACCGCGTTGTGCGGCTCGATCCGTCCAAGCGTGCTGACTTTCAAGACGGGAATACCGGCCTCAACCATCCATATACCAAGCCCGATCAGGGCCGCGACACTCAAGGTCATCAAGGTGACCCGGAGACCGAAGTCATCTCCACTCAGGGACCGCAGCGTTCGTTTGAAGGGATAGGCCATCTGATTGGTGACTGTACACAGGTTCCTGGGTGAACTTCACGCTGATTGATGAAGTGAAAGCCGGGGACGAACCCCGGCCTTCACGGAGTCACAGCTGCGACTAGCGGCCCTTGACAGCAATCAGGCCGGCGCGAACGTTGGTCTGGATCTTCATATGGATTTCACCCCCTCTCTTTTCAGCTCAACGGTGCTGCAGGTTTTCCGGCGCGATACGAGGGCGAGACCGGTCGCCGAACGGCGGCGGCCCTCCTCGATGCGACTGAAAGAAGAAACTAGCGAATCTTCATGCCGGCCTTGACGTTGGTCTGGATCTTCATTGGGAATCACCCCCTCTCTTTTCGCAACTCACCTGCTCGAGCGCGAGTGCTGTTTGTCTTCAGCGGCGCGCACTCTGATTGAGTGAATTTCGAAGCGCAAGTGGCCAGTCTGCGGGCCTGTCGGGCCAGATTTCCGGCTTGCGCCCGCAAGCCCGCAATAGGCATTAAGAATGCTGGTTGCGTCAGCCGCAAAAATGCACTTTGATTGCAATATTTCGCAGGTGATTGCCAGGGAGCCAAACGATTCCGGGCGCAGCGCCTGGCAGGAACTCGCGCTCTACCCAACTCGCTTTTACGCCCGGAAGGACCAGGACATCCGCTCGAGTCTACGCCGAGCGCTCCGTCAATCCTGCTCTAGCCGCGGTCAAGCGCTTGCGGGCCTGGTTGCTCACTGCGCTTGAATAGATTCGTTGCATTCCGCGAGGCGCAGCACGCCAGCCGCTGTTCCGCTCGACCTCGCCCGATGATGAGGGGGATGATGCTTGAACACCAGAAATCATCGCTTCAGTTCAAGGGTCGAGGTGACCTCAAGTGAACTCGTGCCGGCCTGCTCACAGCAGTTGAAGAAGTGAAAGCCGGGGCGGACCCCGGCTTTCACGGAATCACAGCTGCGACTAGCGGCCCTTGACGAGGACGCCGGCGCGAACGTTGGTCTGGATCTTCATTTGGATTTCACCCCCTCTCATTGCAACTCAACGGGTGCCACAGGGTTGACAGAATGCGATACGAGAGCAGGTTTCAGATCCGAAAAGAGGGATGACCCGTCTCGACGCATCTGTAAAAAAACTAGCGGATCTTGGTGAGGCCGGCCTTGACGTTGGTCTGGATCTTCATGGGAAATCACCCCCTCGCTTTTCGCAACTCACCTGTTCGAGCGCGAGTGCTATTTGTCTTGAACGGCGCGCACTCTGATTGAGTGAATTTCGAAGCGCAAGTGGCCAGTCTGCGGGCCTATCGG
>JANYKT010000169.1 GCA_025358085.1 Deltaproteobacteria bacterium | reverse complement strand
TTGCTGCAGAACAGCGAGACGGGTGAGCATGACTTCTCGCTGAAGCCGATGAATTGCCCCAGCCACCACCTTTTCTATCAAATGAAGAAGCACTCATATCGAGAGCTGCCCATTCGATATCACACCCAGGATGTGCTCCATCGCAATGAAGCCACCGGCGTCCTCTCGGGACTGACCCGCTTGCGGCAGTTCCAGCAAGACGACGCGCATATCTATGTAATGGAATCGCAGATCACCGCGGAGGTCACGCGACTCACCGAGTTGCTGCGCAAGGTCTATTCGGCGTTCGGGCTTGAATTCACCGCCAAGTTCTCCACCCGGCCCGAACAGCGGCTGGGCGACGATGCCACCTGGGATCGCGCCGAGGGAGCGCTGAAGGCGGCGCTGGAGGCGACCGGCCTGCAGTGGGAGCTCAAGCCCGGTGACGGCGCCTTCTATGGACCGAAGATCGATTTTGATGTCAGCGATTCAATTGGTCGCAAATGGCAACTCGGCACCATCCAGCTCGATTACCTCGCGCCGGAGCGCTTCGACCTCAACTACGTTGGCGAGGACAATACCGAACACCGGCCGGTCATCATCCACCGCGCCATCTATGGCTCTTTCGAGCGCTTCATTGCGATCCTGATTGAGCACTTCGCCGGAAATTTCCCGGTCTGGCTGGCGCCGGTGCAGGCACGCGTGGTGCCCATCTCCGACCGGCAGGAGCCGTGGGCGCGCGAGGTGGTGGCTTTTCTGCGGGCGCGCGGCCTGCGCGTCGAGCTGGATGAAACCAATGAAAAGCTCGGCGCCAAGATCCGCCTCGCGCAGTTGGCCAAGGTTCCGTACACGCTCGTGGTCGGGGACAAGGAGGTCGAGCAAAAGGGCGTTTCGCCGCGCAAGCACGGTGAAGGCAAGGACGCTGAGCTCGGCTTCATGGATGCAGCGGCTTTCGTGGAAAAGATCGCGGCCGAAGCAACCGTGCCTTACTAGCGTGCCGCCCTTTCCCGCCAGCGGCTTTCTCTCGGGTGTCTCGTTGATGGCGCTCGGCGTGCTGCTCGTCGCCGCGCTCTTCCGCGCGCATATTGAAGTGCCGCTGCGCCTCTTGGCTCTTGGGCCGTCGCTGCTGATGGTGTTCGTCGGCTCGGCGATTGCGGGGTTCAGGCTTTCGGCCTTCCGCTGGCAGCGTCGGGCGCGGCTCCGGGGCAAGCGCCTGCAGGGCTTCGTCGAGAGCATTGACCCGGTCCGCCGCAAGTGGCGTGTGCGGGCCCGCTGGCGCAACGACCAGGGCCGCGAGTTTCACTTCGACAGCGCCCTGGTCCGAGCGCGGCCCCCTGTGGCAGAGGGCGAGCGCGTCGTGGTCTGGGTGGACGACGTCGATCCGCTGCGCTACCACTTCGTCGATCTTGAGGGCACGCGCGGGCTTGAAACCGCGTCTTCTGCCGGTCGATGACCTCACGCCGTTGACGTCAGACCGGCCTTGACAGTCCGCGCGCGGTCGCTACCATGCGCCCGCTCTTTACATCCGACCGCTTTTCGATTATCCGGCGGGCCGGAAGAAGTCGGAGCACCGTTTCTTCACCTGCCTGGGAGTCTACCATCCGCGACGCACGTACGAACCGCCGCATCCGCGCACGAGAGCTTCGAGTCATCGGTCCTGAGGGCGAGCAGCTGGGGGTCCTGGGTCTCGAGGTCGCGCTGGCGAAGGCCCTGGAGTTCGGCCTGGACCTGGTCGAAGTCTCGCCGATGGCGAAGCCGCCCGTCTGCAAGATCATGGACTACGGCAAGTTCAAGTACGAGACGAAGAAGAAGGCGAACGAGGCAAAGAAGAAGCAGACGGTCGTCAAGCTCAAGGAAGTGAAGTTCCGGCCCAAGACCGAGGAGCACGACTATAACTTCAAGGTCAAGGCCGTGAAGGAGTTCCTCGAGGAGGGGAACAAGGCGCGCATCACCGTCATGTTCCGCGGCCGCGAGATCACGCACCGTGAAATCGGCCAGGCCATCCTCACGCGCATCGGCATCGAGCTGAAGGAGCAGGCCATCATCGAGCAGGCGCCCAGGCTGGAGGGCCGGCTCCTCTTCATGATCCTCTCCCCGAACCCGCGCTGGCTGCAGTCGATCAAGACCGCCCAGGAGCGGGCCGAACGACTGGCGGCCAAGGCTGCAGGCGGCTCCGCCGCTGTCCCGCCTGCTCCCGCCGGGGCAGCTGCGACAGCGTCTATGACCGGCGACGCTGCCCCCTCCGCAGCTCCGGCCACAAAAATTGCTGCCGCCCCCTCGGCGCCGCCTCCGCCCGTCGAGGCGGAAGCTCCCGTCGCGAAGGCTTGATTTCAGATTCGTGCTCCTGTAGAAGGCGCCCTCCGATTTTCGCAAAAGGATTTTCGCGATGCCGAAGTTGAAGACCAAGCGGAGCGCCGTAAAGCGTTTCCGCAGCACCGGAACCGGGAAGATCAAGGCCGGTCGCGTGGGAAAGCGCCACAACCTGTCCCTCGGCAAGAACCGCAAGCGCAAGCGCGGTCTCCGTGGCAGCGAAGTGCTTTCCCGCCGCGATGAGAAGCACTTGAAGAAGTCGCTCCCGTACGGTTTGCCGAAGTAACCACGTCGTTACAACCTGTAGGGCGCCACACACGCCGCAACACAAAACCAACGCCCGCGGCGGGCCTCCGGAAGAGCCGGTGGTGGAATGAGGAGAGAATCTAATGCGCGTCAAGCGTGGGTTTAAAGCACGTCGTCGTCGTAACCGGGTACTGAAGCTCGCCAAGGGCTTCCGCGGCCGCCGCAACGGCTGCTACAAGCGCGCGGCCGAAGCTGTCGAGCGCGCCATGATGCAGTCCGCGAAGGGTCGCCGCGTTCGCCGCCGCGACTTCCGCTCGCTGTGGATCGCACGCATCAACGCGGCCACCCGCCTGTCGGGCATGTCGTACTCTCGCTTCATCAACGGCCTGAAGAAGGCGAACATCGGGCTCGACCGCAAGGTTCTGTCGGACATCGCCATCGTCGACCCGCAGGCGTTCGCCGCAATCGTCAAGCGCGCCGCGGCTTAGGGCTTGAAAGTTTTAAGGCCGGGCTGTCGCCTGGCTTTGAAAATTTGGCCGCGCTGGGGAACCGGCGCGGCCTTCGCTTTTGTCAGGAGCTGTTCGTGATCGACGAGATCAATCGGCTGCTCGAAGAAGGGAAGGCAGAGCTCGCCTCTGCCTCGAGCGAAGCACAGGTCGAAGCGGCGCGAGTCAAATACCTGGGGAAGAGCGGCTCGCTCTCGGCGCTCCGCAAGGGGATGGGCAAGCTCGCGCCCGCCGAGCGCCCGGCGATGGGAAAGCTCGTCTCCGAGGCCCTCAGCCGGTTCGAGTCGTTGCTCAAGGACCAGCAGCACAAGATCGGCGAGCAGGCGCTGCAGAGGGACCTCGCGCGCGAGAAGCTCGACGTGACGCTGCCGGGCCGCTCGCAGAAGCGCGGCCATCGGCACCCGGTCTCGCAGGCGCTGGACGACATCGTCGAGATCTTCGCTCGCCTCGGCTTCCACGTCGCCGACGGTCCCGAGATCGAGTGGGATCTCTACAACTTCGAAAAGCTTGGGATCCCAAGCGATCACCCCGCCCGTGACATGCAGGACACCTTCTATCTGGACCTGGCCACGCAGCCCGAGCCGCCGCCAGGATCGCCTCCCACCGAGGGGGCGCAAAAACAGCTCCTGCTGCGCACGCACACCAGCCCGGTGCAGGCGCGGACCATGCTCGCGCAGCCGCCGCCGGTGCGGATCATTGCGCCCGGCAAGGTCTATCGCTGCGACTCGGACATCACGCACACGCCGATGTTCCACCAGGTCGAGTGCCTCCACGTCGAGCAGGGACTGAGCATGGCGCACCTGCGGGGAACGCTGGATGCCTTCGCCAAGGCATTTTTCGGCAGCAGCGTGAAGACGCGCCTGCGGCCTTCGTACTTTCCCTTTACCGAGCCGTCCGCCGAGGTGGACGTGAGCTGCGCCGCCTGCGGAGGCAAGGGCTGCAGGCTCTGCAAGCAAACCGGCTGGCTCGAGGTGCTGGGCTCGGGGATGGTCAATCCCGACGTGCTCGCGGGCGTAGGCTACGACCCCGAAAAGGTCACCGGCTATGCGTTCGGCGTCGGTATCGACCGCCTCGCCATGCTCCGCTACGGCATCGACGATCTGCGCTCGCTCTTCGAGAACGACGTGCGCTTCCTGGAGCAACTATGAGGGTCCGGCGATGAAGCTCTCGCTCAATTGGCTGCGCGAGCTGTGTCCGGTGGACCTGTCCGACGAGGAAGTTGCTCGACGGCTGACGCTCGCGGGCCTGGAGGTGGAGGGCACGGAAAAGCGCGCGCTCCCGGCCGGCGTGGTCGCGGCGCGGGTCACGGTCAAGACGCCTATCGAAGGCAGCGACCATTTGAATCTCTGCCAGGTAGACGACGGCGCGGGTGTGCACCAGGTGGTGTGCGGCGCGGTCAACTATGCCGCGGGAGATCTCGTGCCGATGGCGCGGCCGGGCGCGGTGCTGCCGGGCGGCAAGGAGATCAAGCGCGCGCGACTGCGCGGCGTCGAGAGCGAAGGCATGCTCTGCTCGGCGCGCGAGTTGGGTCTGGGCGACGACCACAGCGGGCTCTTGATGTTGCCGCGCGAGACCAGGCCAGGCACGCCGCTCGACGCGCTCCTGGGCCTGCCCGATACGGTGCTGGAGATCAACGTAACCCCCAATCGGCCGGACGCGCTCTCGCACCTGGGCATCGCGCGCGAGCTGTCGGCGCTGACCGGCGTTCCCATCAACCTTCCCGCACAGCGCCTGCCGCACGGACTGGTCATTGCCGCTGCCGCGCGCGTCGATGTCGAGGACGCGCAGCGCTGCCCGCGGTACCTGGCACGCGTGATCGAAGGCGTGCAGATAGCGCCGTCGCCGCTCTGGCTGCAGGAGCGCCTGCGCTCCTGCGGCATCCGGCCGATCAGCAATGTTGTCGATGCCACCAACCTCGTGCTGCTCGAGTTAGGGCATCCGCTGCACGCCTTCGATCTCGACCAGCTCGCCGGCGCGCGCATCATCGTGCGTCGCGCCCACGAGGGCGAACCGCTGACCACGCTCGACGGCAAGGAGCGCAAGTTGACGGCCGACGACCTGGTCATCGCCGACGGCGAGAAGCCAGTGGCGCTGGCGGGCGTGATGGGCGGCCAGACCAGCGAGGTGTCTTCCGGCACGACGCGGCTGTTGCTCGAGTCAGCGGTGTTCGAAGGCGCGGGCATCCGCCGGACCGCGCGGCGACAGGCGCTGCACACCGAGGCTTCGCACCGCTACGAGCGCGGCGCCGACGAGGGCATGGCGGCCCAGGCGGCGGATCGCTGCGCTGAACTCATCGTCCAGCTCGCGGGAGGGACGGTGCTGCCGGGCGTGATCGATCTTTACCCGTCGCCGCGACCGGCGGCTCACATCTGGGTGCGCCCCGCGCGGGTCTCCGCCATTCTGGGCGCGACCGTCGACGCGGTTGAAGTCGACAAGCGCCTACGCTCGCTGGGGCTGGAGCCGATGGACGGCATGCCCGAGCGCCGCTTGTGGAAGGCGCCGTCGTGGCGGCGGGACCTGACGCGCGAGATCGACTGCGTGGAAGAGATCGCTCGCCAGCGCGGGCTCGATACCATTCCTGTCGAGGTTCCCAAGGCAGGCGTCGGCGAGACTGCAGCCGTGCCTCCCGACCGCGTGGCCACTTCTGCGGCCCGCGCGGCCCTCTCGGCGCGCGGCTTCGACGAGGTGCTCAACTACAGCTTCGTCGCCGAGCGGGATCTCGACGCTCTCTGGCCCGACGAAGGCGCGCCTCGCGCCATGCGCGTCGCCAATCCGCTGACGGTGGAGCAGGGCGCAATGCGCTGGTCGCTCCTGGCGGGCCTGCTGCGGAACCTGGGCCACAACCTGGCCCGCGGCGCGCGCGAATTGATGCTCTACGAACTCGGCCGCGTCTATCTCGCGCACCCCGACCCGCGGCATCCCCGTGGACTGCTTTCGTGGCCTGACCACGAGCCGCGCCGGCTGTCGCTCGCTCTGACCGGACAAGCCGCGAAGCGCTGGACGTCCGCGCCGGCTGCCCTCGACTTCTATGATTGCAAGGGCGCCATTGAAGACGTGCTGGCGGCGCTCGCCGTGCCCCAGATCGAATATTCCCTGGCGCCCATCGCCACGCTGCACCCTGCCAGCTGCGCGTCGCTCACGGTCGACGGCACGGTGGCGGGCTTCTTCGGGCAACTGCACCCGCAGGTCGCCAAGGCTTTCGACCTGCCCGCCCACACCTTCGTGGCGGAGCTCGACTGGGAATTGCTGCTGGGCAAGGCGCGCCCCGAACGCAAGCTGCATGGCGTGCCCAGGTTTCCCGGCATCGAGCGCGATCTCGCCTTCGTGGTCGACGAGTCTGTGCTGGCGGCGCGGATGCTCGCGGCCATTCGCGCGGCGGAAACGTTCGGCCTGCTCGAGCACGTCGCGCTCTTCGACGTCTACAAAGGCGCTCCGGTGCCAGAGGGCAAGAAGAGCATTGCGTACCGGCTATCGCTCCGGGCTGCGGATCGCACGCTGACCGACGCTGAGGCTGACGGCATCGTGACCACCATCAAGGAGCAACTGCGCGAGGTTCTGGGAGCCGCGATCCGGACCTGACCGCTTCCTGCTTGCTTGTTGCACTCCGCTGAAAGGTAACGGGATTCTCCGCCAGGATGGTTTGACCGTGCTCGGAGCCTCCGTGTAAAGTTTCCGTATGACCAAGGCTGACGTCATCGAAAGCGTGTGCAAAGAGGTTGGATTCTCCAAGAAGGAATCCGCCGAAGTTGTCGAGATGGTCTTCGACACTTTGAAAGACACGCTCGAGAAGGGCGAAAAGATCAAGCTCTCGGGCTTCGGCAACTTCGTCGTGCGCGAGAAGAAATCGCGGCTCGGCCGCAACCCGCAGACAGGCCAGGAGATCGAAATCTCCGCGCGCCGGGTGCTGACTTTCCGGCCGTCGCAAGTACTGAAGAACGCACTCAACGGTTTGAAATCCGCCGAGTAGCTGCGCTGGCTTGAACCAGCACGGCAATCGAGACGAGTTCCTGCTTGAAGTTGCTCCGGGCCGATGGTACGAGGCTCGGCCCGCTCAACTCCCCAACGGCGGGACGGTCTCAAGAAGACCGGGGCGTAGCGCAGCCTGGTAGCGCACTTGCTTGGGGTGCAAGTGGTCGCTGGTTCGAATCCAGTCGCCCCGACTCACCGAGGCCCCTGATCTTCCTCACTTCGTGAGAAGGGTCAGGGGCTTCACTTTGCGCAGTCCAGCGCAAGAGCCAGTTCGCCGCTACCCCTCAGCGAGCCTTGACCTATTCGCAGTTTCATCAGCCTATCGTCCGAGCGATGAGCTTCTCGCTGCGCAAATGGTACCTGGACTGCATAGCCGAGGACGGCGAGGTGGCGGTGGCTTATTGCGCCGAGTTGCGCTGGGGCGCGCTCGCGCTCAGGTACGCGAGCCTGCTTCAGCTCGACGACGCCCAAGGGACGCGCGTGCGCTCGACGCTGCGCGCCTGCCCCGAGCCGGAACTCGCAGGGCAACGGCTCTCGTGGGTGACGCCGGCGCTGGGGATCTCCGGAACTTGGGACGCGCGCGCGTCCGCCTTCTCCGCTGAGCTCTCCGAGGGCGTCCGCTGGGAATGTGTGCAGCCGCGCTCGCAGGTGGAGCTGCTTCTCCCCGATGGCCGCATCCTGCTCGGGTTGGGCTACGTCGAAATCCTCACGCTGACCATCCCTCCGTGGCGCCTGCCCATCCGCGAGTTGCGCTGGGGGCGGTTCGCGGGCGCTGAGCACGGGGCGGTGTGGATCGAATGGCTGGGGCCGCATCCGGTGAATCTGGTGCTCATCGACGGGGCGCCCGCCGAGCTATCGATCGACGGGGTGTTGCGGCTCTCGGAGTCCCGCGTGCTCCGCTCCGGGCGCATCGGCGAGACGGCGCTTTCGATCATCCCCGACCTGGAGAAAGTCTTTCCCGGACGCATCGTCGGCTTGGAGGAGACTAAGTGGCGCTCGCGCGGCGCGCTCACGCTTGCAAGCGCGCCCGTGGAGAACGGCTGGGCGATCCACGAGGTCGTGCGATGGCCGCCTTGACGCGAGTCGCCTATGGCGCGCTTTTCGCCCTGGCGCTGCCTACGCTGCTCGTCCTCTGGGCCCGCGCGACTGAGAGTGCCGTCCGGCTCCCGGCCCTGCATTCGGCGGTGGCAGGCGCGGCGCTCATCGTCGCGGGAGCCGCCCTCATGGTGTCCGGGTGGGTGGCGCTCTGGAAGCGCGGCGGCGGGCTCCCGATGAACGCCTTTCCGCCGCCAAAACACGTCTCGACGAGCGTCTACGCGTTGCTCGCGCATCCCATTTATGTCGGCTTCTGTCTTGCCTGCTGCGGCTGGGCTGTGGCCTGGGGTTCGGCAAGCGGCCTCTGGCTGGTCACTCCGATCACGGCGCTCTCTTGCGCCGCGCTGGTGCTGGGCTACGAAGAGCACGATCTGCGGCGGCGCTTCGGGCCCGCGCTGCCCCGGCCAGTCTTTTCCCTGCCCGAGCCTTCGCCCTCGCCGGCAGGCGCGCGCGAGCTAATCGCCGCGACACTGCTCGTGGCGGTGCCCTGGGCTGCGCTCTATGAGCTGGCGATGCTTGCAGGCCCGCCGCGCGATGCCATCTCGACGTTCCTGCCTTTCGAGACGCGCCTTCCGGTCCTTGAGGCGGCCGAGTTCGTCTACGCGAGCACCTATGCCTTTGTGCTGTTCGCAATCCTGGCTCCGCGCACGCGCGCCCAGGCGCGCGAGTTGATCGCGCGCGGCCTCCTGGCGAATGCGCTCGTCTTTCCGCTGTACTTCGCTCTCCCGTTGATCGCACCGCCGAAACCCTTCGAGCCGCATGGACCGCTGGGCTGGCTCCTCTCGCAGGAGCGCGCACTCGACACGCCCGCGGGCGCGTTCCCTTCCTTCCACGTACTCTGGGCGCTCCTGGCAGCCGAGGCGTGGAGCGCGCGGTGGCCCCGCCTGCGCGTGCCGCTGCGCTCCTGGGCGTGGCTCATCGCCGCGAGCTGCCTCGCGACCGGAATGCACTCTCTCCTCGACGTGCTCGCGGGCGCAGCAGCGTTCGCTCTCGTCGTGAGCAGAACCCGCTTCTGGGAAGCGCTGCGCGCGCTGACGGAGCGAGCGGCCAACTTCTGGCTCGAATGGCGCATCGGCCCGGTGCGCGTGCTCGGCTATGGGTTCTGGGCGGCACTCGGGAATCTAGTCGCGCTCTCCATCGTCGCGGCGATGGTCGGACCCGGGAATGTGGCGCTGGTTTTCGGCACCGCCGCTTCGGGACTCGTCGGCTCGCTCCTCTGGGCGCAGCTTCTTGAGCGGCCCGCGCCCGAGATGCGGCCCTACGGCTTTTACGGCGGGCTCCTCGGGATCATCGTGGGCGCCTGCGCCTCGCGACTCTTCGGCACGCTGCCCGAGCAGATCTGGGAGTTGCTTGCCGGCTACTGCTGCGCAGCGCCGTTCGTGCAATCGCTCGGGCGCGTGCGCTGTCTAGTTCAAGGATGTTGCCATGGCGCGCCCGCTCCCGAGGTCGTCGGCATCCGCTACCGCTTGCCGCTCTCCCGCGTTTGCAAGGCTGGCCTCGGGAATCGCCCGCTGCACCCGACGCCGCTCTATTCGGTCCTCTGGAACGGCCTCGTCGCGCTGGTCGTCGTGCGGCTCTGGTCGCTGCATGTCCAAGCGCACTTCCTCTGCGGGATCTATCTCGTGCTCTCGGGCGTAGGCCGCGCCGTGGTTACCTGGTTGGCTCTTGGGGTGGACTTCCCCGACTCGCGCCGACGATTCGCCAGACTCGCGTGACGATTCGTTTCGCGCGGAGAGTATTCTCGCAGGCGGTTCAGGCGAAAAAGGAAGGACCTTGAGCTCAGCGCTCGTGAACAACCGGGCCTTCGTTTTCCCAGAATCCGCGCGTCAGGCGCCAGCACCATTCCCGCGAGCGGGCGCCTCCCGCGAGCCAGACTATTCGATGCAGCCGCCGGCGCCGGCGTTGGCCGCGTTCGACCACTCGGACTGCGCCTTCCACTGCGTGCCGTTTGCGAACGTCACCAGCGGCTGTGGGAACTGGAAGTTGCACTTGTCGCCATTCTCCTGTCCCGAGCTGTCGTACCAGCCGCCGTTGTTCGGATCGGTGCGGGCCTCGGACAGCTCGTGCGAGCTGGTGTTGGCGATGGCGGCAAGGCCTTGCGAGTGCAGGCCTGAAGTATCGACCGGGTCGCAGCCGGAATCGCCATCGAGATTCCAGAAGAAGGCGAACTGCACGGTCACGCCATTGCAGGTGCCTGCGCTGTGGTATCCGCAATACCCCGCGCTACCTCGAGGAAGGTCCACGTAAACGGGGTAATAGCCGTTGTGTACCGCGCTGGTGCCGATCACCTTGCACACTTCGGAGAGGATGGTGCTCGAATTGCGGCCGCCGCGTGCAGTGGTGCCGTCTGTCGTGTGCCCGGTATAAGCCACGGCCGAAGATACCTGGCCGTTGGTGCCGGTATATTCATTCGAGGCCGCGGCATAGGTTGAGTTGCCGAACCCCTGATAGTAGGAGTCCATTCCAGAGACCTTGTCGCTGGTATTCCCCGCCCAGCTCGAACCCCAGAAGATGGCATGCACGGAGGTGGTGGGCATGATCTCGCCGTTGTGAAAGATCATGTTAGAGCCGCCGCCGCCGCCTGGCTTCCGCGACAACTCGGGGCCTTCGCCCTTGGCCATATGGAGGCCCAGCATCGGTGGAGCGGACTCTTCCGCAGCAGGACCTTGCGAGTTGGCGGTGCCGCCGCAGGCGGCGAATAAGAGCGAGAGAAGCGAAAGGCTGATCTTCTTCACAGGTAAACCTCCAGAGTCGCGGGCATAACGGCGGGAAACAACGCGAAGACGCGTAGCGCAATCTTCCAATGAAAAGCAAGCGGGCCCAGACTGAGGCCCTGCTCGTCAACGGAGTGAAGTCCGTGGCAGTTGAAATGTCCGCGCAGAAACGGCGTACAAGCGACCATGCAAATCGTCCCCGCGCTCCTCGCGGCGCTTCTGCTGGGTGCAGGCGCCAGGGCAACTCCTCCGTCATTGTCGCTCGATACAAGGCGCAAGCTGCTCACAAGCCTGCTCGCCGAACAGTGGGAATACAACCTGCGCACGAATCCGGAGTTCGCCTCGCAGCTGGGTGATCAACGGTTCAATGACAAGCTCTCCGACTTTTCTGAAAAGGCGGTCTATGCCGACCTGGAACAATCAAAGCAGTTTCTTGCCCGCTTCAAAGCTGTCGACACCACCGGCTTTCCCGAGCAGGAGATGCTCAACCAGGAGCTGATGGTGAGCAAGCTCGCCCTGGACCTGGAGGGCGCGAAGTTCAAGGACTGGGAACAGCCGGTCAGCCAGTTCGGCGGCATCCATATCAATGCGCCGCAGCTGGTCTCGATTCTTTCGTTCGAGACGGTCAAGGATTACGAGGACTACATCGCACGTCTGAAGGCCATCCCGCTGGCGTTCGCCCAGACAACTGATCTGATGCGGAAAGGCATGGCCGACAAGCTGGTGCCGCCGAGAATCCTGCTCGAGCAGGTGGCGCGGCAGGCGGCCGGCCTCGGCAAGATCAGTCCGGAGGAGAGCCCGTTCTTCGTCGAGCCCTCGAAGAAGCTGCCGAAGTCGTTTTCGCAGACTGATAAGGATCGATTGAATGCAGCCATGCTGGCCGCTATCCGGGACGGCGTGCAGCCCGCCTACGTGAAGTTCGCGAAGTTCGTCGCCGACGAATATGCGCCGGCCGGCCGGAAAGACCCGGGCCTCTGGGCTCTGCCAGACGGACAGGCGCGCTATGCCTTCGCCGTCAAGACCACCACCACCACCGACCTGACGCCGGACCAGATTCACCAGATTGGACTGGCCGAAGTGGCGCGCGACCGGGCGGCCATGCTGAAGATTGCGCAGAAGATGGGCTTTCAGGACCTGAAATCATTTGATGCCGCCATCAAGGTGGATCCGAAGCTGCACCCGAAGTCGCGCCAGGAGATGCTTGATCTCTATCGCAAGTATACCGATCAGATGTGGGCCCTGCTGCCGAAGCTGTTCGGCCGGCTGCCCAGGGCGAAGGTCGAGATCATGTCGGTCGAGGCTTATCGGGAGAAAGAGGCCTCGGGGGCGCAATACGAAGAAGGCACGTCGGACGGCAAGCGGCCTGGACATATCAAAGTCAATACCGGCGACTTCGAACACCGCACCACACTCGATATCGAGACGACTACCTATCATGAGGGCGTTCCGGGGCATCACATGCAGATCTCGGTGGCGCAGGAACTTCCCACCCTGCTGCCGTTCCGCCAGCACGGTTTCTATATCGCTTTCGTGGAAGGCTGGGCTCTGTACTCCGAGCGGCTGGCCGAAGAAGTCGGAGCTTATCAGGACCCCTATAGCTTCTATGGGCACCTGCAGGATGACCTGCTTCGCGCCATCCGGCTGGTGGTCGATACCGGCTTCCACTCCAAGCATTGGACCCGGCAACAGGTCGTGGACTACTTCCACGCAAACTCGGGCATCGACGAGGTCAATCTCCAGAGCGAGACCGACCGCTATATGGCCTGGCCCGCGCAGGCGCTTGGCTACAAAATTGGCCAGCTGAAGATCCTGGCGCTGCGGGCGAAAGCTCAACAGGAGTTGGGCGCCCGCTTCGACCTGCGCGGCTTCCACGACGAGGTGCTGTCCGGGGGGGCCATGCCGCTCGACGTGCTCGAGACACGAATTGCCGCCTGGACGGCAGCGCAGAAGGCTCAGACATTGCGCTGAAACAACGAGAGCGTGAGCGCGGGTCCCCGGGCTTGGCGGCCGCGAGACCCTTCTCGACGCGCTCGCCCTACTCTTTGTCGGCTTTTTTGAAGTGGGATCTGGTGATCGTTCACGCCCAATCGATATCGCTGCGCGTCGGCATAGGAAAAGAGCCGGCACTGCAGCATGCGGTCGGGCGAGAAGCCCAGGCCCGGTACCACGGTCGATGGCGCGAAGGCAGCCTGCTCCACGTCCGTGTAGTCATTCTCCGGATTGCGATTGAGAACCACCTCGCCCACTTCAATGCGCGGATAGGCCTTGTGCGACCAGACTTTGGTGACGTCGAATGGATTGACCTTCGACTTCGCCGCCTCGGCTTCCGGCTCACCTGAATGGGCAAGGCGTTCTTGGTGTGCGTCCTCGGATGACGCCGGATGACCGAAATCAGGCGTGCACTCGCGCGCAGGGACTGGAAGACGCTGCGGCTGGAGGCGCACTCGCTCAAAGCCTCGGCGGAAGTGCTGTGTGGGCGGCGCACAGGGACTGCGGCGCTGCAGGTCGAGCTGGCTGCGGCTCGACGCGACCTCGAGGCGGCGGAGGCGGGTCTCGCGGTGCTCACGCCGGACCTGCAGCAGCTGCAGAGCGCGCTGGGCGCGCTTTCGGGAGCGGCGCGCCAGGCTTGAGGGTCAGGGTCAGCTGTTGGCGATGACCGCGCGCGCGGTGTCGCAGAAGGTCCGGCCCAGCACGCCACAGAGCGTGCCCAGAAACTTGAAGCCGACCGTAAAGTTGAGGTGCAGCGCTTTGTCGAGCGCGTCCGGATCGATGCGCGAGACCTGCACCGCTCCGGCCGCCACTACCGAGGCCGAGCGCGGCTTGCCGTCCGCGAACGCCATGAAGCCAAAGAGATCTCCCGCGCCGAGTGTGGCCAGCGTCTTCTCGCCGCCGGCGACGTGCTTGCGGACTTCGCAGACGCCCGCTTCGATGACGAAGAAGGAGCGCGTGGTGTCACCCTCGGCTACCAGGATCGAGCCGTCCTCCACGTCCAGCCGGACCCCCAGCATCTGCAGCCAGGCGGACTCCTCGGCCGAGAGATGCCGCGCACGCGCCCCGGCCGGAAGCCCCGGCTGAAGCGGCGGCGGCGGGCGGCTGAAGTTAACCGGTCCGAGTTGCGCCAGGACCTCGTTGGTGGCGCGGAGTTTTTCCGAGATAGAGCGGCAATAGACCGAGAGCAAGCCGGTGGCGAGCGACCGGTGCGCCTTCAGCTCCTGCAGTAGCGGATTCTTCGGCACCACGCGCACGATGGTGTCTTCGCGCGCGACATGGCGGATGCCTTCTGGCAGCTCCGCGAAGGAAGCGAGTTCGCCGAAGAGATCTCCCGCCCGCAGCGACACCAGCGTGACCGCACCGGCGCAGATGTCCACCCCGCCCGAGGCAATCAGGTAGAGCCACTCGACCGGCTTGCCGCTGGTGAGGATCTCCTGCCCGGCCTTGAACTCGTCGAGCTTGGCCAGTGCCTCGAGCCGGTCGCGGTCCTTCGGGTCGAGCGCACTGAATCTGTCGCTGGTCGAAAAAGACATCGCTCGGCAAGCTGCACCAAGTGGAGCGGTCTCGCAAGCGGTCAGCGTGCCAGACGGAAGCCGAGGTTCGAGAAGCGTGCGGAAGGCGGCCAGGCGTTGCGGCTCGCGCAGCGCAGCTGTGGCGGGTGCGCGTTCCAGCCGCCACCGCGAGCGCTGCGCAGTCCGGGCGCGTAGAGGTCCGTGCACCATTCCCAGACGTTGCCCGCGCAGTCGAGCAGGCCGTGCGGGCTGCGGCCCTCCGGAAACGAGCCGACCGGCAGCGTGTGCCGCGGGCCGCCGCGATGATGCGAGCGCGAAGGATCCCAGACATCGCCCCAAGGGTAGCGGCGCCCATCCGCCCCCCGCGCGGCGTGCTCCCACTCCAGTTCCGTCGGAAGGCGCAAGTCCAGCCAACGCGCGAATGCCTCGGCTTCATGATGGCTCGCGCCGACCACCGGATGCCCTGGGCCCTGGTAGGCGCGCCAGGCCTTGTCGTCCCAGAAGCGGGGTCGCGTGATCTTCTCGCGCTCGCGCCACTCCCAGCCTTCGTCGCTCCAGACTCCACGGTCGCGGTAGCCGGCTTCGACGAAGGGCGCGAAGTCCGCATTGGTCGCCGGCGCGCTTGCGATCTCGTACGCCGCCGTCTCCGCAAGCCGGCGCGGGTGCTCGTCGTCGTTGCCCTCGGGAGGGTCGCTCCCCATCCAGAAGCGGCCCGCCACGATCTTCACGAATTCCACGCTGGCCTCACTCTGCGAACCTACCGCAGCTGGCAAAAGCGAAGGGGCGCCGGCTCGCGCGGGCGCCCCTTCTCAAATCATGCCGACCGCCTTTGGAGCGACGGTCACCACTCGTTGGGGAACGGGTAGGGCGTGCTGAAGTTCAGCGTGCTGAAGTCGAAGTCGGTCGCGTTGTCGGCCAGTGCCGGCGGCGCGCCGTTCTTCGGATCGAGCTTGGTATCGCAAGCGCTGCCGGTGGTGGCCGCGTCGCCGGAGACCGTGGTGCCGGTCGCGCTCTCGACCTTCAACATCCAGTAGCCCTCAGCAGGCTTGCCGGCCGTGCCGCCCGCGCCACAGGTCACGCCGACCAGCACTTTGCCCGAGGTGAACGGGCCGCCCGCGGCGCTGGCGTCGGTGCGGCCGTGCACGGTCTGGCCGTCCACCTTGTACCAGCGCGCGACCGCGTTCACCGTGGCCAAGCCGCTGGCGACCTTCGAGCAGCCGAAGTCAACCTGATCCTGGAAGGCGAAGCTGCCGCCGATGGACGGCTCGCGCTCCCAGACGAAGTTGGCGTTGCGGGCCGTGCGGGTGCCGTCGTCGTCGGCGACGAAGTTTTCCAGCGCGAGTGAGGCGATGCGCTTCTCGCCCTTGGCCGGGTCGTCCAGATTGTCGAAGCTGTCGATGATCTTGCCTTCCGCCTCCTCGGTGGGGATGACTGTCTTGAGCGCGGAGAAATCGAAGGTGATGGACCCGGACCGCTCGCGCAGGGAGGCTCCCGCATCAGCGGCAGCGTGGCCGGTGGCGGTCACGGTGCCGGTCATCACGGTGGTAAAGCTCGCGGCCGTCACCTGCTTGAGGTCGAGTTGGAAGGTGAACGTCGCAGAGCCGTCGGCGTTGGCGGCCCGGGTCATGGAGAACTTGCGATCGATTCCATCCTTGATGTTCTCCCAGCTGGCCGCGGTCCCGGTCGCGATTTTCGCATGGTCCTGGACGAGGTCCTCGACGTGCGCGAGGTGCTTGTGGAAGTGCCGGTTCACGCGCGCCATGATGTCGTGGGCGCGATCCATCAGGTGGGGATGGCAGGAGGGCGCGGTGGCGTTCTGCTGCGTCGCCGTGTCGGAGCCGGAGGGCGCGGTCGCCGGCACCACGTCGCCGTCGTTCTGCGCGAGAGCCAGGTTGCTGTAGGAAGGCGCCGCGCTGGCGAAGTCGGCGCTGGAAGCCTGGGATCCGCCGCACGCACCGAGCACTGCCGCGAGACCGAAGGGAAGCAATCGAGAGATGTTCATTGGAGTCGTCTCCTTGAGTTGAAGTCTGCAGCAACGACCCCGCGGCGCGTGGGGAAGTTAAGCGGCTTCGCCAGTGTGGTAGGCACTCCCCCATGCACCTCCCCAAGGCCTCGCCGCCACTGCGCGGCGCGCTGCTGCGGCTCCTTTCGCGTCTCACGGCGCACGCGTTCTTCCGCAATCTGTTGCTCGCGAAAGTGCGCAAAGACGCGCGTATCCACGAGCTGCCCATTCAATGAGTTCGTCTCCGGAGGGAGCCCAGGCACTCGCCGATGCCTACCGATCGGGCAAAGACGATCCGGTGCGCGCGCTGCTGCGCTGCCTCGCCGCCATTGACCGGGGCGAAGGCGACCGCGCCGTCCTTTGCAAGGTGCCGGGCGCGGCCGTCGAGGCCGAAGCCGCTCGCGCGCGTCTTGCAGCCGGCAAGCCGCTGGGTCTGCTCGACGGCATCCCCATCGCGGTCAAGGACTGCATCGACGTGCAGGGCCTGCCCTCGACCAACGGCACTTCCTTCTTGCAAACGCCGGCGGCGGCCGACGCGGTCCTGGTGCAGCGGCTCCGCAAGGCGGGCGCCATCGTCTTCGCGAAGTGCGCGATGCATGAGCTGGGAATCCAGCCCACCGGTGTCAACCCGATCCAGGGCACACCGGTCAATCCTTGGGACCCCAAGCGAATTCCAGGCGGCTCGTCGTCCGGCAGCGCGGTCGCGGTGGCGAGCGGCCTCGCGCCGGTGGCAATCGGCACCGATGCGGGCGGCAGCGTGCGTGTCCCCGCGGCGCTCAACGGTCTGGTTGGCTTGAAGCCGACTTTCGGCGCCGTGCCGCTCGACGGCGTGGCCGGGCTCACGCTCGATCTCGATCACGCGGGGCCCATCGCCTGGACCGTCGAAGACGCCGCGCGCATCTTCGAGGTCCTCGCGGCGCGTCCTCTTGCTCGCGCGCCGTTCACCGGCAAAGTCGCGCTCCTCGCCGACTTCCTGATTGGCACTGAAGACGCTTTGGTCAATGCCGCCCGCGAGGCGGTGCTTGCAGTCTTCGGGCCGGTGGACGAAGTGGCGACGCCACTCTGCGCCTGGGCCACGGCGGTCGAGTTCGTCATCGTCGGCACCGACGCGCAGCAGACCTGCGGGCATCTGTTGCGCGACCACGCGGCCGAACTGGGCGCCGACACGCGCACCATCCTGAACCTGGGCAGAGGTCTCGCGGCAAGAGATCGCGCACGCGCCGATGCCGTTCGAAATGGCATGCGCCGCGAGCTCGGAGCGCTGCTCGAGCGGTACGAGGTCCTCATCGGCCCCGCCGTCGGCGCGCAGGCACCGCTGCTGCACAAAGGCGCGCTCGCATGCGGGGAGCTCGACGTCGGAAAGATCGCGAATCTGGCCGCGGTCACCTTCGTGACCAACCTGACCGGCCACCCCTGCTGCGTGGTCCCCTGCGTGCGCGAGGGCGCGCCGATGAGCGTCCAGATCATCGGTCGCCACGGCGCCGAGGCAACTGTGCTCGCGGCCGCCCGGCGCATCGAGCAGGCCTTCGGGCCCCGCAGGCCCCCGCGCTGGTACGGATGAGGCCCGCCTTCCGCGCCGTCGTCTACGACCTGGACGGTACGCTGGTGGATTCGCGTGGCGACCTCGCCGACAGCGTCAACCAGATGCTCGCGCGCCTGGGCTTGCCGCGCCACCCGGAGGCGCTGGTGTGGAGTTTTGTCGGCGATGGAGCCGAGCGCCTCATCCGCCGTGCACTCGGCACTGCGCACGAGCAACGCTACCCGGAGGCGTTGCCGCTTTGGCTAGAGGAGTATGGCGCGTGCCTCTTGCGCAAGACACGCCTCTATCCCGGTATCGCGGAGCTCTTGCGGCTGCCACCGCTGCAGCGCGCGGTGCTCACCAACAAGCCCGGCGGCTTCGCGCGCGCCATCGTCGATGGTCTCGGCGTCGGGCACGCCTTCGCAGAAGTCATTGGCGGCGACGAGGGTGCACGAAAACCAGATCCGGCGAATCTGCTGCGAATCTGCGCGGCGTTCAGCGCCTCAAAGGAGCAAGTTTTGTTGGTGGGAGACAGCGGCGTGGACATCGCAACAGCCAAAGCTGCCGGCCTGCGGGTGTGCGCCGTCAGCTGGGGATTCGGCGAGCGGGCGAGCCTCGCTGCCGCTGACTTTGTCTGCGACACGGTTGCAGAGCTGGAGACCGTGCTGCATTTGCCTGCTTGACTCTCTTGCCGCAGCGCGCGAAAGAGGCGGGGCTTTACGGAACCCCCGCAAGGAGATGGGTCGTGGGAGAGAACGTTCGCATCACAGTCAACGGCCAGGAGATCGAGCTTCCGGTCGTTACCGGCTCGGAGAACGAGAAGGGCATCGACATCTCCGCCCTGCGCACGAAGACCGGCGCGGTCACCATTGACCCGGCGTTCATGAACACCGCCTCGGTCGCGAGCGCCATCACTTTCCTCGACGGCGAGCGGGGGATCCTGCGCTACCGCGGCATCCCCATTGAAGAGCTGGGCGAGAAGAGCAGCTTCACCGAGACTTGCTACCTGCTCATCTATGGTCACCTGCCCACGCTGACCGAGAAGACCCGGTTTGAAACGCTGCTGACCCGTCACTCGATGATTCACGAAGACATGAAGCGGTTCTTCGATGGATATCCGATGACCGCGCACCCGATGGCCATCCTGTCGTCGATGGTGACCTCGCTGAGCTCGTTCTATCCATATGCATTGAATGCCAAGGCCGACGAGTATCGGGACATCACCATCGCGCGCCTGCTGGCGAAGATGCCCACCATCGCGGCCTTCTCGTACAAGAAGAGCATTGGACATCCATTCGTTTATCCGCGCAATGATCTTGATTACTGTTCGAACTTCCTTCACGAGATGTTCGCGGTGCCGGCCGAGCCGTACCAGCCGGACCCGGTGGCCACGCGCGCGTTGAATCTCTTGCTGATCCTGCACGCCGATCACGAGCAGAACTGCTCGACCAGCACGGTGCGTATCGTCGGCTCAGCGCAGACCAACCTCTTCGCCTCCATCAGCGCCGGCATCTGCGCGCTCTGGGGCCCGCTGCACGGCGGCGCCAACCAAGAGGTGGTCGAGATGCTGACCGACATCCGCAGGCGTGGGCTGTCGGCGCAGCAATTCATTGACCAGGTGAAGGACAAGAAGTCAGGCTTGAAGCTGATGGGCTTCGGGCACCGCGTTTACAAGAACTTCGATCCTCGCGCGAAGATCATCAAGAAGGCCTGCGACGAGGTGCTGGAGAAGCTGGGCGTGAGAGACCCCATGCTCGACCTCGCCAAGGAGCTCGAGGAGGCGGCACTGCGCGACTCTTACTTCGTCGAGCGCAAGCTGTATCCCAACGTCGACTTCTATTCCGGGATCATCTATCGGGCGCTCGGTATCCCGACCCAGATGTTTACGGTGATGTTTGCGCTAGGACGCCTGCCGGGCTGGATCGCGCATTGGAAGGAAATGATTGAAGACCCGGCGACGAAGATTGGCAGGCCACGGCAGATCTATACCGGCGAGCGCGAGCACCATTATGTCCCGCTCGAAAAGCGCGGATAATACAGAGCGCTAAGACTTCAGCTTGGGGTCTGTCTTCAGGCGACCCTGCAGGCCCTGCTCGAGCACGCCCATCGCAGCGGTCACCGCCGTCTTGGTGGAGAGCTGCAGTTCGAGCGGCTTTTGGCCCGTGGAGCTCAGGATCAAATTCGCCTTGGTTCCTCCGAAAAAGGAAAGCCTGCCCTTCTTTAGTTCGGCGCCCTCGAGCCCGTCGAAGCGAACCTCGAAGTTCTTCGGATTCTGCAGCAGCAGTTCGTCAAGCGACTTCCCGTCGAATGAGGCGAGCAGTATCGCGCGCTTCTTCTGGACTCGCTTCTCGAGGAAATAGCCGACGACCGCGCCCAGCGCGCCGAAGTGCGCGGTGATTGCCTTTCCGCCGTCGAGCTGTCCGCCGGTCTTGACCGCGACGATGCGCTGGTCGCTGACGTACGCTTGGTACACGATGCCCGACGACAGCGTGGCCGTCTTCAACGCCTCGAACGATCCGATCTTTTGCTCCGGCATGGATAATCCCCTCGATAAGGAAGCCGGAGAAGAACACGATCAGAGGGCCCGGCGTCGAGTTATTCGGCGGTGATCAGGTTGTGCTCAATCCACTTTCGCAGGGTGACAACATCGACACGATCAACCAGATCGGAGGGGAGACGAAGTGGTAGGTCTCCCCGCGAAGAACTTTGGCGAAGGGTAGAGGGTACACGTCGAAGCGGCCCGGAAAGATGACCGTTGGGAAAGGGCGTATTCAGGCTCCGCCGGCATGGAGATCCCGGAAGACTTCCTCGAGGCGCTGCGCAAGAACCGCCCCACGCATTTCAGGAAGGGCGCAGGGCCGCCGACTCAGCCCACGGGCGGGAGGACCTCTTCCAACTCGCGAAGCTCGATGCGCAGCCACGCGATCTTGTCGGCGAGCGAGGAGTGGCGCGGCCCGGCCTTGACCAGCTTCGCGAGAGCCAGCAGCGCGTCCGTGCTGGTGAAGATGCCGGCGACTCCCTCGCTCCCCGTGACGACTGCCGAGCCGAGGTGGCTCTCGGCCATGTGCTCCGCTACCTCATCGAGGGCCGCGTCGAGGGGCACGACATAGGGCTCCTGCTGTCCAATCGCATCGCCGACCACATCGCGCGAGCGATCGACCGAGTCGATGGTCTCCAGCCGGTAGAGATCGCGCTGCGAGACGACGCCCGCGAGCCGCTCACCGTCGAGCACGAGCAGGTGCCGCACCACCATTGAACGCATCAACCCGTAAGCCTCGGCGATGGTCGCCGTTCTCTGGATGCAGGCCGGCGAGCGGGTCATGAACTCCGCGATGGTCATCTTCTTCATATCGGTCTGCCTCGTCTGTGCAGGTTATGACATGTACCCGGATCAAAACCATTCACTCCTGCGTGCCTGGCCAACACCTGCATCTGCTGATCGAAGGTTGGAGCAAGGCAAACATGGAAGGGTTCTTGCATCCAAGCTGGTGATCATGGGAACCGACAAGGAGCTCCTGGAGCGGGCGCGAACGGGCGACCGCGCCGCCGTCGACGAGATCCTCTCGCGGCACGAGCGCCAGATCTTCCGCTACGGTCTGCGCATGTGCGGAAACGAAGAGGACGCCCGCGACGTCCTCCAGGAGACGCTGCTCGCCGCCTTCCAGAACATGACCGGCTTTCGCGGCGACGCCCAGCTCTCCACCTGGCTGTACCAGATCGCGCGCAACTTCTGCGCCCGCAGCCGCCGCCGGACACAGGGGGAACCCGAGCGCGTCGAGCGGCTCGACAAGCCGGAAGCCGCGGCCGTCCCCTCCGGGCAGGAGCAGCCGGACGCGATGGCCCACGCGCGTGAGATGGGGTCGCTCCTGCACGCCGCCATCCTGACGCTCCCGCCTGCGCCGCGCGAGGCGCTGATCCTGCGGGACATCGAAGGGCTTTCGGCCGAGGAGGCCGCCCAGGTGGTCGGCATCGAGATCGGGGCGCTCAAGAGCCGGCTGCACCGGGCCCGGCTGGAGCTGCGCGAGAAGCTGATCGAAACGCTCGGACCTTCGGAGCCGCTCGGCGACCCGCCGCTCCACCCGCAACCGGCAGACGAGATCCCGCCGGCGGTGCGGGAAGCGGTCCGGTCCGCGCTGCTCGGCGCGCGGTCGGAAGCTTAGGCCGGAAGCTTAGGCCGTAAGCTTAGCCGTACCCTTTCAGGCGGCGGGCACCTCTCACCTTGCGCGCGGCCGTCCGGCCGCCGCGAGAGGACGCCATGCCAGTCGGAACCGAAGCAGGGCTGCTCACCGTCGCCCCGGGCGCGTTTCGTTGCAACATCTGCGAAGCGTTTACGCGGGTCGACGCGGGCAAGCTCGAGCCGCGCTGCAACGCCTGCGAGTCGACGCTCGACCTGAGCGGCAGGCCGCAGGAATCGGATGCCCTCTCTCTCGCGCGGGCCATCGCGCTCTCGCCGGTGCCGATGCTGGTGGACTTCTGGTCGCCGTGGTGCAGCCCGTGCGTCCTCTCAGCGCCCATCGTCAAGGCCCTGGCCTCGACGCTGGCGGGAGAGATCGTCGTCCTGACGGTGAACACACAAGAGGCGGAAGAGGCCGCGGAAACGCACGCCATCTATGCCATCCCGACCTTCGCCATCTTCGCGCACGGCGAGGAGTTGTCGCGGCAGATTGGCCTGTTGCCTCACGGCATGCTCGAGTCCTGGGTCCGCGCCGCCATCCACCCTGGCTGCGCCAGCGGCAGCTCACGCCTGAGAGGTAAGCGCTCCTCTCCGGATGTGGCGTGACCGGAGAGCACAGGCCTCCGGTCGACCTGGTCCCTCGTGCAGCGGCGCCTGCAGCTGACGGCTTTGAGCGCTGCCTTCTAGCCGTCGCCGCCGAACAGGCGCGCGAAGAACCCAGGGCGGCCGTCAGCGTTGGCCGCCGCCTGGGCCTTCTCCCGGCATTGGCACCGCTGGTCCTTGGGCACGCCGCCCAGCACCTGCTCGACGTGAGCGCCGCAGCCCGCGTAGGACGGCTTTCCACATTTGGAACAGGTGACTCGCCTGCACATGAACGGTGAGATACAAAACGCCCGCCGGAGGGTTCGCAAAGCCCGGCGCGATATCCTGCGCAGGCGGATAAATAGATGTCCGGCCGCGCTGGCGCCGGACGTCGAAGGGTCGAAGCACCAACCCAGAAGGAGCTGATCATGGCCGAATTCGTTTACCTGTACCGCGGCGGAATGCAGCCGGGCAGCTCGCCCGAGCAAATGCAGCAGCAGATGCAGAAGTGGGTCGCCTGGATGAAGGAGCTCGGCGAGAAGGGGCACCTGAAGAGCCCCGGCCACCCGCTCGAGCGCTCCGGCAAGACCGTGAAGGGCCGCGACAGGACCGTCACCGACGGCCCTTTCGCCGAGGCAAAGGACCTGGTCGGCGGCTATTCGCTGGTCGAGGCCAAGGACCTCAATCATGCGGTTGAGCTGTCGCGCGGCTGCCCCATCTTCAGTGTGGATGGCAGCGTCGAAGTGAGACCGATCATGCAAATGAGCATGTAAGTGGAGCAGGGCGACCATCTCTTCCGCCGCGAGGCCGGGCGCATGGTCGCCGCGCTCACCCGCATCTTCGGGGCCCACAACCTCGCGCTCGCGGAGGACGTCGTTCAGGACGCCCTCTGCCGCGCGCTCGAGGTGTGGAAGTTTAACGGCGTCCCGGACAATCCCGCGGCCTGGCTGATGGCGGCGGCGAAGAACCGCGCGCTCGACGTGCTCCGGCGCGAGCGCACCGTGCGCACCTTCGCGCCCGAGCTGGGTCGCCTGCTCGAGAGCGAGTGGACGCTCGCGCCGGTGGTCCACGAGCTGTTCGGTCCGGGCGCCATCAAGGACGACGTGCTGCGATTGATGTTCTCGTGCTGCCACCCGCGCCTGCCCCAGCCGGCGCGGGTGGCGCTCGTGCTGCATTTGCTCTGCGGCTTCTCGGCGGGAGAGCTCGCGGCCGCTTTCTTCTGCGGCGAGGCCGCTATCGAGAAGCGGCTCTCGCGCGCGAAGAAGGTCCTGGCTGCTTCTCACAAGCTCTTTGATTTGACGGAGTCCGATTTCCCGGCGCGGCTCTCTTCGGTGCAGCGCGCGCTCTATCTGCTCTTCAATGAGGGCTACCACGGCGCAGGCGCGCAGGCGGTGCGCACCGAGCTGTGCCAAGAGGCGCTGCGGCTGGCGGCGCTGCTGCTCGAGCATCCGCAGGCGTCCACGCCGGCGACGCACGCGCTAGCGGCGCTGTTCTGCCTGCACGCAGCGCGGCTGCCGGCGCGGATGGACGCGGCGGGCAACCTGAGCGCGCTGTTCGATCAGGATCGCTCGCGCTGGGATCCGGCGCTGGCTGCCGAGGGAGCGCGGCTGCTCGACCTGTCGGCCACCGGCGACGAGCTGACGCCGTGGCACGTCGAGGCGGCGATCGCGGCCGTGCACGCGCGGGCGCCCAGAGCGGGCGAGACCGACTGGGCATCGATCGTCTCGCTCTATGACACGCTGATGCAGATCGGGCCGTCGCCGGTGGTGGCGCTGAGCCGGGCCATCGCGGTGGCGCAGCTGCAGGGGCCTGTGCGGGGGCTGGAAGACCTGCTGGCGATCGCGGGCCGCGAGCGATTGAACGGGTATCCCTTCTATTTCGCCGCCCTGGGCGAGCTGCAGCTGCGCTGCGGCAGGAGCGCGCTGGCGCGCGAGCACTTCCAGGCCGCGCTGGCTGTGGCGCGCAATGCGATGGAGCAGCGCTTTCTGGAGCAGCGCCTGCGGGCGTGCGAGGCGCGGTAACGGTCGCCGCAAACCTTTGCGCGACCGACGTCCCTAACGCCCCTCAACGACCTTGCGCGCCTCGGCGACCTCCGGCCGGGTACCGTCTTCCCGCGCGGCGAGGGCAAGCAGCGCCGCGAAATGGGTACGGGCTCCTGCCGTATCGCCTGCGAGCGCCGCGGCGTGCCCTGCGCCGTAGAGGAGAGTGAAGCGCGACGGAAAATCGCGGAGCGCGGCTTCGAACTCCACGCGCGCCTCCGCAGGATGGTGCTGCTCGACGAGCATCTCTCCCAGGAGCTCGCGCGCCGGGATGATCGCGCCCGGCGTGACGGGGCTCTTGCCGAGACGATCTTCGAGGTCCGCCGCTTTTCGCATTTGCTCGAGCGCCGTGGGCGCTTCACCTCGACTCTCGGCTACCCACGCGGCCGCAGCCATCGTCTGCATTTGCACCTGGCGCGCGAAGAACGAAAATCGTGGATCCTTCAGACCCTCGCCAAGGACACGGAGCCTCTCGACCGATCTCGCCGCTCGCACCGGATCGCCCGACCGCGCCGCACCAATGGCGCGCGCCATCTCGATGTTGGCCGCGGCGAAGGCGAACTGCGCGATGACGGGCGACGGGTCGGGAAGCGCAGCCGCCTCTGCCCATTGATGTCGCTCGAGGGCATACCGAGCCGGGATGGCGCCGAGAGCATACGAGCCGGCGATCTCCCGCGCCGGGTAGGTCTCCGTGACGGCACGTATCCGCTCGACGACAGAAAGCGCTTTTTTGTCCTGTGCAGTTTGCAAGTACGCATAGGCGAGATAGTCGAGCGCGTGCAGCTCCTCGGTCTCCGTTGCGGTCCGCCCGCGCGCGAGCTGGTAGCGATGCGAGGCGTCGGCCGATGCGAGGTTGCCCGCCGTGGACTCATCCCACAGCCCGAGCCGCGTGAAGATGTGCGAAGGCATGTGGAGCGCGTGCGGCACCCACGGGGCGAGCTCCGCGTACGCTCTTGCCGCGGGAAGACCGCGCGTGGCGAGCTCCGGGTAGTCGTAACCGTGGACCAGATAGTGAGCGACACCCGGGTGATTCGGCTGCGTAACGAAAAGTGGCTCGAGGAGCGCCGTGGCTTTCAATTGGTTCGCGTAGGTCTTGTCCGTCGGCGGCGCGGTGGCGAGGAGCGCGAGCGCGTAGAACGTGGTCGCTTCGGCGTCCTCGGGATGACGCGCGTGGACTTCGCTCATCGCCTTCTCGTAGGCGAGCGCGCGGCCGCGAATGTCGCCCGCCATCACGCCATGGCACGTCTGCGAGGGCGCGCCTGGATCGCCCGCGGCCTGCGAGTGATAGAAGACGGAGATGGCCGCAACGAGCTCGTGCTCGAGCGGGAGTGACGTGGTCATCGCGCTCGCTGTGTCAGACGCCGCGAGACCGTGCTGGAGGTCCTCCGCGTCCGGAGCGGCCCAGATGGGATGCCAGTAGGTCATGGCGATCCCCCATTGGGCCATCGCGCACGACGGATCCGTGAGAGCGACTCCCGTAAACACGCGACGCGCCTCCTCGTAGAAGAAGGAGTGAAGGAGCGCCACCCCACGCTGGAACTCCGGCCCCACCTTCGCCGCGCAGGAGATCGGCAGCTCGATATGTCCGACCTTTTGCAGGTCACCCAGCTGCGGCAACGCCGGCGCGTTCGTGGCTTTCGAAGACGCGACGTTGAGGGTGTTTCCGTGCGGGGGCGGAGGTGGCGCCGCAGCGCACCCGATGAGCGTGGCGAGGCTTGCGAGGCGGGCGAACGAGCTCATCGACTTCATCTTCAGACCTTCCCGTCGAAACAAGGCGCCCGACGTCTCCCGTATCTTACGCCCCGGTCGAGGAATGGTAACAACGAACGACGTCGCTCGAGATGACCCGTACGATCGTCTTTCGCGGCTCTACCGTTCTTGGCCTGTCTGGGTCTGATAGCCTTTGGGTCCGACAACGCTTCTTCTGTCACGTTGTCTCGGGTCGACTCCACCACTGGAGCGTAGCAGAATGCTGTAGCAGTCTCCCCGGGAAAGAAGCGATGGCCTATTCCTGAAGCGTCGGAACGCCGCCGCACGGCTGGTGGCATTCGAGTTAAATCGCCGGCGTCATTGCAGCGACGAGCGACTGCCAATATTTGGTCGGCTCGAAATCAAAGGTGGGGGGCGTGAAGGCGAACCCGCGCAAGTCATCGTCCTTTACCCGGTGCAGGAGGAGCTCCGCGTCGGCTCTCTTCATGTCCGGACGGACGCGCTCCACCAGCTCACGAAGGCGCGCGATCTCCGCTTCGGGCACACCAGCCAGCGGCGCCTCGCGCAACAGCTTCTTCCACGACCGATCAGGATAGAACCAGGACTTGGCCAAGCCGGTGAGCCTCGTCTTTGTCGTCTCTGAAATAGAGCCGGACGCAACCGCGAGGTCGAGGCCGTGTCGTAGATTGACCATTGGATCCGACAGGGGAATGTACTGGTGCTCGCCGAGACCATGGATGACGGCGACCTCATCATCGTCCTCGTAGACGCCATCGCGGAATGCCTCGAAGATGTGGCCAACACCAACCATGCCGAAGGGAGCGAGTTCCGCGGCGCGCAATGCTCCCATGCTCGAGCTCCCATACACAGGGATCCGGTGAGAGAGCGCAAAGAGGATCTCCTTGTGCCAGACCGCAGGCATTTGCTGGAACAGCCCGTCGATCAGCGCAATGGCCTTTACGGGAGAAGGCCCCAACACGAGCTTGCAGATGTCACCAGCGGCTGCCGGCGGGAGGTATGCGGCGTCGAGAATTGCGCGCGCATGATCGACCGGCATGGTGGGACCGAGAAAGACATAGACGCTCATGATGCATCCAGTTGCGCCAGGTGCTTTTCGCGGGCCCGCTCGCGTGAGGCCGGAGCATGGGGATGGCCGTGATACGCGGCGAGCCCCGGGACCACTACCTTGACCACGGAAATGCCGATTTCCGGCCGGCTCAGGTCGACCGCGATTGCCTGCTTCAACGAGACGCGCCCCAGGGCGTCGAGCAGGACCGCCAGATCGCCTTCGAAGGTATCGGTCGAGAGCGAGTGCCGGTCGCGGAAGCGCAATTGCGGGGCGGGTTCGGCGACTTCTTCGCGGAGGGAGTGGAGCAGCTCGTCGGTGCGACCCCGGTGGTAGCTCGCGGGGAGCATGTCGTCGCGGCTGCCGCTGATCTGTGTGAGGCGGCTTTGCACCGCCTCGGTCAGCGCCCGGAGCAGCGCGATTTCGGGGGCAAGATGGCTGCCGTATCCGGAAAAGGCGCCGCACGCGTGCATCCCCGGATCGTCAAAGATGGTGCAGACATAAGTTGGAATCCGCAAATCGCTCGTCACATCCCAGACTGCTGCGTGAACCTGCGCCGCATCGAGCCGGTCCAGGACCGAACGGCACGATGGATCGTCGATGGTGAAAGGGTCCACCTGAGTCGCTTTGGTCCGCTCGGAGTCTTCATCCAGATACCAGAGCGTGACCGCGTCGCGCTCGATCGCCTCGAGCAGCGCGTGGACAATGGCCTCGAGTGGATGATTGCCCGAAGCAAGGCCATTGCCGCCGCGAAGAAAGATTGGTTCTTGACTGGCTGGGAGCACCATGTTCAGTCCCACCGCCTCTTCGGGGATCCAGGTTCGCACCCCGCTGATTAAATCGTGCCCCTCGACCCAGAGGAGAGGACGATCGTGCGAAACCACGGCGCCAACGCACCTGGGCAACTCCTCCAGAATCACGACGGCCTTGGCTTGCCGCGAGAGGGATTGAAAAGAATCGAAGCGCAGCGGCAGGAGGTCCATCCGCTCGGCGTGCCAATATTCGATGGACTCCATCAGCGCCGAGGCCGCTGCGGCATCGCGATCCAAACCCTTCCCTTGCGACACGGAGAGAACACGCGAGTTGGGCCGGATGGCCATGAACACCGGCAATCCAAGGACGTCCAGACCGGTGACGTTGGCAAGCCTGGTAATTCCCATCTGCTGCATGAAACGGCGGTAGTCGGCCACCGTCTCACGCGGGCTTCGCGCCCGGTGGGTCCCCGCGAGAAAATGCTTTGGCTGTCGCTGGTCGACGCCGAAAATCTTCAAACCACCTCCGCGACTAAAAGCGCGAAGGGCTCGTGATGCCCTCCTTCCCAGGCTCCGAATTCCAGTGGCCGGAAATCGGGCCCGGGAAGGAGGCCGCCGCATGCAAACAATGGCGCGCGGCGCGGATTCACCGTCTCAGGGCGTGCAGTACGAACAGATGCTGGTCTGCGTCCTGTACGACTTCATCGCCGACTTCGCCTTCAGGCGTTTGATCGTTTCTTTCCCGATGATGAGCGGCTTGGCTCTTTCGATCGGCATGGCATCGTTCATGATGGCTCCCATTTGGGATCTCGCCGGATTGATTCCGGACGCCCAGCGAACGTAGCGCGTCCTCTTTTCGCGGGCAACACCGCGCCGGGCGTCTGCTCGGCAGCGACGCTTATCACTCCTTCTTGCCGTGCGGTCGCTGCTGCCGTCGTCGGGCGAGCCGCGATTCGTAAACCCGGCTCAGAAAATCGTAAATCACCAACTCCTGCGCACGGCCGGCAGAGCGGAACATGCGATTCGTCCACATATGGATGTAGCTTTGGATCAGATCGTTCACGGGGACGGCGAGGTCGCCGCTGGCTTCCGCGTGCCGAAGCTCGCCAGCAATGACACCCAGACGATGGTTGCGGCGGCGAATGATTTCGCGGCAATTCTCCACCAGTCCCGGCGATCCGCCCGCCAGCAGGGTTTCGAGCGCTAGTCGGTCCGCGCGATACTTCTTATCCAATTGCCGCTCGAAAGCCACAGTGGAGCGGAACTCGGCGGCGAATTGCGTCCGCAAGGCGTGGAGCAGGTGCCGCCTGGCGTCATCGTCCAGGGCAAAAGCATCCAGGAGCCCTTCGACACCCAGCACGCAGAGCTGCCAACGGCTATCCACGGCTCCTTCACCTGACAAAGAGCAGACGATCTCCAGCGCTGCTTCGCTGTCGGCATGAAACAATCGTTCTGCCAGGACAAGCCCACGATCGCCCCCATACCGCTCCACTTCCGGCTGGTACGTGTCCAGCGCCATGCGCCAAATCCGGCCGTCGGTCTTTAAAGGCTCGAGCGCAGTGGTCAATGCCGGAAGCAGAGCCTGCAGCAGTCGCTCAGGAGGTCCCGCGGCACGCAGGCGCAGATGGTAATCGGGGTCGGAATAGCGGAGAAAAAACCAGCGCTCCACAAGCCTCGATTGGACGGCGGCAGCCAGCACCGGCGCCACCAACCGCAAGACGTCATCAGCCGCGGAGACGCCCGTGTAGATCTTCAAGTAGAGCCATTCGGAGCCGGGGGCGAAGGAGCGCTTCACCTCCCCAGCCGAGGAACGTACCCTGGCAGCCGGCGCCGAGGTTCGGGTGCAGACGAAAGGCACGATCAGCTCGTGCGTGAGCAGGCCTTCCGGCGCCTCGACTACGGCTCCGGGATACGTTTCGAGCAGCAGAGCTTCCTTCCGCTCCTTGATGAGCTGGCAGAACGCCTCGACGCTCAGCACGTTGTCCAAATCGACGGGCAATCGGTTGTCGAAATCGGCAAAAAGGATGAATCGGGGAAGCTGCAATCGAGTTCGCAGGTCCTGCGCCCAGCGGAACCATGCGGTTGCATCGGCTTGCAGGAGTGGTTTCAGATCGCTTTCCCAAAGCCGCCAGGCGGCGAGCGCAAGGACCACGTCGCCAGCCACCACCCTTGGCAGAAAAGACGCCTTCGACAGACTGCCCCAATCCCAGTTCAGGCCGGTCCCATCCTGTGTCTGCAGCGCACACAGGAAGCGGTAAAGAGTCACGTCGGCATCGACGAAATTGTGGGCCGTGGTCAAGCGCGGAACAATCTCCTTATCCAGGCTGCGCGAGCGAAGAAGAACCCTCTCACCGCGAACGGACACGAGCAGATCCGCTGCCCTCAGCTGGTGATCTTTCGCCGCCCCTGAACGGCCCGAGTAAGGAAGCTCGTACTGCCTCAGCAACGGACGGCAGAGGATGTTTCCCGATCGACCTTGCGGAAGGTGGGCGATCTCCGCGAACACCGCGTCTGGCCGCAGTCGCTCTTCGGCTGCGAGGTGCGCCCGCACGTGCGCCAGCAGCGAGGGGTCGCCATGACAGAATCGCCCGAACAGCAGGGCGCCCGACGGACCTGCAACTGCATGCAGGAGCAAGGTCCGGTCAGTGCCCAGCGTCACCACCGCCGCGAAAGCGTCGGGCAACCGCGCATCTTCGCCGGAGGCCAGCTCATCGAGATCGGCTTCGGTGAGCTCCAGCACTTTCGCGCGTGCCGCGTGGACGGCCTGCAGCTTCCTGAGCAGGATCTCTTCGCGACCTCCCCACCGCGCTGGTACCGCCACGTCGATAGGGAAGTCGAGGCCGTCGAGCAGCGGCGAGATCTCGGTGCCAAGCTCGGAGAGGGACCCAAAGCCAATCCCCACGTCGTCGTCCAGCACCTCCATCAGGGGCATTTCGCGATCTTCGTATCGCTGACGAAAGGACTCGCGAAAAGCCCGCAACGCGCCTTCCCGCGGACTGGAGGGTGCGAGTCGCGCGAGCAGGCCGACAGCGCGTGAGAGCTTCGCAATCACGTCGCGACCCAGCGTGGCCGAAGGCGCGGGACGCAGCAGGTCGACCTGGTACAGGCGGGGCAGCTCGACGGCGGTGGGAAGAGCGGCGAGACCTTCCGCCACCCGCCGGTACGTCGCGGGAAGGGCGCCGGGTCCGGCCTGGTCGATGGCTTGCAGCTCGTCGCGCACTTTTGCCAATCGAGAGGCGATCGGTGCCGCAGCAGGTGTGGACAACGCCGAGATCAACGCCGAGAGCGGCTCGGGACCGGTGACAAATGGCTCCAGCGAAGGCACCAACACCTGGCTGTCCACCAGCCCCTCGACGTACGCGAGCGCATCTGCGAGCGAGACGTCGCTGGAAGTCAGCGCAGCGGCCAACTCGTCAATGGTGCTGCCATCCCGGGCGCGGGCCAGGGTCTGTTGCAGGTACTCGGTCGCGGCCAGACCGATCAGGTGGTAGGTGCGGTTGCGGTCGGATCCGTTGATCGTACCTTCGATGTAGCGCGGACGAAGTGGCAGGCCGCAGAGGCTTGAGTTCGGAAACCAGCGCAGAGACGGTCGCAGTTCGCTCAGCGCGGCAAGGTCTTCGGCCAGCGCACAGAGATAATGCATGTCGAGGCGCGTATAGCGTCGCAGCTCCGAGGCACCTTCGGTGCGCAACGAAGTCTCTTCCGCCAGGAGGCCCGTCGAACAGCCGGCGAACAGGCCAAAGGGCGTAGGTCGCACCGCCATGCGCTGGACGTAGCGCATCAGGGCGCGCTCGACTTTTCGTCCTGCTTCGGAATCGGGATTCGACACCCAGACATCGAGTCTCGCTTCCAGGCTCGGCGAGGCCAAAAAGAGCGCATCGCGAACGACGGAGCGGCGTATCAGCGCGCGCAGCCTGGTTCGCACCAGCGCACGGTCCGCCGCCAAGGCCTGCTCGAGCGCAGCCCCGTCGTCCGCGCAGGCTGCCGCGGTCAGCGCGTCGCCCAGCTCGAGGAAGGAGGCGTACGGCAAAAGCGGGCTGCGGAGAACGAAGAACCCGGAAGGCTCGAAGCCGCGGTCGTCAGCCACGGGAAGACACCAGCAACACGCGATCCCAGGACGGAGCGATGGTGCTGACCGCCCCCAGCAACGCGAGCCCGACACCGGCCGCGCCCACCAGCAGTCCCGGTTCGCTGTCCCAGCTCGGGCCGCCCTTTTGGTCCAATCCCGCGGCGAGGAATCCACCCGTTCCCGAGCCGGGACGCCGCAGGTCGAGCGCACGGACGAACCAGTGCATTGCCGCGTCCGCGAAGATGGGTTCTTGGGAGGCATGGTGAAGCCGGTTGAGCAAATGTCCCAAGCCCGCTGCGCCATGGCAAAGCCCGGCGTCCGTCACGCCAAGCTCCTTTTCCGAACGCCCCGCGAAGCCCCGGGCCATCTCCAAGGCCTGGCGCTCCCAGGCTGCATCGCCGGTTGCTCGCGCGGCCGAAAGCCACGCCGCCGCGAGCCCTGGATCCCCATGGCACCAGGCGGAGCGCAGTTGCCGGCCCCGCAGATCTTCGACGTCGATCAGGCAAGGATAGCGAGGCGAGCCAGATTGCGCGCGAAAGGCCCCAATCCAATGTTTGGTTTCGTCGAGCAGCGCTTGCGCGTTCGCACCCGCTTGCACGGCGAACGCCAGAAACGCCATCACGCCTCCCACGCCATGGGCGACACCGAGATTGTAGTAACCTCTTGACGAGGCGAGCTGCTGGTCGGCGAGTAGATCGAGAGCGGCCCGCCAGGTGGTGCGGCCTTGGTGGCGTTCCGCCACGCGCTCTAGGCCGCTGAGAACCCTCGTCAGGCAGAGAGTGCCTGATCTGCCTCTCTCGAGCGCATACACGCCCATTCCGGTCAGGCCCGCAATCAGATCATAAGGAGGGTACCAATCTCCATCCGCGAGAAGCTCCACCAGCGCCGCATCGACGGCTTGATTCTGAGCGTTGTTTTCCGCCCCGCGAAGGTGCTCGGCAGTCCACGCCACTCCGACGAATCCGGAATAGAGGGAAGCGTCGAGTTCCTCGTGCTGGAGAGCATCGATGGCGAGGTCCAGGTGCCGCCCGGCACGCGGGTCCGGCCGCCCGGAGCTGCGGGCAAGGTATGCGTAGAAGAGCGCGATCCCCGCGTGGCCCATCGCAAGCGATACGTCGGGTAATTCCCGGTCGAGGTCGGCGGCGATGGCCTCGATCGCCTCCCACGCACGCGCCGCATCGCGCCCGATCAGGAGTGGCACCCAGCGAGTAGACATCACGGCGGCGCAGCATACACTCGGGCGGCAAGGTCAGCCTGCCAACCCGATGGAAGACGCCACATGCGCGAGCAGATCAAAAGCCTGGCGAAGGAAATCGAAAGGGAGTGGCGAGGCGGGAGCATCGCCGCTTTCACCGGCGCCGCCGTGCAGGCTCTGGGGAAAGCTGATCTCGTCGGCGCGATCGATCTGGCGGCTCTGACTGCCTGGACACTGTCCACGGACGAATTCCCCGAAGAGTGCAATCCATTCGGCGATGCAGGGCCGCCCGCGTTCACCGTCTTTCGCGGCGAGCGCTTTGTCCTGAATCTGTATCTCTACTTAACGCCCGATCTATTTATTCATGATCACGGTTTTGCGGGCGCTTTCGTCAACCTCGCCGGCGATAGCTTGCATTGCTCTTTCGAGCTGCAAATCGAAGGCGAGCCCGGCCCGGGCGTGCTCACGGGCAAGCTCGAGCTGCGGAAGACTGAGCTGCTGCGACCCGGAATGGTGGCTCCGCTCATGCCGGGTTCTGCCTCCGCGCACCGCGTCTGGCACCTCGGGCGCCCCACCATCGTGTTGGTGGCGCGCACGCTCGAGGCACCGCGCGGCGTCATTCAATATCAATACGATGCTCCCGGCTTGGCCACCCGAATCGTTCGTCCACCGCCGTATGGGCCTGAGATCCCGTGGGAGTATAAAAAACGCTCGAAGATGTTCGAGTTCCTGCGCGAGGCGGGCCACGCTTCGGCAAATGCGTACCTGCAGGAAATGATCCTTGCTGCGGACGCGTGGGCGGCCGTAACCCACCTGCTGGATCATTGGAATTACCTGGAGGAGAGTAGCCTCCTTCCGCGCGTGCTGGAGAAGATGCGGGGCAAGTTTGGAGCGTGGGTGGAAGGCATCCCGGCGGTCTCTCGCGGGATCGTGCTCCATCGCTCGGTCGACTGGGACGCGCTGCGCGAAGAAGGACCCCGCCTGCTGCTCGCGCTCTTGTTAACCTACTCGGAGAAGCGGCCAATTGAAGAATGGATCGCGAGGAGCTCTCCAGGGACGGATGTTCATGACCACATCGTCACGGTGCTTCAAGAAGCCTGGGAGATGGAAGCGTTGGATACGTCGCTGGACCAAGCGGGTGTGGCCATCCTTCGGGTGATGCTGCGCGGGCTCGAGGGGAACCAGCTTCTCTGCGAGCTGCGCAAGGAGTTCGAGATTCCGCTCGGCGGGGAACGGACGATCCTGGAGACAGCGTCGCAAATCGGGGAAATCGAGCTTTTGAAACCGCTTTTCCGCTGACGCGCCGAGGAGCTCAAGCAACGGGGACTTGCCACTCGAAGTCGGCATACCGCTCACGGACCAGGTTGATCGCTGTCGCTCGAAGGCCGTCCGGGAGCTGGTGGTTGCTTGGCCGACCGCGCTGGCGCGATACCAAGCCCACAGCTCCGCTCGATTGGAACGCTCGCGAAAGCCGCC
>JANYKT010000165.1 GCA_025358085.1 Deltaproteobacteria bacterium | reverse complement strand
GGCGGCTTTCGCGAGCGTTCCAATCGAGCGGAGCTGTGGGCTTGGTATCGCGCCAGCGCGGTCGGCCAAGCAACCACCAGCTCCCGGACGGCCTTCGAGCGACAGCGATCAACCTGGTCCGTGAGCGGTATGCCGACTTCGGGCCGACGCTGGCTCAGGAGAAGCTCTCCGAGCTGCACGGCGTCCACATCGGCCGCGAGACGCTGCGCAAGTGGATGGTGGCGGCCGGGCTCTGGCTGAGCCGGCGTGAGCGCGTGCCGACGGTCCACCAGTCGCGCCACCGCCGCAGCTGCCTCGGCGAGCTAATCCAGATCGACGGCTCGGACCACGAGTGGTTCGAAGAGCGCGGACCGCGCTGCTCCTTGCTGGTCTACGTCGATGACGCGACTGGCAGGCTGATGGAGCTGCGGTTCGTCGCCTCGGAGTCGGCGTTTGACTACTTCGCCTCGACTCGGGCGTATCTCGCACGCCACGGCAGGCCGGCCGCGTTCTATAGCGACAAGCACAGTATCTTCCGAGTGGCTCGAGAGCACGCCGCGGGCCGCTCTCAAGGGATCACCCAATTCGGGCGAGCATTAGAGCAGCTCAATATTGATATCCTTTGCGCGAATTCTCCGCAGGCCAAGGGCCGGGTCGAGCGAATGAACCAGACGCTGCAAGACCGGTTGGTGAAGGAGTTACGGCTGCACGCCATCTCGACAGCCGAGGCCGGAAACTCGTTTCTGCCTGTCTTCATTGATGACTTTAATCATCGCTTCGCGCGTACTCCTCGCAATCCAAGCGATGCCCACCGGCCGCTCTCCGGCAACGAGGATCTCGACAGGATCTTCTCCTGGCAGGAGGAACGGCAGATGACTCGCAACCTGACCGTGCACTTCAAGCGCTCCGCCTACTTGGTGACGGCCAGCCCAGCCACAATTCCTCTCGGGGGCGACCATAGGAACTTCAAGCCGCGGAGCAGGGTCCGATAGGAATCGTTCTGTCCACTCGCGCCTGCCATCCGGGTGGTAGCCTACTCGAAACGGCCCGCCGCGCAGGGGTCGGCTTTTCATTCCTGATTCCCCACTGTTCCATTCGCCGCGGGAGGTCGTCTGGCAAGCGGGCGTTCGCTGTGGTAAACTGACCATTGGAAGTGTTGTTTGGTCTAGCCGCCTCCGAAGGATTCCGTGTCGCATCCCTCAGCCGTCCGACTCATCCCCGACTGCCGTGTCAGTGTCGATGGCAAGAAACTCGACATCGAAACGGACGCCGGGCTCACCAAGGTGGAGGTCGACCTCGACATCGACCTCTTCGGACAGTGCGTGCTGGTCTTCAACGACCCGGCACAGAAGCTGATCAACGGAAAGCAATTCCAGAGCGGGACAGCGGTGAAGGTTGAGCTTGGCTTCGCCAGCAAGCTGAAGAAGGTCTTCGAGGGGGAGGTGGTCGCGCTGGAGCCCCAGTTCCGGCGCGACATGCCCACGTCGCTGCGCGTGGTCTGCCTGGACAGCCTGCATCGGCTGGCGCTCTCGCAGATGACCCGGTCCTTCAACGATGTCGACGACAAGGAGATCGTCGGCAAGATCGCCACCGCGCACGGCCTGACGGGCGACGCTCCCACGAGCAGCAAGCAGCACGTGCTGCAGGGCAACATCACCGACGCCACGTTCCTGCGGCGCCTCACGCAGAAGCACGGCAACCACCTGCGCATCGAGGGAAAGAAGCTTATCGTCGGCCCGCCGCACAGGGGCGCGGACCTGACCCTCGGGCCAAGCGACGGCTTGCGGAAGGTCAAAGTCCGCATCCAGAGCGCCGATCAGGTCGAGGAGATCAGCGTCCACGGCTACGACCCCAGCACCAAGAGGGAGTTCGTCGGCAAGGCCAAGGGTCAGGGCGAGTCCGGAGAGGGCTCGCGGAAATATGGCAAGGGCAAGACGCTCTCCTTTGCCGGCCACGACGAACAGCCCAAGGATCAGGCCACAGCCGAAGCGATGGCCAAGGGTCGGATGCGCAAGCTGGCCCAGGGCCACGTGATCGCCCACGTCGATTCGATCGGCGACCCCGGCATGCTGCCCGGCGCGACGGTCAATCTGGAGAAAATGGGCGCGCAGATCGACGGCAGTTATCGCGTCGACAAGGCGCGGCACCAGTTCAGCAAAGACGGCTACTTCGTCAACCTCAAGGCCGTGCGCGTCTCGAAGAAGACGCCGGCGGCCAAGGCTCAGGACAAGCAGGCCAAGGCAGAGCAGAAACAGCGGCAGGCGGCGGCCGACGACGACAGGTCGAGGCGCGAGGACAAGCGCACGCGCGACCGCAACCGCGCGCGTCAGGGAGCGCCCAAGGAAAAGGGGCCCTTCGCGCAGAAGGACACCGAGTTCAGCGCCTCCGTCTCCGGCGAACCGCAAGGCGACCTGGTCGAGGCGGAGGTCTCCGGTGAGCCGGAGTCCGAGCACGCCGACGCTGAGGTCTCTGGCGAGCCCCAAGCCGAGCACGCCGACGCCGAGGTCTCCGCCGACGAGCAGGTCCCGGCCGGGGCAGAGCCGGAGGCTGCGCCGGACGGCGGGGATGCTGCGGCCGGCGCCGAGGACAAGAAAACGGGCGATGAAGGCGACGAGGCTGCGCCGGAGTCCACCGAACCCGAGGCGGAGACCGACGAGCCGGAAGAGGAGACGACCGCGGTCGCGCCGCCGTCCGTTGTTGCTACCCTCGAGGGCGTTCACTTCGAGTTCGACAAGTCCTTCGCGCTTCCTGGCGCGATTCCCACCTGGCGCGGCCTGCTCGCGTTCCTCAAGAAGGAGCCTACGCGAAGCGTCCTCGTCGTCGGCCACACCGACCGGAAGGGCGACGCTGACTACAACCTCGCGCTCTCGAAGGAGCGGGCGGAGATCGCGGCAGCCGCGCTGCGGGGCGACACCAGCGTCTGGTGCGCGCACTACGATCACAAGGAGGCGAGCAAGAAGTGGGGCGCGCGCGAGGACGGCTGGATGCTCCACGCGCTTGGCTTCCTCGCCAAGGAACCGAAGGACGCGAGCGCGGTCGAGATCAAGGCCGCCGTGCTCAGTGTCCAGCGGAAGCACACGCTCGACGGCAACGGCGAGCCGACGCCCGCCACGCGCAAGGCGCTCGTGCAGCAGTACCTGGACCTGCGCGGAACCTCGAACATTGCCGTGAGCAGCGCCGTCGTGCTCGCCTGCGGCGATCGGCATCCCAAGGAAGGCGCGAGCGACAAGGAGCTACGCCGGGTCGAAATCTACCTCTTCGATGGAGAGGTCAAGCCGGCCGCGGACGCCTGCAGGAATGCGAAGCATCCCGGCTGCACCGCTTACGCTGCCTGGCGGAAAGAAGTCACCGGCGACGTGCCGCCCGAGGCGATCCCGCCCGGCCCGCAGAGCACGCCCGACGATGATCCGGTCAAAAAGGCGCAGGTTAAAGTCGATGCTCTGAAGAAGAAGAACCCCGTCCGGGTGGTTTCGCGCTCGACATGGGGCGCGCGGCCCCGCAATCCCGACGACAAGGAGTGGGTCGACTATCCGGCCAGCGCGCCGCTACCGCTGACAAACATCGTCGTGCACCACACCAGCGGCGTGAAGTTTTTCAATGGCGGTCTCAATCTGACTGTCAAGGATCTGCAGGACTACGAGATGGACAGCCGGCACTTCTCCGACCTGCCCTATCATTTCGTCATCACCGCCGATGGCACCATCCACGAGGGGCGCGAGCTGAAGTCGATGGGCGCCCACGCCGGAGAGATTGAAGGCAACAAGGACCCGAAGCTGGATCCCGACTGGGGCTCAGTCGGAATCGTCCTCACCGGTAACTTCGAGGACGGCAGCGAGGTGCCGACCGCGGCGCAGTTGAAGAGCCTGCACGATCTCACCTGCCACCTGCTGCTTGAATATGATGGCATCGACCTGGGGCACATCCTCAAGCACCGCGAGGTGAAGCGCTCGGGCAAACCCACGGTGTGCCCCGGGGCGCGGATGGTAGCGAAGGTAGACGAACTCAAGGCCAGTCCGGACCTCCGGGAGATCGAGGACGCTCTGAAGGAGCTTCGCGATGCGAAGAATGGCCGCTAGCGTCGCCGCCTGCATCCTCGCCGGCTGCCTGCCGCGGGACGACCTCTCCACGCCGGAGAGGGCGCTGCAGACCTGCTTCAGGGCGGTGCAGAAGGACGATCGCGCCGAGATGAAACGCTGCTATTCGCGCAACTGGCCCTATGACGAGGGGCTCGAGTCCTACGATGCCGGCAAGCGGGCCGCGTACGAGATCTACCGCCGCGAGGTGCTGGCGCGCTCGACGGTCGAGATCGCGGAGCAGAGGCCGGCGCGCGACGGCAACCCCGACGTGACCTTCATCGTGCCCCTCTATCATCGGCCCGATGGCGGCGTGGATGTAGATGGCGCGCTGTGGACGGAGCTGCGCCGCATCGACGGCCGGTGGCTGATCTGGGCCGAACACAACGACCTGTTTCAGTAAGCAAGAGGACGCCGCGATGCCGACCATTCACGGGTTCGATGGGCTCGCAGGGCGGGACGCCTTGAGCGGCACGCGCAAGGCGCTGGTCGGGGCAGGGGCCATCGCCTCCGGCCTCGCGGCTTTCGTTCTCGGCTTGGTCGGCAGCGTGTTGGGCCCGGATGGATGGGTGGCACTCCAGCTCTGCGCCATGGCAGCGCTCGTCGCCTGGCCGCTGTTCTTGCGAAGTGCTCCCTTGAGCGCGCGCGGCGCGCTGACCGCAGGAATTGTCGCAGCGCTGGTTACCGGCTTCCACCACAGTCCCTGCGGACGTGATGGCCAAGGCAGTGCCAGCGAGATTTGCCTCGGTCAGTGCGACGAATCGGTGGACCGCCTGCGCGGCTTCGAGCGCGACGGCTGGGACCTCGACTGCGGGCGCCTCGGCCGCTGGGCGCTCGCCGTCACCTGCGGTACCGCCGACCCTTTGCGCGACTGGCGCGATCCTCAATGCATCGGAACCGACGCCCCACCCTCGAGGTAACTTACACGCATGCCGACCATCCATGTATTCGACGGTGATCCCGTTCACTGCCGCGCCACCCTGAAGGGCGAGAAGTTCAAGAGCGCCAAGAAGATCGAGTTCGTTTTCAACGAGGCGGGCAAGGAGGTCGCGCGCGCGCCGGCAGCGCTGACTGCGGCGACGGGCATCGCCAAGGGAAGCTGGGAGAAGGCCAAGGGGCCCGCGAAGCCGGGCGTGGTGAGCAAGCTGAACTATCACGTCGAAGTCGACGGGACGAAGCTCGCCAACCTGCCGGAGGAGATCCACGTCTGGGCGCGGCAGTTCGAGGTGGTCGCGAAGCACAAGGACGACAAGGCCTTCGAGGGCGCGCTGGCGCGCATCAAGCAGACGAGCGAGAAGAATCCGCAGGAGCACGCGGACGTCCTGCGCAAGACCGGCAAGGATGGAAAGATCGCCTGGACGCTGGTCTATCCTGGCGAGGTGAAGGTGGAGTGGGAGCCGCCCTACTTCCTGCTCGACAAGAAGTGGGTGAAAAACACCGGCGTCGAGTGGGAATCGAAGATCGAGAAGGTCGCTCCGGTGAAGC
>JANYKT010000121.1 GCA_025358085.1 Deltaproteobacteria bacterium | reverse complement strand
ACCGGCTTGGTCCAGTCAGACGAGCCGCGGCCGTTCCAGCTGCGCGCGCGAAGCTCGAGCCCGGCGCCGGGCGGCAGCGCGTGCGCGACGAACTCCGCGGGCCGCGCGGGTTGCAGGGCCAGCCGGGTCCAGCGGCCCTTCCGTGCGCGCCGCGCTTCAATTTCGACACCGAGCGCGTCGAGCGGCGGCTTCCACGAGAGGCTCGCCGAGTATGGCCCCAGCACGTTGGCCGTCAACGCCGCGGGCGCCTTCAGCGGCGGTCCTGCGGCGAAGAGCAACGCAAGCAAAAGCATTACTGCAGCGCCTTCTCCACTTCAGCTTTAAGGAACTCGGCCGCGTCGTTTGGGTACCCCTGCTTCACCAGCGCTACCGTACCGTCCCTGGCGACGATGAAGACCGACGGTAGCTGCGTCTTTTGTCCCAGGTATTGACGGGCAATGATGTTGTAGCGGTCCTTCACAACAGGAAACGTGACGTGATTCTTCGTCACCAGCTCTTTGATGACCGGCCATTGCGCTTCATCCTTGTCGATTGCGACGCTGACGATGCGCAGGCCCCTGTCCTTGTAATTGGTAAAGAGCTGCTGCAGGAACGGAAGTTCCTTCTTGCAGGGCTTGCACCAGGTGGCAAAGAAAGTAATCAACACCGCCTTGGCAGGCGTCTCGGCGTCGGTGCCGACGAGCGAACTCAAATCGATTCGCTGCATTCCTGCCTCGTCCGGATCGTGCAGCACGCCGCTGAACTGCGGAGCGTCGTCGCCAACTTTCAATACCGGCGGATCCGGAGTTTCGCCCGCATGCGGGTCCCTTGCTTCGGCGGCCGGTCCTGCATCGGCGGGCCCCGCATCGCTCGCGTTGGCGTTGACCGCCCCGGCATCGGGTACGTCCGCCGGCTTTTTGACGGGCGGACCGAGAAAGCGCTGTGGGGGTCTGGCCATGGCGGCGACCGAGGCGAGGAGGAAGAAGGCAAATACGATGCGCTTCATTGATTCTCCGGCAAACTCAACAGCAGCTTTCGCAATCCGGCGACCAACTCCGACAGTACGACTTCGTGCTGGGCGCCAGTCTTCAATTCTTTCAGCCGGGCGCGGTCCGATTGCAGCTCCTGCTCGCCCAGAACCAGCGCAAAGCGCGCGCCCAGGGTGTCGGCGCGCTTCATCTGATTGCCCGCGCTGGACTTGCGGAAGCTGACCTCGGCCGACAGGCCCGCCGAACGCAAGGCCTGCGCCAGCTCGTCAGCTTTAAGCTCTTCGTTTTCACCGAGCGGCGCAATAAAGAGCACCGGCTTGACCGCTGCCTCGCGCCCCGCTTGCGCGACCAGCAGCGCGAGCCGCTCGACGCCCGCGGCGAAGCCGATGCCCGGCGTATCCCCGCCGCCCAATTCGCGCGCCAACCCGTCATAGCGTCCACCGCCGGCGACGGTGCTCTGCGCGCCCAGGCCTTCAGTCGCGATGGCTTCATAAGTCGTGCGGGTATAATAATCGAGCCCGCGGACCAGCTTCGGGTCAATCAGGTACTGGACCTGCAATCGATCCAATGAATTGCGCAGCTTGTCGAAGTGCTGCTGGCAAGGCTCGCAATACTTCATCGGCGGCGCACCCGCGGCGACCTGCTGGCACTTGGGATTCTTGCAATCGAGCACGCGAATTGGATTGGTCTCGATGCGCCGGTTGCACTCTTCGCAAAGCTCGGCGGCGTGCGCACGCAGGTAGTCCTGCAACAGGGCTCGATACTGCGGACGGCAATTGGCATCGCCCAGCGAATTGACATGCATCGCAAACGGAATGGCCAACGCCTTGAGCCAGCGATTGAGCAGCTCAATCTGCTCGGCGTCGATGCGCGGACCCTGCGAGCCCAGCGCCTCCAGCCCGATCTGGGTGAATTGACGATACCGCCCGCGCTGCTGCCGCTCGTGGCGGAACATCGGGCCCATGTACCACCACTTGCTGTCGGGCTCCTGCTGCGAGACCGCATGTTCGACATAGGCACGCACGAGCGACGCCGTGCCTTCCGGCCGCATCGAGACCGAGGTGCCGTCGCGATCCTCGAAGGTATACATCTCCTTCGCCACGATATCGGTGACCTCGCCGATGCCCCGGGTAAAGAGCGCGGTCCGCTCGAGGATGGGCGTGCGCGCCTCTCGATACCCATACAAAGGGAAGATGTCCCGTGCCGCCTGCTCGATTAGATGCAGGTGGCCCGTGCGGATCCAGGGATCGTCCTTTTTTAAATAGGTATCGGTGGGGAGGACGTCGCGCATCCCCTTGACCGCCGGAATCTTTGCGGCTGCCATAGTGCGATTACTCCAGCGGCTCGCCCAGCTTGATGGGGTGGCCGACAACCAGGTCTTTCGAAGGTTTCATCCCCGGCGCGAAGAGCAGCACGACGGTGGAGCCCATCTCGAAGAGAGCGAGTTCCCCGCCCTTTTCGACCGGAACAGGCTGCTCGTACATCTTCCTCTGCGGGACGCGCGTGTGCTTCGCATTCGTGACCACGTCGTCATAGACGGCGCGGATACGGCCCACGCAGGTCGCGCCCACCGCCACCACCGCGGCTGGCCCCCGCGCGGTCGAGAGGAAGGTGGTCAGCCGTTCATTCACGCAAAAGAGCTTTTCGACATTGCGCACGCCGATGGCGTTCACTGGCCAGAGCTGCCCCGGCACATTCACGTAGCCGGTGATCTTGCCACCCAGCGGAGTATGGATGCGGTGATAATTATAGGGCGCCAGATAGATGGTGACGAAGGCTCCGCCTGCGAACTGCCGCGCGTCTTCCTCGGCCTGCGGGCCGCCGATCAATTCGGCGAGCGTGTACTCCTTGCCCTTGGCCTGCAGCAGCTTGCCGTCGGTGATGATGCCGACCTCGCCGACCGTGCCGTCGACCGGGGACACCGGCAAGAGCTCGCCGGGCGCGATGGGCCGGGCGCCGGGCTTGAGCCGCCGGGTGAAGAATTCGGTGAAGGTCGGGTATTCGTCGAAGGCCTGCTCGGCTTCGCTGGTCTCGACGCCGTACTTGCGCGCGAAGGTTCGAATCACCGCGCGCATGATCGGCTTGGGTGCGCTGATGCGGCAGGCTGCGCCGATCGCGCGGCTCAGCGTGTTCTTGGGCAGCAGCCGCAGCAACGTAAAGGTAAGTTCGGCCATCGATGCGGCTTGTCTAGCAGGGCAGAGCGCTCGATGCCACCGGCTTCAAGGCCCCGCGTCAGGCTCTGTGGCCGCGGTTTGATCGCTGGGCGCGGCGGCTTGCGCTGGGCTCGCTCGGGCTGGTGGCGCCGTCGGGGCGGCCTCCGGTGCGGGCACCGCCGGGGTCGCTGCCGGAGGCGGCTGGACCGGCACCTGCGAAGCGTCGATGCGACGGTACACGCTGCCGTTCACCACCAGCACTACCTGGTTGACGAACCCGGGCAGGAGCTGCGCGCATTGCGGGGTGTTCGAGAGGCGATAAATGGTCCCCGCCTTGTCGGTCCCTTTTTCCGTGAACGACTCAGCAGGAACCAGGCAGCCGCCAGCGGTCCGGTTCAGCTCCGCGATTGCGGCGCCAGGACCATAGGAGTCAGGCGGCGCCGAGCCCGCGTCGGGACCGGCCGAGGCTGCCAGGATCTTGTCAGGATTGATGTTGGGCATGACCAGCGGCGCGGCGGCAGCGGCGGCGATCTTTTCGCGACCGTGCTTCTGGCCGGCGTAGACGGCGCGGCCGTGCTCGATGCCGTCGAGCATGGACTGCGCGGCGGCTTTGTCCGCCGAGTCCTGGTCGACCTGCTTGAGCAGCGTGACGACGTCCTCCATCTTGGGATCGCCGTAAGCGTCGTCGAGTTCGGCGCCGTAAAGCTTTTGGTACAGGCCGCGGGCCTTTTCGTAGCTCGCGTCGGCCTTTCCAGATCCGCGCCGGCAGCCGCCCAGCGACGTTGCGGCCAGCAGCACGAGAGCGAAGCGCCTGTGGATCACGGTGCGGCCTCCGGTCGAGCGCATTTTGACGGAGGTTAGCACGCCGCCTGACCGATGGCAGTTTTTGACCGCAGTCCGTCGAGCGGGCAGCAATCGTCCGCGCCTCGCCCGCCCTGGTCTAAAACGAGAGCGACAGCTCGGCCGGTCCCGCCCGCAGCGCGAACGACCGGTGCTCGGTTTGCAAATCCCAGAGCAGCAGGCCAGAGCCGGCCGCGCCCAGCGCCACCGCGGCGAGGTAAAAGCCACGAGCGCGGTTCACGTCCACATCGACTTTGCCGTAAGCGCCCAGGTCGCTCTGGCCGAGCTGGTTCAGCTGCTCGCGGCGGTTCAGGTCCGACGCAGTCGCGTATGCCCGCGCATGATAGGTGACGCCGACCACGGCCGCGACCACGGCCAGTGCCAGACCCGAGTACGCCGCGGGACGAATCCAACCAGCGCGCGGCGACGGCTGCAACACCGCTGCAGGCAGCTTGGCAGCGAGCGGGCCCGCAACCGGCGAAGGCACGCGCTGCGCGTCGATGCGCACGCTCGAGAGCTTGCCGAAAGAGACCTCGACGAAGGTGCTCTGATCGCGCGCGCCCGCGATGCGGACCGTGTGCTTGCCCGGCGCGAGCTTCTCCACCGGATCCTGGAGCGGCGCCTTGCCGACCGCGCGGCCGTCCACGAAGATCTCGGCACCGGCACCTCCCGCGACCTCGATGCGCAGCGAGCCCGCGTAGCGCGCGGGCGCCAGAAGCTCCACCGCCGCAGCGCGGAGCGTCTCAATCAATCCATCGCGCGAACCAGTGAGCGGGTGCGTGGCGCGCCGCAGCTCCTCCGCGGAGGCCGCATCCACGAGCTTGAGATCGATCAGGAACGCATCGCCCAGCTGGCTGGCGGTGCCGAGAATAAGCGTCTTTGCTCCTGCCCTGCGCGCCGCTCCCGCCGCACAGACAACGCGAGCCTGGCAATCGGGCTCCTTGGCGAGTTCCTTCTCCACGACGAGTTCGGGCACCAGGGTCGCTTCGGGGAGCGCGGCGAGTTGGTTGCGCAGGGTCGCCTGCAGCGCCCGCTGGACGTCGGCCGGCACGCCGAGGGCGCGCAGGGGAAGCAGGGCCACCTCCTGCGCGCGCTGAACCGCGGCAGGAGGAGCAGCCAGGCTTTGAGCCAGCAGCAGTGCGAACAGGCAGAGCATTCTGTGGAATCTTCTCAGCCCAGCGGGCCGCCGCGCAATCGATTAGAGTGGGGCGGTCATGTGCCGTCTCTTCGGCTCCCGGTCGCGCCTTCCCGACGGTGTCGCACACGAGCTGCTGCACGGCTCGAACGCGTTGCGGGTGCAGAGTGAAAAGCACCCCGACGGGTGGGGCCTGGGCTGGTACGAAGGCGCGACGCCGCGCGTGGTCCGCAGCCTCGCGCCCGCGCACGGCGACCGCGAGTTCGAGAAGCTCTCTTCCTTCGTCAACGCCGCGACGGTGATCGCGCACGTGCGGCAGGCCAGCATCGGCCGCGTGGCCACGGTGAACACGCACCCGTTCCGGCGTGGGCCCTGGCTCTTCGCGCACAACGGCACCCTACCCGGCTGGGAGAAGGCGCGCGAGCCGCTGGAGGCGCTGCTCGATCCATCGCTGCGCGCCGAATTGAATGGCGAGACCGACAGCGAGCGCTGCTTCTATCTCTTCCTCTCGCGGCTGCGAAGGCGCTGTGATCTCGAGGCGGCGACCATCGCGCACGCCGCCGCCGCGCTCTCCCAGACGGTGGCCGAGGTGCGCGCCCTCGTCGATCCCCTCTCGGACCAGCCGTCCTCGACCACCTTCCTGCTCACCGATGGCCGGCTGATGCTGGCCTGCCGGCGGGGCCGGACGTTGCATATCTCGTCGCCGGCTCCGGACGCCGAGGGGCGCGTCGCTTACGTCGCGGTCGCGAGCGAGGATCCCAGCGGTGACGAGCCGCCTTCGGGCCGCTTTCCCTTTCGCCTGTTGCCGGAGGAGTCGCTGGTCACTGTCGACGAAGAGCTCCGCCTGCGGGTCAGGCCCCTCTTTACTGACGTCTGACTTTTGGACGTGCGGGGATCTTCGCCGCGCTGAAGATCTCACCCTTTTTGGTTTGCGACTCCCAAGCTCTCGAGGAGTTCATTGCTGCGCGGGCCTGTAGCGCTGAGCTGCATTTTGCGCGCGCGCGGGCCGGCGATTGCGAGCGCGATCTCCAGCCGGTCCGCCGGCAGCGCGGACTGCGCGCGCTCAGACCATTCGCACAGTGTCGCCGCGGGCTCCGCGAGGAGGTCATCAAAGCCGAGCGCAAAGAGCTCGTCCGGGCCGGCGAGCCGATACAGATCGAGGTGCTGCAGCAGCACGCGCCCGCCGCGATAGACGTGCACCAGCGCAAACGTTGGCGACGTCGCCGCCTCGGCCCCCGCGCCTTCAGCCACGCCGCGCACCAGCTGGGTCTTGCCCGCTCCCAGGCCTCCGGTGAGCGCGACAAAGTCGCCGGCCAATAACAGCGCACCCAGCTTCCGGCCGAGCCGCAGCGTCGCGAGCGGGGACCTCAATTGAATTTCAATGAAGCTCATCTGATTCGCACTCTAATTGCACCTGGGTCCCCGGTCGTCCATCCAACGCGACTTGTCGTGGGGGCAAGCGGGAGGCTCCGCGGACGGCTGCGCTGAAGGCTCAGCGTCGCCAGCGGCGGAAGACGCGCGGCAACCCGGTGCGGACAAGATCGCTGGCGATGAGGCCCGTCTCGCCGAAGCGCCGCGCCGCCAGATCTCCCGCGAAGGCGTGAAGGAAGACAGCAAGCTGCGCGCGCTCGAAGGTGCCGCCCTCGCCGCCACGCCGCGCGAGCAAGGCCGCGCAGATGCCGGTGAGGACGTC
>JANYKT010000104.1 GCA_025358085.1 Deltaproteobacteria bacterium | reverse complement strand
CTTTGCCGACCAGCCGCGGCAGCATGTACTTGAGCTGCGCCAGCTCGACTTGCAGCTTGCCGTCGGCGCTCTGCGCGCGGCGGGCGAAGATATCGAGAATGAGCTGGGTCCGATCAAGGATCTTCAGCGAGGTCTTCTCGGCGATGTGCCGCCCCTGCGACGGCGTCATGTTGCGGTCGAAGACGAGCAGGTCCGCGCCCAGCGCCATCGAGCGCACCAGCACGTCCGAGAGCTTGCCTTCGCCTATGAGCGTGCGCGGGTCGATCTCGCGGCGGCCCTGCAGCACTACATCCAGCACTTCGACTCCCGCGGTGCGCGCGAGTTCTTTCAATTCGGCCATCGACGCCTCGGCGCCGGGACGGTCCTTGGTGAAGACCGACACCAGGATGGCGCGGCCTTCGGTGCCGGTGGTGTGCGAGGGCGCCGCGCGCGCCATCTCCTGCTCCAGCGCGGCGAACTCCTCTTGCGCGTCCCACTGCAAATCGAAGAGCGACGGGGCCTCGACGAGCCGGTGCAATTCACCCTTGGGATTGAACGGCAGCAACGTGGCGAGAAAAACCTTGCCGGGCAGGCCGTCCTCGCGCGCGACGATGGCCGCGACTGCGTCGAGCCGCAGCAGCACCAGGTCGGTGAAGTCGTCGCGGGTCAGCGCCTCGTCTTTCAAATGCGTATGAATGAGCCGCAGGCCGCGCAGGCGCAGCTGGCCAGCGCGTGCACGGCCAATGTCCGGCAGCTCCAGCTGGCGCGCGTCGCCGACGATGACGTGCTCGACCTCGCCGCGCCGATTGAGCAGGACGCCAACCTGCCGTCCTGTCTCGCGCGAAACCTCGGTGAGGTGGCGCGCCAGCTCGGCCGAGACCAGCTCGCGCTGCTGTACGCGCCGCCGAAAGGTAGCAAGCAGGCGCCGCGTGTGGCTTGCTTTCAGGCCGGCGAGATTCCCAAAGAGCTCTTCTTTCACTTGCTCTCTTTATATAGATGCCGCTTGCTGCGCGCATCGCTTCTCTGGGTTTCTCCTCAATAGGAGGCGCTCGAGTCCGCCGGGGATCCGGGCATCCCGCGCGCCCCTCCGGATGCGTGGCCGCGCGGGTCTGCGCAGGCTCCTCGCGAGCGGCGGTCGTGGCGGCCCCGCAAACGTCGGGCGCGCAGAATGCCCGGCCTCCCCGGCTTGGCGGCCGCCGCTCGAGAGACCCCACGGAGCGCTGCTGGCTGTTCGCGTGGCGTCCGCACCTCGCGATCGGCAGCGACGACTCGCTTCCAGGCGACTCAGCGTGGGCTCGGGAGAGGGGGCTGTAGCCCTCGAGAAGCGGTGTTTGGTCGGCCAATAGGGGCGGTGCGTCCGCCGGGGATCCGGGCATCCCGCGGCTTGGCGGCCGCCGCTCGAGAGACCCCACAGGGCGCTGCTGGCTGCTCGCGTGGCGTCCGCATCTCGCGGTCGGCAGCATCGGTTACGTCGGGACAAATTCAAGATCCAGATCAACCTGGTTGGCAATTCCTGCTGGCGAGTTTGATGGACGACTCGCTGGCGTCGCTTGCTCTGTTGCTTCTTTTGCTTGCTTCTTTTGCTTGCTACGCTGGCGCTCGCCGGTCGCCAGCAAGGCCGAGGTGGCGGCGCCACGCGAACCGCGCGCGAGGCTCCCCGGGGTCTCCCGAGAGGCGTCCGCTGAGCCGGGGATGCCGGGCATTCTGCGCGCCCGACGTTTGCGGGGCCGCCCCGACCACCGAGCGCGAGGAGAACGCGCAGAAACCGCGCGGCCACGCATCCGGAGGGGCGCGCGGGATGCCCGGATCACCGGCGGCGACAGCGCCGCCTATCGTTCCTGCTGGCGACTTTGATAGATGACTCGCTTGCTCCCTTTCTTGCTTGCTACGCCGGGCGCTCGCTGCCGCCAGCAAAGCGAGGTGGCGGCGCCACGCGAACCGCGCGCGAGGCCCCCCGGGGTCTCCCGAGAGGCGTCCGCTGAGCCGGGGATGCCGGGCATTCTGCGCGCCCGACGTTTGCGGGGCCGCCCCGACCACCGAGCGCGAGGAGAACGCGCAGAACCGCGCGGCCACGCATCCGGAGGGGCGCGCGGGATGCCCGGATCCCCGGCGGCCCCAGCGCCGCCTATCGAGTGAGACCCGGAAAGCCCGCCCAGCATTTGCAGAGGCCGGAAGCAAGCGAATTTGCTAGAAGACAAGAAGATAAAAATGCCCTTCGATCGCACCCTCCTCATGCGCTGCCGTCGTCCGGTCATCAAGATCGGCTCGGCAGTGCTGGCCGCCAAAGGCAGCCTCGACCGCGCCCGGTTCGCCGCTCTGTGTGACGACGTCTTCGCGGTCTGCGCGGGGCGCAGGCCACTGGTGGTGACGAGCGGCGCGGTCGCGCTCGGGGTCGAGCGGCTGGGGCTCAAGTCGAGGCCGCGCGAGATGGCGCTCAAGCAGGCAGCGGCAGCCGCGGGGCAGAGCCTGTTGATGCGGCTCTACGACGACCACTTCGAACAGCGCGGGGTGCACTGCGCGCAGGTGCTGCTGACCCATGCGGACATCACCAACCGCGGGCGCTACCTCAATGCGCGCCGGGCGCTGGGCGCATTGCTCGAGCGCGGCGTGCTTCCGGTCATCAATGAAAACGACACGGTCTCGGTCGAGGAGATCAAGTTCGGCGACAATGACTCGCTCGCGGCCATGGTGGTCGACCTGGTCGAGGCGGACCTGCTGGTCATCCTCACCGATGCGGGCGGCGTCTTCACGGCCGACCCGCGCAAGGACAAAAAAGCACAGAGGATCTCCGTCATCGATCGCGTCACACCGGCGGTCGAGGCGCTGGCCGGGTCTCCGTTTTCCGCCGGGTCCGCGGTCGGCACCGGAGGGATGATCACCAAGCTGCGCGCGGCCCGGCGCGCCACCGAGGCGGGCGTCCCTTGCGCCATCGTAGCCGGCGAACCGCTCATGCTGCAGCGGCTTTTCGCGGGCGAGGACGTCGGCACGCTGGTCTTGCCGCAGGGCGAGCGGAGGACGCTGCGGCAACGCTGGATGCTGGACTTGAAGACGCGCGGCGAGCTGCGGGTGGACGACGGCGCGCGAGAGGCTGTGGTCGCGGGCAAGAAGAGCCTGCTCCCCAGCGGCGTGCGCGAGGTGATGGGCAGCTTCTCCTCCGGCGACCCGGTCGAGATCTCGGGACTCGACGGCTGCGCTTTCGCACGGGGCCTGGCGGTCTACGGCGCGGACGAGGTGCGGCGCATCGCGGGCCGGAAGAGTTCGGACATCGAGACGCAGCTCGGCTATCGGCTGCTCGACTGCGTCGTGCACCGCGACGATCTGGTGGTTACTTGAGCTGCCAACCGGCCGGGCCCGGGGCCGCGTCGCTCGATCAGCAGCTTGCGGCGCGGGAGCTGGCCACTCGCGCGCAGCTGGCGGGGCGGCAACTGGCGCGGTCCAGCGCGGAGCAACGGGCGACCGCAATTGGCTTCTTCGCCGACGAGCTGCTCGCCGCGGCGGAGGCGGTCTCAATCGCAAACGAGGCCGACCTGCGCTTTGCGGCGGCCCAAAATGCAGCGTTCCTCGATCGGCTGCGGCTCGACGGGCCGCGGCTGCGCACGCTCGCGGAGTCGGTGCGCGCGATTTTGCTGCAGCCTGATCCCGTGGGCGAGGTGGTCGAGCGGCAGGTGCGCCCCAATGGCCTGCGCGTCGAGCGAGTGCGCGTGCCGCTGGGTGTGATCCTGATGATCTACGAGTCGCGCCCGGGCGTCACTGCAGAAGCCGCCGCGCTCTGCCTGCGCAGCGGCAACGCGGTGCTGCTGCGTCCGGGGTCCGAGGCGCTGCAGACGAGCTCGGTGCTGCTCGGCTGCGCGCAGCGGGCGCTCGCGCGCGCGGGGCTCCCGGAGGAGGCCGCCCAGCTCGTCGCGCCCGATCGCGCGCTGCTTGGCGAGCTGCTGCAGCTCGAGGACCAGATCGATCTCTGCATCCCGCGCGGCGGCCCGTCCCTCGTTCGCTTCATCTCCGAGCGCTCGCGAATCCCGGTCATCAAGCACTATCAAGGTGTGTGTCATCTTTACGTCGCAGCCGACGCGGACCTCGCCCTCGCCGCGCGCCTGGCGGTGAATGGAAAGACGCAACGGCCGGGCGTGTGCAACGCGCTCGAGTGCCTGCTCGTCGATGCAGCGGTGGCCGCCGAGGCGCTGCCAGTCCTCACGCGCGCGCTCCTCGAGCACGGCGTCGAAGTCCGCCTCGACGACCGAGCCTGGCGATCCTGGCAAGAGTGGGGACCCCCTACGCAAGTCGTGCCAACCGGCAATGCACCGCTGTCGAGATCCGGAGCCGGCGGAACCGGCGGAACCGGCCGCGCGGTGCTGGCGCAGCCCGACGACTTCGGCCGCGAATTTCTTGAGCTCACGATCGCCGTCGCGGTGGTCGACGGTCTCGACGGGGCGCTGCGACATATCGCGCGCTACGGCAGCCGGCACACCGAGTCCATCTGCACCCGCTCCGAGGCGCTCGCGGAACGCTTCTTGCGCGAAGTCGATGCCTCGTGTGTTGTCTCCAACGCTTCGACCCGCTTCAATGACGGCGGCGAGCTCGGCCTGGGCGCCGAGATCGGAATCTCCACCAGCAAGCTCCACGCGTATGGCCCGATGGGCCTGCGCGAACTCACCTGCACCCGCTTCGTCGTGCGTGGCGACGGACAGGTGCGACCATGACCGCCCGAAAGGGCGCTTGAAAGGAACGGATGCCACAGTCGCCGAATCAGATGGCTCTCTCGCAGAAGATGCAGAAGTCCAACAAGACGCACGATCCCGAGCGCGCCGCCGTCCGCGCCAAGGTGAAGAGCGACGACTCGCTCAAGTCAGCCAGGCTGGCGGCGAACGCCGCGCTGGAGAAGAAGGCCGAGGACGTCATCGTCATCGACCTGCGCGAGCTGTCGAGCTACACCGACTTTCTCGTCATCTGCTCGGGCGGAAGCGACCGGCAGCTTGACGCGGTGGCTGAGGGCGTCGAGGCCGCCATGAAGGAGGCTGGGCAGCGCACCATCGGCTTCGAGGGGAGCCGCGGTGGCAAGTGGACGCTGCTCGACTTCGGCGATGTGGTGCTGCACGTCTTCCACCAGGACGAGCGGGCGTACTACGACCTGGAAGGGCTCTGGGCTGACGCGCCGCGCGTGACGGTCTGAAGATCCGGCTGGTCTCGGTCGGGCGCGATAAGGAGTTCACCGCCGCCGGCGTGGAGGAATATGCCTCGCGCCTGCAGCGGTCGGCCGAGCTCGAGTTGGTTGAGCTCAAGGCCGGCGCCATCGACAAGGAGGCTGACGCGCTCCTGGCCAAGGCGCTGCGGCCGCCGTCCGAGCTGTGGGCGCTGGACGAGCGCGGGACCGAGGTCACCTCCTCCGAGCTTGCGCACCGGATCGGCCGGCTGCGCGATTCGGCGCTGGGGCTCACGCTCTGCATCGGCGGAGACGAGGGGCTCTCGCCGCGCGTGCGGTCGGAAGCGCGCTTTGTCTGGAGCCTGTCGCGCCTGACGCTGCCGCACCGGCTTGCGCGCGTGCTGGTGCTGGAGCAGCTCTACCGCGCCTTCGAGATCCTCCGCGGCGCGCCGTACCATAAGTAAGCAGCTTTTGCCGCTGACGGCAGCAGCGGCGCGAGCAGCGCCGGTTTCAGCCTTTGACCTCGAAGAAAACCCGCGCGTCGGGGTCGGCGAGGCCGCGGCGATAGAGGCGAAGCTCGTGATGGCCGCGGCGGGCCGGGATGCGGGTGCTGAAGGGCGCCTGCAGTGCTGTGCGCTCGCCGTCGTCCAGGCGCAGCTCCAGCGCCTCACCTCCCGCGGGTGCGAGCGCGCGCACCGGGATGGTCTGCGCGGTGTCTGGCAGGTCGGGGCTGCGCAGGAACTCGTCGCCATCCGTTGGAAAGGCGAGCGCGGCCTGGGCAGCGCCGGACGTCGAGAGCGAGAGCGTTTCCACCCCCTGGTGCGCGGCCCAGTCATAGAAGCGGGGGCCCAGATCGAGCCCCTTGCGCGAGTGCATCTCGCAGGGCTGCGTTGGCGCCGTGCCCGCGGCGAAGCGTTCGCTGACGCGCGAGGGACAGAACTCCGTGGCCAGGCTGCCCGACAGCGCGCAGACCTCGTGCGACTCGAGCGTGCGATCATTCCAGAGGGGCGCCGGCTTCTCGATGCCGGCCATGGCGAGCGTCATCACTCGCTGGAAGAGCGGACCCGCGCCGGTGATGCCGCTGACGTGGCGCATGGTCTCGCCGCTCATGTTGCCGACCCAGACCGCGACCGTCCGCTCGCGCGTGGACCCGGCGGTCCAGTTGTCGGTGAAAGCCCGCGAGGTGCCGGTCTTGGCGGCGACCCGGAACGGCAGCCGAAGCGCGTTGTCCAGGCCGAAAGAGGGAGCCCGCGCCGCGGGGTCGGCGAGGATGTCGGTCACCAGCGCCGTGGTCGCGGAAGTCATCATGCGGCGCGGAGGGAAGGCCGGCGGCAGCAGCGGCAGCGGCTTGCCGTGCGCGTCGAGCGCGCGACGCAAAAGCGTCAGGTCCTGCAGCACGCCGCCGCGCGCGATACCGGCATAGGCGCGAGCCAGCTCCAGCAGTGTCACTTCGCCGTCGCCGAGGACCAAGCCGAGCCCGTAGTGCTCGGCGTCCAGAACGAGGCTGTCGAAGCCTGCCTGGTGCAGCGCGCGCAAGAGGCCCGGCGCGGTGAGCTTTTCGGCCACGCGCACCGCGGGGACGTTGTACGAACTTGCAAGCGCCACCCGGGCACGCACCGGTCCGTGCGCGCGCCGGTCGTAGTTCTTCGGCACGTAGTCACCGCTGGCAGCGGAGAAGTGCGACTCGACATCGGACAACAAGGTCGCTGGCGTCAGCGCGTCCAGCTCCATCGCGCGGGCGTAGGCGAATGGCTTGAGGGTGCTCCCGGGCTGCCGGCGGGTCCGCACCGCATCGATGCGGCCGGCATGTGCCTCGTCGAACCAGTCCGGCGAGCCGACCCAGGCCAGCACCTCGCCGCTGTCGTTGTCGATCACCAGCGCCGCGGCGCTGCTGACGTTGCGGTCCCGCAGCTGCAAGACCTGCTCCCGCACGGCGCCCTCGACTGCCCTTTGGAGCGCGAGGTCAAGCGTGGTCTCGACGGTCACCGCGCCCTCGGGCGTGCGATGCCGCGCCGCTTCCTCGACGAAGTGGGCCGCCTCGAACGCACGCCGAAAGCGCTCGGTGGCGAGGTCGAGCGGGGCGTTCGCGAAGTCGTTCGCGCTCAGGTAGCCGCAGGCTTCCATGCGCGCGAGCACCCGCAAGGCCGCGGCCCGCGCGCGTCCCGGCTGTCGCAAAGGATCAAGCGCCGCCGGGCTGCGCGGCAGCGCTGCGAGCAGCGCCGCCTGCAGCGGGGTGAGCGCCGCGGCCGGTCGATCGAAGTAGAGCCGCGCCGCGGCCTCGACACCGCGGATGTCGTTTCCGAGCGGCACGCGCGTCAGGTACTGCTCCAGAATTTCCCGCTTGCTGAGGTGCGCGCTCAGCCGCACCGCGAACACCGCCTCACCGAGCTTTCCGAACAAGCCGCGCCGGTGCGGGCGCAGCAGGCGCGCGAGCTGCTGCGGAATCGTGGACGCGCCCTGGGCGAATCGCCGCTGCCGCAGATCTTCACGGAGCGCCCGCAGCACCGCGAGCGGATCGATTCCCGGATGCGACCAGAACCGCTTGTCTTCTGCGGCCACGAAGGCTTGCCAGACGTCGGCCGGCAGCGCATCCAGTCGCGCCGGCGCCGCGTGACCCTCGGCAGTGCTGGAGGCGAGTTCACGCAGCAGGGTGCCGTCGCTCGCCAGAACTCGAAGCGAACTGGCACGCGCGAGCGCGAGTTCTGCCGGCGGCAGCGGCCACAGCACTGCTGCCAGCAGACAGAGACCGCCCAGCCCCGCAGTCAGTACGAACCCGCGGCTCAACGGAGTCCGCGGGCGGTTCATTTCTGCGCCAGCGGCCGCACCGCGCTGACCGTCAGCGTTCCGCCATCGCTGCGGCCGAACACCTCGGGCGCGTACATTTCTTCAGCGTGCGCTGGCTTGAGCACGAATTTCCCCGGCGTTGTCGCGCGCGCGATGAACGATTGCAGGTGCACACCGGGCGGCAGGTGGTCCGAGAAGTAGAGCACCCGGTCGTCGCGCTTTTCGCTGTAGTCGAACGGGCTCCAGAACGAGTCATCGGCGGCCTCGTCCATTGATTGCGAGCCTTCCTGGTCATCGCTACCGCGCGTGGCCTGCCTGGTGGTCGCGAGCGAGGTGTCCACCGCCTCGAGCCCAGCCGGCAGCGGCACTTCAACCGCGACGAAGTTGCGCTCCTCTGAGGTCGCGATGCGGACCTGCACGCGCACCAGCTCGCCGGCATTGAAGTCGGTCGAGAGCTTTCCGGGCTGGTCATACGGCTCGAACCAGCGCTGCACAAAGATGCCTTCGCTGCGCGGCTCGGTCGGCAGGGCCAAGGGCGCGTAGCGCAGCAGCGCCGTGTAGAAGAGTGAGCCCGAACCGTCGGCCGCGAAGCGCAGGGGAAGCGAAGGACCGCCTTGCAGCAGCTGCTGCATCGGCAGCGTCTTCGAGAGGATGGTGAGCGACCGTCCCTTGAAGGGCTGCGAGACGAGCTCCTTCTCGCCCAGCAACACCCGCGCCACGAAATCGGGCGCGGTGCGCTCCCTGAGCCGCACCACTTCGGCAAGTCCCATCAGCGCGTAGGCCGCCTCCTGGGTGCTGCGGTATTGGCCGCCCTTGCGCACGTTCGAAAGGTAGCGCGCGATCTTCGAGACGTACGGATGCTGCGGCTGCAGGTCGACCAGCGTCTGCAGCACCATGCCGGTCGTGCGGGTGTCGCTCGACATCAGCGGCGCGTAGCTCCCGGCGGCGTTCTCTTCGAAGTGGACCTCGCGCGCCGTCTCACGAGCCGCGTCGAGCAGGTCTTGCAAGAGCGCGTTGGCGCGCGGCCGGCCGCCCTTGGTCAACGCCATGGCGTCGGCAAGCAGCGCCTTTCCGAAGAGCGGCAGCTTGTCCTTCTGCACATACAGCTCGTCGTAATAGCTGGGCTTGGGATCTCCCATGCGCGCGAGGACCTGCAGCGCGAACGCGCGCGTCTCGGGACCGATCTTCTCGGACTCGCACGCTCCCGTGCCAGCCGCTTTCTCGGCAAGGAAGCGGCGCGCCTGGGCGAGCGTCTCGCGCTTGACCGGATAGCCCAGCTCTCGCGCGCGGTGCAGGGCCAGCGTGGCGTAGATGGACGGCCACGCATAGGCGCAGGATGGCGTGGGCCAGTAGTAGAAGCCACCGGACGGCGCCTGCTGCGATTCGATCTTCCCGATGGTGGTACGCACCACCTCATCAGGATCGCGGCCCAGACCGGGCATCCCCGGTGGCTCGACACCGAATACACGCGAGACCTCGCGCAGTGCCACGAAGGGCACCAGCCGCGATGACAATTGCTCAATGCAGCCGTAAGGGTAATCGACCAGCTGCTGCATCCCTTCCGACAAGCCGCCGAGCGCAGTCGAGGAGAGCTGCAGCTCCAGGCCGCCGATTCCGGGCCGCACGCCTTTGGGGATGACGAGGCGGTCGGCGGGGCGTTGCTTCGACTCTGGACCGGCGGTCCCCTCTGTGTCGCCCGCAAGCGCGACCGCCTCCAGCTCGACCGGCAGCTGGATGGGGATGGTCTGCTCCACCGCGTCGCTCAGGCTGCCGGCGGTAGCGCGGAAACGCAGCGTGGCCTTGCCAGGCGCGGTCGAGCGCAGCTTGAATCGCACCTCCCTGGCAACGCCCGCCTCGACGCTTGCGTGCAGCTGGCTCTGCTTCTGGTCGACCAGCTCGACGCCGCCGGACATTTGGGCCGTGACCTCGACCTCGGCCGCGGTCAGCGAATGAACCACAACGCCGGCCTCGAAGTCGTCGCCGACCCGCGCGAAGCGTGGGAGCGCCGGCAGGACCAGGAGCGGAAGCGCCACGCGGATCGCCGCCTCGCCGCCGCCGAAGCGGTCACCCGCGGTGGCGGCGACCGCCATGATGCGAAAGGTGGTCAGGTTGTCGGGGAGCACCACGTCCGCGTGCGCGTGGCCTTTGTCATCGGTGAGCAGCGTCTGCCAGGCAACCGTGGTGACGAACTTCGAGCGCACGTCCCCGGAAGGTTCGAGTCCGCCGCCGCCGCCGGTCACCACCTCGCCCTTCTCGCCAAACCGCTGCCGGCGAACCAGCCGCGCCAGCGGCTCGCCGATAGCGATGGACAGCCCGTGCCGCGGGAAGATTGCCTCCAGCGCGTCGGGCAGCTGGTACGCGGTGAGCCGCAGCACCGCCTCGTCGACCACATAAAGCTGCACCTCCGCCCGGGCGGGCTTCTGCGCAGCGTCGCTGACAACCACGTCGATGGGGACCGTCTCGCGCGGCTTGTACTCGGCCTGCGGCGTGTTGACTGTGACCGCGAGCCGCTTGACGCCCTTGCCGACCGACAGCTCCGCGTAGCCGAGCCGCACCGAGGGCCGGCCCGGATCATCGCCCTCGGTAACGGTCGTCTGAGCCTGCACGGCCGGTTGAGCCTGCGCTGCCGGTCTCGCCGTCGCGTCCTGCGGCGCCGTGCCCTGCGCGACCCGTCCGCGCTGCAAGATGATGCCGACGAAGACGTTGGGCACCATCGCTTCGGTAATGGCCACGTCGAGGGTGGTCGCGCTGCCCGACAGCGTAAGCACGCGCTGCTCCGCGATGCCTTCTCGCTCGACCGAGACCAGCGCCTCGCAGGAAGAATACGGCGACTTGACAAGCAGGTGCGCCGTGTCGCCGACCTGGTACGCGGTCTTGTCGGGCACCAGGTCCACGCGTGGCGTGTCGGTCTGCTGCCAGGCGGCTTCGCCCGCGCCGACGGCGTAAAGCGAAGTGGTCGAGAGCGCGAGCCTCCCGGCCGCGTCACGCGCCTCCGCCCGGACGGTGAAGAAGCCCGGCTTTTGCAGCGTGAACTTGCAATCCTGCGACGTGTCAGAGGTCTTGACATCGCACTCGGCAGCCTTCTCTTCCACCAGCTCGCTGACGGTCTGGTAGACGCCGTTCACGCCCTTCTTCCGCACCGAGTGCCAGGCCCGCAGCAGAACGCTGACGTGCACCGCGGCGCTCACGCGGGCCCCGTCCGGCCGGGACGCAACCACCGGCAGCCGGGTCTCCTGTCCCACGCGCGCGAAGAGGTCGATCTTGCCCAACCCGACATAGAATTCGGCCGGATGCACCAGCACCCCGTTGCGCCCCGCAACGCGCTGGCGCGAGACGTCGGCCACCTCCGCCTCGAGCGTGTAACGCGCGGTGCGGTCCGCCATTGCCTCGACCTTGCCGGCCTTCACTTGCAGCGTGCCAGTGGAGTCGATCTCGCCCTGCCCTGTGGCGAACGTGCTCGCATCGTGGCCCGGCGTGCCATCGTCCCAAGACCAGGTCTGGCGGCCGAAGCTGAAGCCGTCGTTGCGCGGCGGCGCGAACTCTTCCGTCGTGCGATGCACGCTCCAGGAGGCCTGCGCACGGTCCATGGCGCCGCCGAAGAGATAGCGCGCCACCACCGAGCCGGTGAGTGCGTCCCCCGCGGTGAGCTCCGGGCTGGGCGTCATCACGTCGACCCGGAACTGGGGAGCCCGGTACTCGGCAACGCGGAAGCTTGCATAGGCGTAGTGCAACTTGCCGGCGTCGCGCACCGAGACCGAGAAAGTGCCCAGCCGCACCTCGCGGGCGACCGCCACGTCTACCGAGAAAGTGCCGAAGCTCGAGAGCGCGACATCGCGCGAAAGCACGTCCTTGCCCTCCGGGTCTGTCACCTCGATGTGGACCTTGCTGCCTTCGGGCGGCGTGGAAAGCACGCCCGCTCCCTGCGTGCGCAGGATGGCCTTGAGGTGGGCGGTGTCGCCAGGCCGGTAGATGCCACGGTCGCCGAAGACCAGCCCCAGGCCGCGCGTGTGCGCGGCGTTGAAGTCGCGGTTGATCTGGCTAGCCACGAACTCGTCATAGCCCTCGGTGGTGACGTAGCCGGTGTCACCGCCGGAGGTGGCTGCCACCAGCAGGCGCGGCGTCTCGTAGTCGCTTTTCGGGCCCAGCTCGGTGTAGCCCGGCAGCAGCGCGATGCCCTGCTCATCGGTGACTGCGTCGGCGACTTGCACACCGCTGAGATTGAAGATCTGCACCGCCGCCTTCGCCACCGGCTTCGCGGTCGAGACCGAGGTGACCCAGGCGAGCCCGCCCGTCGCGCCCAGCTTCGCGTGCACCGCCAGATCGGTGAGCTGCGCGTAGACCTGCAGCGGATGGTCTGCGAAGGGCGTACCAGGCGCTCGCAAGCGGGCGATCACGAGGCCGGTCTTGCCTCCACCCAGCGCGGCGCGCAGATCGACACCGTGCAGGTGCGGCTCGTTGCGCGGATAGGAGAGCTTGAGTTGCAGCGGGACATCGGGCGCTGCGGACGGCAGCGCCTGGCAGCCATTTCCCCGGCCCCTGCACAGCTCGAATTTCGCCATCTGCTGCGGCGACACGCGCCAGAGATCGACGTCCAGCTCGTCGAGGTTGGTGACCTGCGCGGGAAGCTGCCCGTCGCCGTCCGCTTCGAGCAGCGCTTTCTCACCCCCCAGGTAGAGCGACGGGAGCAAGTCATCCAGGGTGACCTTCGCATCGAAGGCCGGCGCCGCCTGGCCAAAGCGATCCTTCACGCCTGCGTCAATGTGGACGGTGTAAACTTGGCCCGGGCGGTAGTGGCCCTCGAGCGCAACCGTAGTCTGGTACGGAGATCTGTTGTCGTCATCATCCTCGTAGTCGACTTGGGGATCGGGCGCGACGTGCACCAACGACGCCAGCGCCTTTCTGGACGCGATGGGGTTGGTGAATTGAATCGTCAGCGGCCCAGCAGCACAGTGATCCTGCTCCTGCGAGCAGCGGCTGACGCTCTGGATCAGCATTGGACCCGGCGTCGAGCATTGAATGCGCCACTCCTGCCCCGCAGTGAGCGTTCCCTGGGCGCCGTGCGCTTCAGCGTCGAGCCCGACAAAAAAAGCAGTTTCGAGCGGCAGGCTCTCTGCCGGCGCGAACTCGTAGCGCGTACGCTGGTCCTTGAAGCCGAGCGCCGTGGGCGTCTCCAGCCGCCGCTCGGGATGCTTCGCCCGCTGCTCCTCCACCAGATTGACCGAGCCGATGACCTTGACATCGACCCGCCGCTTCTGGTCGCCGACCTGAAAAAAGAAGTTCGTCGCCGGGTCTTTGAGCGGCTGATTGACGAGGACTTTGAAATGCTGATCCGGCAGCGACCAGCGGCACTGGTGTTCGTCCGGCTGGATGCCGTACCGGTCCACCTCAACGGTGGGCGTGGTGAAGTCCAGCTGGTACGCCTGCGCAAGCCGGGCGCCGTTCAGCGAGGCAAAGCCCTGCGGTACAACCAGGTGAAAGGCAGTGCTGTAGGGGAACGGCTCGTCGTTGACGAACTCCACGGAAGACGAGCCGAGCCAGTGCCAGCGCCCAGCTACCTTGGGCACCATCTGCAGCGTCGTGGTGGGGTCCTTTTGGCCGAGAGTCGCGAGCGCCACCACCGGCTCGCTGAAGGTCAGCGTCGGGTGCACGCCGCCGAGCAGCTTGCCCTGCGGCCGCGCCACCAGCACGCGGAAGGCTGTTTCTTCGCCCTCCGCCGAGCGCGGCTGGATTTCAATTTGAGGGGGCGGCGGCGGCGCTGAAAGCTCGCGCCGCGGCGGCAAAGGTGCGCTGGCACTCGGCGGGCTGCGTGTGCAGGCGGTCATGAACAGGAGCAGCAGAGCGAGATTGCGCATGAAGAACCCCCGGGGCGCGGAATGTACACCGGGCCCCTGACATCGTTGCTTCCGCGAGCGCGGCACACTAATCGTTGCAGTCATGCAACCTGTCCTCCTTGTCATTCTCGACGGCTGGGGCATCAACCCGCGCCGCGACGGAAACGCCATCGCGCTGCAAGGCACGCCCAATCTTGACAAGCTCGCCAGGCAGTTCCCCCACGCGCAACTCCTGACCTCGGGCCTCGCGGTCGGGCTGCCGGAAGGGCAGATGGGGAACAGCGAAGTGGGCCACACAAACCTCGGCGCAGGGCGCGTCGTCTACCAGGACCTGGTTCGCATCAATCGTGCCATCGAGTCGGGCGAGCTTTTCCACGACGCACCGCTGAAAGCCGCGATGCAGAAAGCCAGGGCAGGCGCGCTCCACCTCATCGGGCTCGTCTCGGACGGCGGCGTGCACAGCTCGCTCGACCATCTCTTCGGGCTGGTGGAGATGGCGCGCCGCGAGGGCGTGCGCCGCGTCTTCGTGCACGCGCTCACCGACGGCCGCGACTGCTCGCCCAGCTCCGGTCTCGGGTTCGTTGAGAAGCTCGAGCAGACTCTACAAAAGCAATCGAGCGACGACGGCATGCACGCGAGCGTCGCCACCGTGAGCGGCCGCTATTACGGAATGGATCGCGACCAGCGCTGGGACCGCGTCGCACGCGCCTATCAAGCGATGGTGCGCGGCGAAGGCCTCTCGGCCAAGAGCGGTGCCGAAGCGGTGAAAAGGAGCTACGCCATCAAGGAGGGCGACGAGTTCATCCAGCCCACGGTGGTGCGCGGGCCCGACGGCGCGCCGCGCGGGCTGATCCGCGACGGCGACAGCGTCATCTTCTTCAATTTCCGCGCCGACCGTGCGCGGGAGCTGACGGCCTGGCTTGCCTTCGACGATGCGCCCGGCGCCGGGGTTCGACAGGCGCGCCCGCAGCTCGCAAGCTACGTCACGCTCACCGAATACGACGAAACCTTCACCAAGCGCGGTTTGCCCTGCGCATTCCTGCCCGACCCGCCGACGCAGATTCTTCCCGAGCTGGTGAGCCAGGCGGGCGCGCAACAGCTGCGCTGCGCCGAGACCGAGAAGTACGCGCACGTCACCTTCTTCTTCAACGGCGGGCGCGAGACGCCGTTCCCGGGCGAGGAGCGCATCCTGGTGCCCAGCCCGCGCGAGGTGAAGACCTATGATCTCAAGCCCGAGATGTCAGCGGAAGAGGTGACGCAAAAGCTGGAGCGGGCCATCCCGCGGTTCGGTTTTACGCTGGTGAATTACGCCAATGCGGACATGGTCGGTCACACTGGCGTGCTGCCGGCCGCGCTGCTGGCGGTCGCCAAGGTGGACGAGTGCATCGGGCGGCTCTGGGAAGTCGCGCGCAAGAACGGCATTGCCATGGTGGTCACCGCCGATCACGGCAATGTCGAGCAGATGATTGACTACCAAAGCGGAGAGCCCTTTACCCAGCACACGCTCAATCCAGTGCCCATCTATCTCTGCGATCCGGCGCTGAAAGGGGCGCGCTTGCGCGAGGACGGCATCCTCGCGGACGTGGCACCCACGCTGCTGCAGATGATGGGTCTTCCGCAGCCGGCCGCAATGTCAGGAAAGACCCTTGTCGTGCACTGAGCCATTCCAGCGGAACCGAATCGAGCGAACCACCTGACGGCGCCGTGGCTGCGCGCAGCGCTCGCGCGGGGCATCGCCCTCTTCAATGCGCAACAGTTCTTTGAAGCGCACGAGGCCTGGGAGGAAGCCTGGCTCGAGCTCGAAGGCGACGAGAGGCTCTTTGTTCAAGGGCTCATCCAGGTCGCGGCGGGCTATTACAAGGCAACCGTGCAGAATCAGCCCCGCGGCTGCGTGATGCTGCTGACGGCTGGGCTCGAGAAGCTGTCGTCGCTGCCGCCCGGATTTCTCGACGTCGAGACCGAACGCTTCCTCCCGGAAGTGCGCCGGACCTTGCTGGAAGCCCAGATCTGGCTCACGGCCGCGGGCCCCCCGCCCTCGTTCCTGCCGCGTCTCTCCCTGCTTTCCTAGGCGCCACCACACACGCGCCTTGTGTGCGCGCGCACTCTCAATGCTAGAACGCGCGCTCTGTGATTTGCGCGGCCTGGGGGGGCACGATGACTCGGTTCAATCACCTGGATAGTCCTTTCGTGGCAGCTGCCGTCGCGTGGGCGCTTGCCGCTGCTTGTGGAGGCGGAGGCATCGTGCAGGGTCCGCACGGCGTCATCATCATCCTCGCGCCGACGAGCGTGACTCTCGCACCGCTCGCGACGGCGCATTTTATCGCGACCCTCAGCGGCACACCCGACGCAAGCGTGAGTTGGACAATCGAGGAAGGGAGCAACGGCGGCACCGTGCTCGCGGGCAGCTACACTGCGCCTGCCACCCCCGGCGTCTATCACGTGCGAGCGACCGCCCACGCCGACGAGACGAAGTTCGCCGTCGCGACGGTCATTGTCGGCACGGTCGAGCAACCTGGCGCTGACGGAGGACCTGTGGCCGATGCGGGAACCGTGGCCGATGCGGGAACCGTGGCCGACGCGGGACCTGTGGCCGACGCGGGAGTTGCCGAGGTGACGTTCGAGCTCGATTCAAGCCAGTCGGTGCACGCGCTCTCGCCCTGGGTTTATGGCTACAACGCTGGCGATGTTGCCAGTGCGCCTCCCGGCGCGACGCTGTTGCGCAGCGGCGGGAACCGGATGACCGCATACAACTGGGAGACCAACGCCTCCAATGCGGGCAGCGATTATTTTTATCATAACGATGATTACCTCTCGAGCAGCAGCGCCGCCGGCGCGGCGGTAACTCCGCTCATCGACGCGGCCCAGACGGCCGGTGACGCGGCGCTCATCACCGTCCCGATGCAGGGCTATGTCTCAAGCAACGAAAATCAAACGGACGCCTGCGCGATCAACTCGAGTCAGCAATGCACCGCGCCGCTCAGCCTGAACTTCATTCCGTCGATACCAAAGAAGGGATCGGCCTTTACCAATCCGCCGACCCCCGACGGACACGTCTACCAGGACGAGTTCGTCCATTTTCTCGAGGCGAAATACCCGGCCGGATTCGCCGCGGGTGCGCCGGTCTTTCTTTCACTGGATAACGAGCCCGACCTGTGGCCGTCCACCCACGCCGAGATCGAGCGCACGCAGACGACCTATGCAAACCTGTTGAGCCGCACCCTCGCGCTCACTCGCGCGCTCAAGGACGTGGCTCCGCGGGCGCTCACTTTCGGGCCGGTCAGCTACGGCATGACGGGCTATCTGAACCTGCAGTACGCGCCCGATCGCGACACGGTCAATCCGGCCAAGGACTGGTTTCTCGATTGGTACCTGCGCGAACTCGCCGCCGCGGGCGCTGCCGATGGGCGCAGGCTGCTCGACGTGCTTGACCTCCATTGGTACTCCGAGGCGACGGGCGGTGGCGTGCGCGTCGACTCCGGAGGCAACGCCGCGGCCGTGCAGGCCGCGCGCGTGCAGGCGCCCCGCTCCCTCTGGGACGCGGGATACATCGAGACGAGCTGGATCACTCAATACGTCTTCGCCGACTTTACGAAGAACCCCGCGCCGCCCGGGCCAATCATGCTGCTCCCGCGCCTGCGCGAGAAGATCGCCACGGCCTATCCGGGGACCGCGCTGTCCTTCTCCGAGTACAACCACGGCGGCGGCGACGACGTCACCGGCGCGGTTGCCCAGGCCGACACACTGGGCATCTTTGGCCGCGAGGGTGTCTTTGCCGCCGCGTACTGGCCGCTCCTCTCCGATGAGCGCTTCAGCCGCGCCGCGTGGCGATGCTTCCGCGACTACGACGGCGCGGGCGGCAAGTTCGGCGACACCTCGTTCACGGCCACCAGCAGCGACGACGGCAAGGCCTCGGTCTACGCGAGCTATGATGCGGGCGCGCAGGGGCGGGTGGTGGTCGTCATCGTCAACAAGCTGAACCGGGTGGCCACCGCCGGACTTACGCTGCGACATTCGCAGGCACTCACGACCGGGCACCTCTTTCAGCTCACTGCGGGCTCGCCCTACGACGCCGCGACGAAGTCGGTGGTGCCGCAGCCAGCAGGGACGGTCACGCTCACGGCGGGTGCGGTGCGCCTGGAGCTGCCGGCGTGGAGTGTGACCACGCTGGTGCTCGAGCCGTAGCCTCATCTCCTTGCTTCCCCTTCTGCGCGGCAGGTAGGGTCAGCCGCTCGGCAGGTTCACCTGCGTTTCGCCGCCCTGCCGCCGGCTTCTTGCTCCGCTCCCAGTCATTTTTTCCGCAAGCGATCTTCGCCTGCTTCGGATACCGGGCTTCGTCACCTTTCGGCGTGGGGCTTTTCCTCAGTCGCTCCAGCGACGGCGGCCGGACCTGGACGCGCGGCGGAAGCGCCGAGCCTCTCACGCTGGTGAGCGCCTTCACCGGCAACGGCGTGGCCAAGGGCTCGACCGGGCAGTTCCCCGATCACGACTCCATCGCCGTCGCGCCGACGGCACCATCGATGTCACCTGGGCGCAGTTCAACGGCTCAGGCACGCACTCGCCGATCTATGTCGCTACCTCGATTGACCGGGGCCGGACCTTCAGCCCTCCGCAAAAGATCACCAGTGGGTCGGTGCGCAACGACCAGGACGCGCGCAACGCCATCGATCCACGGTGGCTGGAGCGCTACTACGCTCTTCGACGTCAGCGACCTGGGCAGCATCGACCGCGGCCGGACATGGACGCTGCAACGGGTCACTCAATCGGGCTTATGATCCGTCCCAGTACGGCGTCCCCCCAGGCTCGGGGTTCCGCTTCTTCATCGGCGACTACGACGGCATCGTTTCATTGCCCAATGCGGTCGGTATGACCTGGACGGGCCCAGGCAAGACGTACGGAGCGCTGCCCATCAACCTCGAAGTCTTCTACGGGCGCGTGACTCCGTAGCTGCGGGTTCATCGGCATTCGAGTGAGTTGCCGCTCACTATTGATTCGCGTGCGGTGTGCAGGCTGGCAGCAAATCGCCTCACGCCGCCTGGCGACTGCAGGTGATAGAGCTGCGCGCCCCGTGATTGAGCGGGCCCTGGGAGGCATCATGAAAGTGCTCCTGTTGACATTGCTGGTGGCGGGCCCCGCGCTCGCACAGAATCCGTGGGATCTGGCCAAGAAGACCGTCGGCGGCGCGGCCGTGGGCACCGTCGAGAAGGAGGTCAACAAGCGCTTGCTCACCGAGAGCCGCAAGAACCAGTGCTCGTTCAAGTCGGACTCAGACGTGCTGGTGAAGGGCTGCGATGAGAAGTCGCGCCGGCTCGCCAATGCGTTGATCGATGCCAAGAAGAAGCTCGCTTCCGCGGGCGTGCAGAACTTCAAGTTCGAGGTATCGGGGCACACCGACACTTCGGGCAAGGCAGATCACAACAAGCAGCTCTCGCAGAAGCGCGCCGATGTGATGAAGCGCGAATTGGTGAAGAAGGGCGTGGATGAGAAAGACATCGTCACCGTCGGGCGCGGCTCCGAGGCGCCGATGGTCACGCCCGACAACACGCCGGCCAAGAAGGCGCAGAACCGGCGCTATGAGATCCAGGTCCGGCTCTAGCATCGCTCTAGCGTCGCTCTAGCGTTGCTCTACCACTGGCTGTCTCATTTCGGGCGGCACGCGCGATGCAACGGCTGCCTGGCGTGTCCATTTCGCTCTACCTTGAGGAGATCGCAGCGTGGCTCTGGCCGCCTCGCTGCGCCGCTTGCGACGCGCTGGGCGAGACGCCGTTCTGTAGCGGCTGCGCCGAGACGCTCGTTCCTACGCCGGCCGGCTGTCCTCTGTGCGGAGCGCCGGCGGACGAAGCGTCGTTGCCGTTGTTGCGGCCACGCCGGTGTTTGCATTGTCGCGAGCGGGCGCCGCCATTCAGCGCCGCTCTCGCGCCCTACCTGCACGGCGGCGCGCTGTCGGAAGGGATTCATCGGCTCAAATACGAGGGGCGCGAGGAGCTGGCGCGACCGCTCGCTGTGCTCTTCGAGGCCTGCGCGCCGCCGTCAGCCGAAGTCTTGGTGCCGCTGCCGTTGCACCCAAGCCGGCTGCGCGAACGCGGCTTCGATCAGGCGTCGCTGTTGGCGCAGGAAGCCGGACGCAGGTTCAAGCTGCCCGTGGAGCGGCTGCTGATCCGACTGCGTCCGACGCGGCCGCAGGTCGGGCTCGATCGGCCCGCCCGCGAGCGCAATGTGCAGCACGCCTTCGCTTCCCGCGGGCGGGTGCTGGGCCGCCGCATCTGCCTCATCGACGACGTCATGACCACCGGCGCTACGGCCGCCGCGGCGACGGAGGCCCTGCTTCGAGCCGGGGCCGCGCGGGTGGAGGTCCGCACTCTCGCCCGCGCGCCGTAAGTGTTCAGGCTTGCGCGAGCGCGCGTTGAAGCAGGTCAAGGACGCCGAGTCGCGGAGCCCATTGGGCCAGGTACTCCCGATCGAGCGCCTCTGTTGAGGCCCGCAGAATGCCGAGCACATCACGCCACTGTCGATCCGAGACTTCTCCTCCCATCCTGAACCACCAGAGTTTGCGGAGCAGGTTGTCTTCTGGTGTCGCGACGAACAGCTTGCGCCCGTCTCGGATGGTGACTTCGATTCGTCTCGCCAACTCGCTCTCATCGAATGGTTCGCCGCCGCGAACGAAGAGATCCACCTTCATGACGGTCGGAAGGAAGAAGATGTTGTACGAACCTCGAGCTCGAATCGCTTCGCGCAGCGCTTCTTCGTCGATTTCGAAGTCGTCGCCGAGACTCGCGGCCAGCAGTGCGACGTGGCGCTCCTGCAGGCGGACGGCGAAATCCACATCATTGGTTGAACGAGGCTCGCCCTGAAGTGAGCTCGCGAGACTGCCCCCGAGCGTGTACTCGATGCCAATGCTCTCGAGCGCCTGCGCGACGCGGAGAGCGACTTCGTACTCGTCTGCAGGGTCACTCACGGAACAGTCGCGCGGCTATTTCTGCTCCGTAAAGCCGCTCGGCGAGGAGCCGGGCCAGCTGTCCTGGGGAGGCCCCCGGATGACGCGTCAAAATGTTGACCTCAGCCAAACCCCTCGCGGCGCGTGAGAGGCTCGAGACCTTCCGGGCACGCTCCTCGGAAGTGAGCGCGCGCACGAGGTCGTAGTACCGGCGCCTCTGCGCTGGGGAGGTATCGAGCATCTCGCCAAAGTTGAGGTCCACAAAAGCATTGTAGACGTTGCGAAGCGCCGCCAGGGTCGGAAATCGGGCACGGGAGTGAGGGGCTCGATGCGGCACTCAGGTCAATCCGGGAGCTGGATCGAGCGCGCCACGACAGCGGCTGCCCAGTCGTTGGTATGGCAAGCGAGCCCTAGTCGCGCTACAGGTTGCAGGTTCGCCGCGGAATGGCGCGGGACGCTCCGCCGTTTTCAAAACCATGCACAGGTCTGCTCGCAACGCCGTTCGCCTGGTCCTCGCCGCCGCACTGCTGCCGATCGGGGCCTTCGCCCAGTCGCAGTGGGACCCGGCGACGCCTGAGCTTCGCTCGCGCATCATTGGCGAGATGGGCCGCGTCCAGGCACTTCCAGACCTCTACCGTCTCTTCGAACGCCGCGAAGATCAGGGCGATCTCGCGCCGCTGGAGCAGACCTTCGACGCTACCGCCAATGACGGCAAAGCTCGCCCCGACGTGCGAGCGCTCGCCGTCGAATTGCGCGCGCAGATGGCCATCGCGCACGGTCAGCTGCCGCAGGCAGAGGCCCTCATCGACTCGGTAGCACCCGTACGTGCCTGGTCGGTGATCGGACCCTTTGCGAACGAAGGCCGGGGCGGGCTGGCCGCCGTCTATGGACCCGAAAAGGACGGGTACAACCCAAAGGCCAGCTATCCCGGCAAGGAGCATGACGTCGTCTGGCGTGCGCTCTCCCCGGACAACGCGCCGTTCGGTTATGTGGACTTGAGCTCTGCCATTTCGCCACGCGCCGATGTCGCCGTCTACGCCGCTACCCTGCTGCGCAGCGAGAAGGCGCGCTCCATCGTCTTCCACCTCGGCGCCAGCGGCGCAGTGCGCTTCTGGCTCAATGGCAGGCTCATTCACGAGGACCTGGCGCTGCACCCCTCGCGCTATGATCAGGCTTCTTTCAGGGCCGAGCTCACGGCGGGCGAGAACACGCTGCTGCTGAAGATCGCGCACTCGACGGGTCGCCTCGGCTACAGCCTGCGTGTCGCGGATCAAAAAGACGCACCGCTCGTCGCCATAGCCAAAGCGGCGCAGGAGCCGGGCGCGCGCCACGCGGTGCTGGTGGTGAACACGAGGGAAGCCCCCGCGATCCTGCCGGTGGCGAGGAAGCTGCTCGACGCGGTCAGCGAACTCAAGGAGCTTGCAGCCAGGGATCCGCAGGACGCGCGTGCGCAGGAAGACCTGGCCATCCTGCTCAATTACCGTCGCCCCAGCGACGATGGTGAGCGGCTCCCGCTGCACGCCATGGAGCGCGCGGCGGAGGCTGCGCCGGCCGACGCGGAGATCGCGCTGCGGCTGGCGCAGCTGGAAGATCGCGACGCCAACAAGCGGAGGGCCACGCTGGATGCGGCGCTTCTGGCGCACCCGAAGAATCCGTTCCTGCTGGACGCGCTCGCCGACTACCGGCTGGAGCGTGGCGAAGGCTGGCAGGCGTTGGAGCTGGCCTCCCAGGCCCGCGAGGCCGACCCGCGCGCGCTCGAGCCCGTGCTGACGCAGGCGCGCGCACTCGACGCCGTGGGACTTTCGGCCCGCGCAGCGCTGGCCCGCGTCGACGCCGCCCGTGCCCATCCCGACCTCGCCCGCGCGCACCGCGCCGCAGCCACGGCGCTCCGCCGCATGGGCCGCGGCGAAGAAGCGGCCCAGGAGCTGAAAGCCGCCATCGCCGCCCGCTTCGACGACGGCGAAGCGCGCGCGGAACTGACCTCGACACTGCTCGACCGCGGCGACGTCGACTCCGCTCTCAAGCTGATCGGCGACGCCGTCTCGCTGGACCCGGCGGCTCTGCGGCCGCGACTGCGCGCTGCTGAAGTGCTCTCGCAGAACGGCCGCACCGCCAAAGCGGATGCCGCCTTCGCGCAAGCCGTGGCGCTCTCGCCCGACGATCCCGAAGTCCATGAGCAGCTCGGCCGCCACCGCCTGCGCAGCGCCGACGACACGGGCGCGCTGGCTGCATTCGCCCGTTCGCTCTCGCTGCGCCCGCAAAACCCGACCCTGCGCGAGCTGGTCCGCAGCGTTCGGCCCGAAGAGCAGTACGCCTCGCAATATCTCTATGACCCGCGCGCCCTGCTCAAGTCCCTGCCGGTCGCCAACGAGGATCTCGAGATCCTGGCCGACCTCGAGGTCACCAAGGTCTTCGCGAACGGTCTCTCCAGCCGCACCCGCCAGCTGGTCATCCGGCCTTTGAATGCGCGCGGCGTCGATCAGGCGCGCACCCAGAGCGTGCAGTATTCGCCCGATCGCCAGATGGTGAAGGTCGAGCGCGCGCGCATCTTCCGCAAGGACGGCACCATCCTCGAGAGCCGCAGCGAGGGCGAGCGCAGCCTCTCCGAGCCTTGGTATGGCCTCTATTATGATTTGCGCGCGCGGGTCATTTCCTTCGCGCAGCTCGAACCCGGCGACGCGCTCGAGGTGGTCACCCGCACCGACGACTCTGGCGCAAACTTCTTCGCCGATTACTTCGGCGACTTTTCGTACCTGCAGGGAACGCAGGAAAAACGCATCGCCGACTATGTCCTGCTCGGGCCCGCGGGCCGGACTTTCTATGCAACCGCGAGCGCGCTGCCGGGCCTGATCCACGCCGAGGGCAAGTCGCCGGACGGCGGCACGTGGCAACGCTGGACCGCGCACGACGTGCGGAAGCTCGTGCCCGAACCGTCGATGCCCGGCTACAGCGAGCTGCTCGCCTACGTCCACGTCTCGACTTACAAGGACTGGGAGAGCGTCGGAAAGTTCTACTGGGGCCTGGTCAAGGACCAGCTGCGCGTCACCCCTGAAATCAAGGCCGCTGCCACGCTGGCAGTCAAGGGCATCGCCGACACCGATGAGCGTGCGCGCATCGGCGCCGTCTACGATTTCGTGGTCTCGAACACTCGTTATGTCGGGCTTGAATTCGGTATCAATTCATTCAAGCCTTATCCGGTCGAGGTCATCCTCAGTCGCCGCTTCGGCGACTGCAAGGACAAGGCCTCGCTGATGCACGCCATGTTGGAGAGCATCGGTATCGACTCGCGGCTGGCGCTGCTCCGCATGACCCGCCTGGGAAGCATCGAGACCGCGCCGGCGTCGCTTGCGGTCTTCAATCACGCAATCCTTTATGTGCCCAGGTTTGATCTCTTCCTCGACGGCACCGCCGAGTTCCACGGCTCGCGCGAATTGCCGGCGGACGACCGCGCGGCGTACGCGCTCATCGTCGAGCCGGGCGGCACAGGCTCGCGCTTTGTCCGCACGCCCGAGGCGAACCCCGCCGACAATACCGACGAGACTCATATCCTCGCCTCGCTGCTCAAGGACGGCAGCGCGTCGATCGATTACAAAGCCAGCGCCCGCGGCTCGTGGACCTCCGAACTGCGCCGCACTTTTGAGTCAGCCGACGAACGCCGCAACCACGCCGAAGAGCAGCTGTCGCGGTCGGCGTTCCCGGGAGCGAAGGTGACCGCGGTGGACGTCTCTGATCCGCACGACATCGAGAGCCCGTTCAGCACCCATTTCACCGCCAGCGCCCGGACCTTCGCCTCGGCTTCCGGCGCGGGTTTGCGCTTCTCTCCATTCGGCCAGCGCCAGAGCTTCGTCGAGGCCTACGCCCAGCTCTCCCGCCGCGCGTTGCCCGAGCGCCTGCCGGTACCGCAGCGCACGGTCATTGAATCGACGGTCACGCTGCCGGCCGGTTGGAGCGCAACGCTCCCCGAGAGCACGCACGAGTCGGGCGCGCAGGGCGAGTATTCGATCGCCTGGTCGCGACAGGATGGCAAGGTCACGGCGCGGCTCGAGCTCAGCTTGAATGGCGGGCTGCTCAAGCCTATGGACTATCCGGCGTTCCGCGCTTTCCTCGGGCGGCTCGACGCTTCCCTGCTGCGCAAGGTCGCGGCAGGCCCCGCAGCGGTTCAGACGGCGGTCAACGAAAGGCACTGATCTTCCCATGCGATGGCTCTGTGGCGCGCTGGTCTTCCTGGTGGGCTGCACCGCAGGCTCGTCGATGAAGCGCCCGAGCCCTGGCGGGCCGCAAGAGGCGGCGCAACGTCTCGCTGCCGCCGAGCGCGAGGCCGACGCGCACACGGGCGATCCGGGCGCGCGAGCCCAGGCTGGCTGGCTCCGGTATCTGATCGCGTCAGATCCGGTCGGTGCGGCGCGACGCCTCATGCAGCTACCGGAGAATGCGAGCGAGACACCGGACGGTGCCCAGGGCCGCGCCCTTGCGCTGTGCGGACTCGCTGAGATCCAGGAAGATCGGCTCGAGACCGTGAGCGCGGTGAAGCTGTGGACGAAAGCCCTGCACTACGGGGGTCCAGCAGCCGAACTCGCCGCCATCCGGCTGGGTGACGCGCAGGGTGATTCTCACGCGGTGGACGATCTGGTGGTCAAGGCCGCGGAGAATTTGCGCGCCTCCGTCCAGGCACCTCGCGCGGCGAGGCTTGTGCGCGAGGCCGCGGCGCGCGTCTTCGCGAGCCGCGGCGACGCCGTTCAGGAGCGCGCGATGTGGGCCGACGCGGGCGCCCTGCAGCACTGGCGTGTCGGCGGGCCCTATGCGGCGCTGCGGCTTTTTGATCTGACCCGGCCAATGGCGCTGGACGGCGCTGCGCCTGCGCGAGCCGCTCCCCGGTTCGAGCGCGAGCTTATTTTCCCCGATGGCGACATCGGCCTCGAGTTCGAGCCCCCTGAAGGCGACCTCTTCTATGCCGCGACCGAGGCGACCCTGGCGCGCGGCGGCGACTACCTGCTCTGGGTTGAAGGCGCGGGCGCGGTGGAGTTGCGCATCGACGGCGAGGTGAAGCTCTCGCGAGTGCCGTACCCGCGCGAGTCGGTGCGCTCGCAGACGGTGGCGGTGCGGCTGGCAGCAGGCACGCACCAAATCCTCGCGCGCTGGAGCCGGCTCGAGGGCGCGCGCTTCCGGCTGCTGCTGGTGCGGGGCGATGGCAGGCCCTCGGACGCCACCAGCGCGGCGCCGGCTTTCCTCAGCGATGCGCGCAAAACAGACGCCCCGTGCGCGCTGGGCGTGGCCTGCGTCGCTACGCCCGCGTGGACCGACCAGAACGACCTGCGCGCCTACGCGCTGCGGCTGTTGGACAACGACAGCGGCGATCCGCTTGGCGCGTGGCTGCTGGCGCGCACTGCGCTGGGCGACGATCGACCCGTTGAGCGCGCGGCGGCAGAACGCGCGGTGGTGCTCTCGGGCGGGGGGGCTCCTGCCCTGGCTCTGCGCGCCCAGCAGTTGCTGCATGACCCGGAGATCCCCGACCGTATCGGCAAGGCGCGGGCCCTGGCCGATCTCGCTGAGGTAGTCGCACGCGACCCGCTATTCGTGCGCGCGCGGCTGACGGCAGCGGCGCTGGAGCGCGACGCGGAACGCTTCGATGACGCCGCCGCGGAGCTGGATAAAGCGGAGGCCGCGCTCACCGCGCAGGGCACGATCACAAGTTCGCCTTCCGCGCCCGGGTCCACGGCGCAGGTCGCAGGCGCGCCGCCCTCCGCGGACCCGGTCACCCTGCCGGCGCGGCTGCTGCTTGCGCGCGCGCGACTGCTCGAGGCTCGCGGCAACGTCGCAGCCGCCAGGGCGCTGGCCGAACGCGCGCGGGTCGAGGATCGCTGCGACGCCGTCGCGCTGCTCTTCGAATTCTCCCGCCGCGAGGGAGGCACGGCCGAGCAATCGCGCCTCGCCGAGAGTCTGGTCACCTGCCCGGACGGCCTCGCAACGGCGGGCGCCCTCGCGCGCGACCGCGGCCATCTCAGCCGCGCGGAAGAGTTGTTCACGCGCTGGGCAGACCTGCGGCCGGCAGTTCCCGCGCGGCTGCTGGCGCTGGCCGAAGTGCAGGTCTCGCGCAAGGAAGCCGACGCCGCCTTCACAACCCTCGGCCGCGCTGTCGCGCTGAGCCCGCGCAGCTCCGAGCCGTTGCGACGTCTGGCCGGCGCGCTCGAGTCCTTGGGTCACCCGGCGGAAGCACAGGCTGCTCGCGAACGGGCGCTGCTGCTCTCGCCCGGCGACCTGCAGTTGCGCCAGCAACTCGCGCTTGATCGGAAGACACCGCTGATGGCCTGGTCCGATCGAGACGGTCTCGCGCTCGTCCGCGCCGCTACCCGCCCCGAGAAGGCTGCCGCACCAAAGGGCGCCGCTGCCGTTCGGCTGCTCGATTACGGCGCGGTCCAGATGTTCGCCGATGGCGGCGGCGTCGAGCACATCCACACCCTCGCGCTGGTGCTCGACAAGAAAGGCATCGGCCGTTTCGGCGAGGCGCAGATCCCCTCGGACGCCCAGATCCTGCACCTCCGCACCATCAAGCCGGGCGGCCGCATTCTGGAGCCCGAGTCGATCCCGGAGAAGGAAGGCATCAGCCTGCCGGGCCTCGAACCGGGCGACGCCGTGGAGATCGATTACCTGCGCCCGGTGACACCGCGCGGTCCCGAGCTGCCGGGCTACACCCTCGGCTCGTTCCTCTTCCGCGACGACGAGACGCCGATGCGCGAGTCTACTTATGAGGTGCGCGCGCCGGCCGCGCTGGGGCTGCTCGCGGACCAGCACAACCTGCATGTCCCTTCGCCGCGGCTGGTGGACGGCGAGCTGCGCTGGAGCCACACGGCTCGCGAGGTGACGCCGCTTTTGCCCGAACCGCACCAGCCCGGCGAGAACGAAACCATGCCGGCAGTGCAGATCGGCACCGGCGCATCCGAGCGAGACCTGGTGCTGTCCATTGCCGACTGGGCACTCTTGCGAGCGCGCCCTTCCAGCAGCACGGAAGCGCTCGCCCAGGCAACTACGGGAACCTCCCCGCGTCTGACGGCGGAGAACATCTACATTGCGGTGGCGCAGGCGGTGCGCGGCCGCTCACAGGGAAACGACTTCACCGCGCCGGCCGGTCATGTCCTGGCGCAGGGCCGCGGGAATCGGCTCGTCGTGCTGAAGGCCGCGCTGGCAGCGGCTGGGATCCCCTCGCACGTCGTGCTGGTGCGCACCTGGGGCAACGACCCCGCCGGGTATCGATTCCCACGCGGCGAGCTGTATGGCTATGGGGTGCTGCGCATTGACTTTGCCGACGGCGCGGCCTGGGTCGATCCCTCCATGCGACTCGCGCCGTTCGGACAGCTCCCCGAATACGTGCGCGGGCAGGACGCCTGGGTGCTGCCGGAGCCCGGCGAGGGGCCCGTCCGGCTGCGTGTCCCATCCGAAATGCCCGGCCAGTCCGACGGACGCACGGTCACGCTTGCGCTCACGCTCGCGAAAGACGGCAGCGCAGCAGGAACCGGCCGCGACGAGCACCACGGCTACGAGGCCGCGGGATTGAAAGACACGCTCGAGCGCATGGATCCGGACCAGCGCAAGCAGGCCGTCGAAGCGATGCTGGGCCGCGGGCTGCACGGAGTCACGCTCGAGGCCGTTGCGGCCGAGCACGAGAGCGAAGTCGGCGGCACCGCGGCGCTACTTTATTCGCTGCACGCGCAGCTCGCGCGGCAAGACGGCGAGTCGCTGTTCGCGCCGGCGTCGGTGCTGCCCGAACGCCTTGGCCGGCGCTGGGCGTCGAAGCCGGAACGGGCGCTGCCGCTCTTGATCGATTCTTCGGAGAAGCTCTCGACCCGCGCGCGCATTGCCCTGCCCGTGGGGCTGCACCTCAAAACTCAACCCGCTCCGCGGACGCTCGAGACGCCGTTCGGATCGTATCGGTGGAGTGCGCGCGAAGAGCAGGGGCAGCTGTTGCTTGAAGAATCGCTGTCACTGCCGCTGCAGCGAATCGCTCCCGGGCGCTACCAGGATTTCGTCGCCTTCACCACGGCGGTCGACGACGCGCAGACCCAGGAGCTTCGAATCGCGCCCTGAAAAGCACCTGGCGCGGGCCGCTCGGGAGAGAAGCCGCGCGTTGCGGCGCCGGGAAGCCTGCCTGACTGGCTGGCTTCCCAGAAAACCGAACTACGAACTACTTGGTTGCGGGAGGGGGCGTTGCAGCCGCGTCGCCACCGGAGGCCACGCCTTTGGCCCAGGTGCCGCCGGCCTTGGTGCAAGCCTTGTGCGTCTTGGTCACAGTCGCGCCGCCCACTTCGCAGTGGTGATTCTGGGCGGAGCCGCCCTTGCCCTTGTCGAAGGCAGCGGGGGACAGCGCGATCACGGCGGCGGCGACGAGCATCAAATTCTTCATTGCAGACCTCGAGTCAAGGGAACGTTCAGCTGGCTTTCCTAGCCGAAGCACACCGCCTCATCAAGCCCGATCGGCGCACACTTTCCCGCTCTTCAAACCTCATTTCATGCCCGGTAGATTTCTTGACACTGCGTTTCAAGCGGGCGGATAAAAAGCCGATGCATTTTACGAGTCGCGGTGGACCGGTTCAGACGGGCCCCGGACTGCAAAAGGAGGCTACTGCAGATGCGGAATCGTGCTCCAGAAGTCCGAAGCCTGTGTGCCGCGATCACGAGCGTGCTCTGCGCTTAAGGCAACTCAAACACTCAACTTGCACCCTCCGCACAGATCCAGGTTTCGGCTGCGCCCACTACCATCAGCAATGACGGATCGAAGTCCACGCTCACCGCGACCTGCACGGACGCGGCGGGCAAGGCGGGGACGGGCAGCGTGGTCTTCAGCCCGCCCGCCGGCGACCTGAACGGCACCGGCACCACCTCGGCGACCGTGACGCTCGGCTCCGCCGGCACCGCGACCGCGACCTACGCGTGCAGCGGCGCGGCCTGCCCCGCCTCCGCGCGGGTGACCGCGAGTTGGCTCGGCGTCTCCGCCTTGGCGGTCGTCACAATCTCCAGCGGCGCGGTGACTGCAGACGCGGGCACTTCCGACGCGGGCACTTCCGACGCCGGCACCGCGGACGCCGGAACGCCCGATGCGGGCACTCCCGATGGCGGCACCACCGGCGACGGCGGCGTGGTCGCGGGCCCGCCCGTCTCCATCTTCGAGGTCGCGCAGGTCGCGCCGACGCTGGGCCTGAAGGGCTCGGGCATCGTCGAGAACGGCTCGACCACCTTCCAGGTGACCGACGCCAACGGCGTCCCCGCTCCCGGCGCGGCGGTGACCTTCAGCCAGCAGCAGCCGCAGCTGGTCACGCTCGGCACCGTCGGCGGCGTCACCGACGCGAACGGCAAGGTGGTGGTCGACTACCACAGCGGCACCGAGGTCGGCGTCACCTCGGTGAGCGCCACGCTCACGTCCAATGGCTCGGTCGCTTCAAGCTCGGTCGCGGTCCGCGGCGCCCGTCCCTCGGCGTCCGGCTTCTATTTCCGCTGCGCGAAGGCCAACCTGCCCGTCCGCACCACCACCGCGCAGGTCGAGACCACCACCTGCACCGTGCGGCTCTCCGATCGCTCCGGCAACCGCGTCGGCATCCCCACCACCGTCAGCTTCGCCACCGAGGCCGGCTCGATCACCGCCACCGCGGTCACCAAGGGCTTCGACTTCGCCAACCCCACCAACCCGGACGAGGGCAGCGTCACCGTCACGTTCAGCACCGACCAGGGCAACGGCAACACCCCCGCCGACGTGGTCCCGCTCGCCGCGAACCCCCAGCAGTATCCGGTCCCGCTCTCCGCCGAGCCCTCGATCCCGTTCGGCTCGCTCACCCGCAATCCCCGCGATCAGTTCGTCACCATCATCGCCATGACCCAGGGCGAGGAGGCCTTCTTCGACACGAACCATAACGGCGTGCTCGACGCGAACGAGATCTTCATCGACCAGGGCGACCCCTTCATCGACGCCAACGACAACGGCGTCTTCGACGCGGTTTATCCGGGCGGCCCCAGCGAGCAGCGCTTCTGCGGCACCACCACCGCCGGCGCCTGCCCCGCCTATACGCCGCCCAACGGCAAGTGGGACGCGCTCACCACCATCTGGAAGCCAACCTGGGTGACCTTCACCGGCGGCGCGGGCGCCACCACCACGCCTCCGGGCGGGGTCGCGCCAGCCGCTAACTTCACGCTCCCGTGCGCTGACTACACGGACTCCGCCGGTGCGGGGCATTCGCCCAGCATCTTCGCCAACGTCTACGCCTATGACAGCTTCCTGAACTCGCCTGCGGCGGGCACCACGTTCACCAGCCAGACCCTCGGCCCCGCCACCACCATCACCATCACGGCCATCGGGTTCCCGAGCCCCACCCTCGACAACTCTGGAGCGATGGGTGTCTTCGGCCAGGACTTCGACTATGCGCAGGTCTCGGCCAAGACGGACGCGAGCGGGAACAACCTTCCCTGCGTCATCGCGAACGGCCAAGCCTGCATCGACAAGCTCTTCTTCTACCAGTTCTCGACCAGCCTGGCCGGGGTCCTCGCGGCGGACAACTCCGCCACCACGCCGGTCGCCGCGGCCTCCAAGGGCGCGAGCACCACCGGCTTCGGGTGCGCGCCGACCGCGGACCAGTACGGCTCGCGCGTGTTCGACGCGCAGGTGACGGTGCGCCAGTCCAACAACGTCTCGTCGAGCGCCATACTCACCGGATTGTTCGCACCGGGAAAGTAGCCATCGGGCAACCTCCCTCCTCCGGCGATGCTCCAGCGCCGCGAGGAGGGCCCTGTCCTCTTTGGGCACCACGCTATCGCCTTGCTCTTCGCAGCCTCGCCGCCGCCGCGGAGCCGGTCAAGGACGCGCTCGTGGTTGCTGCGGTTGATGCGTTGGGCCACGGCAACGGCTTCTCGCTCGGCGACGCGCGCGTCGAGGGGACCGGCTTCCCATCGAGCAGGTCTGGCTTTACCTGTCGATCGACGGCGCGGTGCCGCTGCGCGACGGCGCGAACGGCGTCTCGAGCCGGCGCGCGGTGGACTTGAAGGATGCTTGTGGCGTCTATCCGCCGGGCTGACACCCGCACGTCCAGGCGGGACAGTTCAATCGCGGCCTCAAGCTTCAATCAAATCGCGGGCGGCGCTGCTTCAAACCAGCTTCAAAAGAAGCGGAGCGCGGCCTCACTGTGCAGGTCGAGGCCGCGCTCGTTCAGTCGCAGCACCCTGCCGTCGTACAAAGCGATGCCGTCTTTGACCAGACGCTCGATTTCCGGGGCGAAGCGCGCACGGGCCGGCAGCTCGAGATCTTCTTCCAGCGCGGCAAAGTCCAGTCCTTCGGCGAGCCGCAGCCCGGTGAAGATGCGCTCGCGCAGATGCTCTTCGGGCGTCACCTCCTCGGAGGACGCCTCACCCAGTCCTGACGCAGAGACGCGGTCCATATAGCGCTCGGGAGATCGGTCATTGGCATAGCGCCGCGCCCCGCGGCCCACCCGTGCAAAGCCGCACGCGCCGCAACCGGCGGCGACGTATTCAATCCCGCGCCAATAGAGCGAGTTGTGCACTGCCTCATATCCGGGCCGCGCATAATTCGAGATCTCGTATCGCTCGTACCCTCCCGCGCCCAGCGCCTCGCGCACCGCGGAGCCCATCTCCTCGACCGCCTCGTCGCCGGGCAATTCCAGCTCGCCGCGTTTCACCGCGCGCGCCATCGGCACTTCTTCGGCCAGGCCCACCAGGGTGAGCGCATAGCAACTGATATGCTCCGGCCCCAGCGCCACGGCCGTCGCCGCGTCGTGCGCGGCCTTATCCCTGGTCTGGCCCTCGCCGCCGTGAATCAAGTCCAGCGAGACATTGCGAAAGCCTGCTTTGCGCGCAGTCTCATAGGCGCGCACGGCGTCGCCGCCCGAGTGCTTGCGGCCCAGCGCGACCAGCTGCGCGCTCTCGAAAGACTGCACTCCGATCGAAAGCCGATTCACGCCATGAGAACG
>JANYKT010000078.1 GCA_025358085.1 Deltaproteobacteria bacterium | reverse complement strand
GACAGGGGCCGCGGGCCCGTTACCGCGGTGTCCGCAAGAACGCCTTCGACCTGCGCCGGTTGAGCGCGATTCACAATCTCGAAGTTATTGCGCGGCGTGCAGCGTGAGCGAGAGCGCACGGGAACCTGTTCGGCGCTCTAGCGGGCGGACTTGCGCGAGTTCCCGGCCTTGGGCAAGCCGTAGATCTTCCCCTCCTGCACGTCAAGCATTCCCGCCGGCGACCCGCTGGAGGTGGCCAGCACTGCCTTCTCGACCCCGCGGCTGCGCAGCACATCAAGCAGCTTGAGCAGATCGGGTCCGCCCGCCGCGACCCAGGCCGGCTGGACCGTGACCATGGCGCTCTTGCCCGATACGTCGATGCGCTCCACCCCCGCGCCAGCATGTTCCGCCGACAGCCGCGTCACCCGCGGCAGCGCAAAGAAGAGAGCATTCACCAGCGCCACCGCGAACAACACCACCAGCGCCGCAATGCCGATCTTCTTGATGCGGCTGCTGCGAACGCGGTCGTCGAGGGCGGTGAAGTCGCGCAGCTCGGCGCGGACAACGGCAGTTTCCGGGAGTGCCTTTGTCGCGGGCGGCCTCGGTGCGGCGCCTGCGATAATCAGGCTGGGGTCGAGCGCGCCTCCTCCCAACCGGGGTGCGACGCCGATGCCGCGCAAGCGGTCCGCGGTGGCCTTTAAGATCAGCGCGTCGCGGCTGAGGGCAGCGCTGGCGGCAGTGACGAGCTGGAGCTGCTCGACCTCGCCGCTGGTGATAGCCCGGCTCGCTTCCTTCTGCAGCCGCGCTGCGGCCGCGTCGCAACGCCGGTTGAGCTCGGCGAAGCCCACAGGATCCAGCACAGCGGCGGGCGAGTTGGAGGAAAGGCGGACGCCGTCTGAGCTGGCGGCGTCCAGCGCGATGCGAGCTGCAAGTGCGTCGGCGAACTGCGAATCGGGTCCTGCTTTGTCAAGCGCGGCGCGCTCGGTGCTGTTGAGGAGCCCCACGATCTTGCGCGTCGCGACTGCGACCTCCGGATTGAGGTCCGGCGGAAGGGTTTTGTCCTTCAGCAGGCAGAAGGCAGCTTGCTGACAAAGAGCGGCGGAAAACGGAACCGGCCAGGCGGGACCGATAGAGAACGGGAGCGCCGGAAGCTGGGCCAAGGGCGGTTCGGCGGGTGCGGCGCCGGGGCTTGACGAGAGCGGCGGTGCGCTCCGAGGCTCAAGAATGGCCGGGCTTGCAGAAGCGGCATCCGCTGGTAGCGATTTAAACGGGTCGACGGTGATTGCCGCGCCATTTGTCGAATCAAGCGGGACAACGCGCGGTGAGCGCGCCTGGTGGGGCCGGATGGGCTTGCGGTCGGCAAAACCTGGTGGCGGACCAGCGAGCGGCGCCGCGCGAATCCCGTCGGCGTGGAGCGCAGGATGGGCGTCAGAGGGCGAAGGAACCGTGGCGCTGGGAGACGCTGCCAAGCCCGCGGCAGGATCCGAAGACGCGAGCGCCGGCGCGGAAGCCGAAGCCCCCACCAGCCAATCGCGGATCGCCGCTTCCTCGTCGACCGTGAGCCCCGCGAAACGTATCTGCGCCGCCGGAACGCCCTGCACCACGAGGCCCCAGGTCTGGAAGCGGTCCCAGGAGAGCCGGACCGTCTCGCCGGGCTTCAACGGTAGAGCCCGCGGTGCGTGGACTCCGGACGGCGTCACCGTGGCGCCCTCCAGGATGGAGGTGGCCGAGCGCGTCGCCACCGAGACCGCAATCGCGATGCCGTGGCCCGCCGGATAAGAAAGCCGCACGCCGTTGGTCAGCCGCGCAACGAATTGCTCCTTCCCCAACGGCATGAACAACAAGTCGCTGGCGCCCGCGCGGAAGCACTCATCGCGCTGCCCTGCCTGTTCGCGCTGCAGCACGCCGATGACCCGGCCGCCTCGCAGTCGAACGGGCGGCGTCAGCGCCTGCAACGCGGCAGCCAACGGGCGATCAGCGGTTCCATAGAACACCGCAACCGCATCGGCGCCATTGGCAGCGGTCTGCGCGCCGGGTTCACCAGCTTCTGAGATTGGAACGGTCAAGACGTCAAAGACGCCGCCGCCGCGCAAGGCGGTCGCGAGCGCGGGCAGCATCTTGGGATCTGCCACCAGAAGCAAGCGAGAGCCTGGCACGTTCTCCTCGGAAGGAACACCCTATCGCAGCATTGGGACGAAGAGAAGAGTTTGTCCTCACGGCCGAGCGCCCGGGTTACGATTGCGAGCAGTGACAATCCGTACCCGCCGCTGGAATGACCCAGCCGAGCCAAACGACGATGTCGCTCCTGTGCTCGTCGGCGTGCACCGACCCCGTCCGGTGCCACCGCACTCTCCGGCCTGGTGCAGGCGGCTGTCGGTCGCTGAACAGCCGGGCACGGTTGCACCGGGGACGGAGGTCCTGCCGTGTTAGCGATGGGTGGTGATGAAAGAGCACAGAGCGCTCTGGTTCTTCCAGCGGACCGCCCCCGGTGAGATCCGGCGTATCCAGAATGTGACGATGCAACGTTTTATCGCAGGGGAGAAGCCACTCCCCCAAGACGGCGATGGGTTCGTGCGCTGCATCGGAATGTCGGTCGAGTTGAAGAATCGCAAGCCGCAGACGGTATCGCGTGTGTGGTTTTCAAAGATCCGCGTTCGCGACGATGGCCTCGTCGACCCGAACCATCGGCATGAGGTGATCCGGCTCGCGCAGGAGGGAGCCGATCAGGTGGCACGTACGGAGTCGTCCGTCATCGTTGCGGGGCACCACTTCGCGAAGAGACGCCTCTCCAACCTCGCTGAGTGGTGTCCGGAAGAAAAAGATCTCGAAGCGCTGCGGGCGGTAGTCAATACTCGCGCCGGTCGCGAAATGTTGTAGCTGCGCCGCCCGCAAACGGGACATCGCGTGCTGTTGCTCAGGCGGGAAAATACCTCATGCCGCGCCGCTCGCCGCGCGACGCAATCTTGCGACCCGCGAGCAACTTCTGCGTGGGTAACTTGAGTTCCTTCGTAGACAAGCCCAGGTCGACGGCAATTTGTTCGATGCGCTGGCTGGGGTTTGACTTGATGTACCGCAGCAACTGCGAAGTGGTCTGATTGAGCATCGCCGCCGTGCGCTTCTCTCCCTTGCGCCGCGAGGAGCCGCGCTGCGCGTTGCGGGTGGAGGCGGGCCCAGCGCCGAAGGAAAGAGTCGCGCCGGTCATCTTTTCGGCGAGAGCCTCGGCGAAGCGGTCGATGACCATGGCAAACAAATCAGTTCGTTCAGGGTTTCGGGGCATGAAGAGAGTGTTTACAACGTCTCCCCCCGGAAGGCCAGAATTCAAGCCTGAAGGCTCGATTTCGAGCCACCGCAGCGATCAAGCAGACTTCAAGGTTTGAAGATAGGCATCGAGTCGCGCGCGAAAAGCATCGTCCGCGCCAATGAACTGGACGCCCGCGCCCACTGGCTCGGCCCCGCCCGGAAGCACCCGGTGCAGGACGATGCCCTGCGCCTCCGCGGGGGGCTTATTGTCTGGAAGCTCGAGAATGATTTGAACGATCTCGTCCATCGGCGGTGGGAGCTCGGTTTCAATGAAAAGCCCGCTCGCAGAGAGGTTCAACGCTTCACGCTGGCTGCGATGCTGGCCGATGGAAAGCGTGACGCGGAAGCGATCAAGATAACGCGGCAGCAAGCGCCGGTTCTCGCCCGCCCGCGCGTGCGCCTCGGGGACGGTGCCTCCGGCGGCGGTTCCGCGTAAGAGGGCGGCGCGGATATGCGCGAGCGTCTCGGGAGTCAAATCTTCGAAGCCGGCGCGGAAGCCCGCATCTCGCCCCTCGAGCAGCCGCTCGCGGACCACGGCCTGGATGATTTCTCCCGCGGCCAGGCCCGGCAGGTAAAGGCGCAGAACGACGTGCTCGCCTTCGTCCGGCGGCTCGACGCAGCGGATGAAAACCGAATCATCGTCGAGGTCCCGCGAGGTGGTCTGCACCGATTGTCCGTGGGTCACGAAGCGTACCGGAAAAACCATCGCTTTACGCATTGCACTACTGTTCCACGCCGCGGGCGCAGTTGCCACCCACCTGTTATGAAGCGACCGGGATGACGGAACGCACTCACGCCCCGGACTTCGCGACCGCCTGGCTGAACACCAGCGAGGGGCTCGCCATTGAGTCGCTGCGGGGCCAGGTGGTGATCCTGGATTTCTGGACCTCTTCGTGCGTGAATTGCATGCATCTGCAGCCGGTGCTGCGTGAACTCCAGGCGCGCCACCGCGACGATCCGCTGGTCGTCATCGGCATCCACTCGGCCAGGTTCAAGGCGGAGAAAGACCCGCAGTTCATTGCCTCTGCCCTGCGGCGTTACGGTATCAAACACCCGGTCGCGGTGGACCGCGAGCAGCGCGTCTGGTCCTCCTATGCGGTCCGATCCTGGCCCACGCTCATCGTGCTGCGGCCCGACGGGAGGCCAGGCGCGGTGTTGCCGGGCGAGACCGATCCGGAGACGCTCGAAAGTCTGATTCGGCAACTGCTTGACGAGGGCCGTGCGAACGGCACGCCGGCGGAAAAGCCGCTCCGGTTGAACTTGAATCGCAACACGAAGGAGCCGTCACGCCCGCTGCGTTTTCCCGGGAAGGTCGCGTGGGGGCCGGGCCGCATCTTCATCGCCGACTCGGGTCATCATCGCGTGCTGGTGGTGGATGAAGAAGGACAGGTCCTGGCAACGATTGGCAGCGGCCTGCGGGGGCACCGCGAGGGTCCTTTTGCCCAGGCGGCGCTGGACGATCCGCAGGGACTCGCGGTTCGCGGCGACCTCCTTTACATCGCCGATGCAGGCGCGCACGTGGTCTGGAAAGCGGACCTCGCGACACGTACGCTTTCGAGGCTGGCCGGCACTTTCAGATTGGGCCGCGGGCCGCTCGGCTTCGGGAAAAAGCAAGCGACTGAGACCTCGCTGCGCTCGCCCTGGGACCTGGCGATCCGCGGCGACGAGCTGTACGTGGCGCTCGCGGGCAGCCATCAATTGGCAATCATTGATTTGATGACCAACTCAATCGAGGCCATCGCTGGCGACGGAAAAAAGGCGTTGGTCGACGGCCCGGGAGCCCAAGCTGCGCTGGCGCAACCGAGCGGGCTCGCGGTGCAGGGCGACGTACTCTACGTGGCTGACAGCGAATCGAGCGGCGTGCGCGTCCTGGATCTGCGCTCGCGCAAGCTCTACTCGCTCACCGGCGGTCCCGGGCTCTCCGACTTCGGCGACCTGACCGGCAAGGTGCAGACTGGCATGCTCCAGCACCCGCTCGCGGTGGCGGGAACGCGCGCGGCGGGGCTACTGGTCGCCGATACGTACAACGACAAGATCAAGCGCTTCTCGCCCGACGGGCTGCGGCTGGACGAGTTTTTCTGCGGAGCCAGCAAAGCCGCCGAATCGCGGCTGCGGCACCCCGCCGGCCTCGCGGTGCTGCCCGATGGCGAAGTTCTGGTCGCCGACACCAACAACCACCGCGTGGTGCTGCTCTCTCCGGACGGCACCCGCGCGTTCGAGTTGGAGATTGCAGGCGCACCCGAGCCAGAAGTGGGCGTCGAGCTTGAAGCGTCCGTCGAACGCGGGGCGGTACACGTCGGCGCCGAATCCAACAGCGAATCCCGCGAGCAGATCTGGATTGATGCTCTCCCCTCGCATTCCGCCGGTACGGAAGCGTTGATTGTGCAATCGCGCGCCCGTACCCCGGTGCCGCAGCCGTGAGCGCCTGCATCCTCGCGGCGGCAACCGCGCTGCCGAATCATTTCGCTGATCAGGAGACCCTGGTTGCCGAGTTCCGCTCGCTGTGGGGCGAGAAGCATTTCAATCTCGAGCGAATGGAGCAGCTTTTCAGAGCCGTGCGCGTGGGCGGACGGTACCTCTCCCTGCCTCTCGCCGAATACCGTGCACTCGAGACCTTCTCCGCGCGCAACAACGCCTGGACGCGGGTCGCCACAGAGCTCTCCGAAGTGGTGCTGCGCAAGGCGCTTGACCGCGCTGGTCTTCTGCCGGACCAGCTCGATCACATCTTCTTCACCACCGTCACCGGCATCGCCACGCCGTCCGTCGAATCGCGCCTGATCGATCGCCTGGGGCTGCGGCTCGACCTCAAGCGCACGCCCCTCTTCGGCCTTGGCTGCGTCGCCGGGGCAGCCGGGATTGCGCGCGCCTCCGACTACCTGCGCGGTTTCCCCGGTCAGCACGCCGCCCTGATTGCGGTGGAGCTCTGTTCACTCACGCTGCAGCGCGAAGATCTATCAGTCGCGAACATCATCGCGAGTGGCCTGTTCGGCGACGGCGCGGCCTGCGTGGTGCTGGGTCCCCGGGCTCCGACGAGCGCGCCGGCGCCCGAGGTGCTGGCCACGCGGTCGGTCTTCTACCCCGCCACCGAGCGCGTGATGGGCTGGGACATCGTCAACACAGGCTTCAAGATCGTCCTCTCTTCGCAGGTCCCCGACCTGGTGCGCGCGCGCATCCGCGATGACGTGGACTCATTCCTCGCCGCGCAGGGATTGAAGCGGAGCGATATCCGCCACTGGGTCTGCCACCCGGGCGGACCCAAGGTGCTGGAGGCTTTCGAGGTGGCGCTCGAGATCCCGCGCGCGGCCGTGCAGCGCACCTGGGACTCGCTGCAGCAGTTGGGAAACCTTTCTTCGGCCTCGGTGCTCTTCGTCCTGCGCGACCTGCTCGAGTCCGGAGAAGCAAAGCCCGGCGACTTTGGCTTGCTGCTCGCGATGGGTCCCGGCTTCTGCTCCGAGCTGGTGCTGCTGCGATGGTAAATCCTTATATTGTTGTGATCGCAGCCCTCGCGGCTGAGCGGCTCTACGAGCTCTGGCTCTCGCGCCGCAATGCCCGGTTGCAGCTGGCGCGTGGGGCAATCGAGGCCGGCGCTGCGCATTTCCCGGCGATGGCTTTGATTCACACTCTCTTCCTCGCCAGCTGCCTTGTCGAGGGATTGCAAAAACCCTTTCCCGGCGCGATTGGCTGGATTGCGCTGGCCCTCGCGGCCGGCTCGCAGGCGCTGCGCTATTGGGCCATTGCGACGCTCGGGCCCCGTTGGAACGTGCGCGTCCTGGTGGTACCGGGCGATGCACCCATTGCCACGGGTCCTTATCGATATCTTCACCATCCGAACTATGTCGCGGTCGCACTCGAGATGATCAGCGTCCCATTGATTCACGGCGCCTTTATGACGGCGATTGTCTTTTCGACCTTGAACGCCGCCCTCCTCGCAGTCCGCATCCGCGTGGAGAATCGCGCGCTGGGATATTCGCGTGGATGAAATCGTCGAGGAGATTGCCCGCATACTCCGTGAGGAGCTGGGTCATGCGCGCGCGGTCCGGCTGGAAGATGAGCTGGCGCGCGACCTGCAGCTCGACTCAGTCGGCGTGTTAACCTTGGTCGTGGGCCTGGAGAACAAGTTCCGCATGGCGCTGGACGAGCAAGACGCGGTGGGCGTGCGCACGGTTGCCGATCTGGTGGCCCTGGTGCAGCGACGCCGCGCCCATCCGGAGCCTCGCACGTGACCCTCCTGCGTGGAGAGCCGCTGCCGCCCTCGCGACATGCGACCCTGCAGCGCGCCCTCGCCGCCGCGGCCGCGTCGCCCAAAGGGCTTTGTTTCCTCGACGCGCAGGAGCGGGAGCGCGCGCTGCCCTTCGCAGAGATGCACGCGCGAGCACGCAAGTTTGCCTGGTCGCTGCAGGCAATCGGCATTCGGCCCGGCGACCGCGTGGCGCTGGTGTTGCCCACCTCCATCGATTTCATGGACGCTTTCTTCGGCACGCTGCTCGCGGGCGCGACGCCGGTACCGCTCTATCCGCCGGTGCGCCTGGGCCGGCTCGACGAATTCCACGAGCGCACCGCACGAATGCTCTCCGTGTCCTCTGCTCGCCTGCTGCTCAGCGACGCGCGCATTGCCCGGCTGCTCGGCGTGGCTCTGGGCCGCGCGCGGCCCGCGCTGAACCTGCGCCTCGTCTCCGAGCTGTTCGACGATGCTCGCGGTGAATTGGAGCTTCCCGGCGCGCCGCAAGATCTGGCGCTGATCCAGTTTTCATCAGGAACCACCGTCGACCCGAAGCCGGTGGCGCTGACGCACGCAAACGTGCTCTCGAACGCGGCCGCCATCGACACCTTCCTGCCCGAAGATCTGCCCTGGCCACAGTCCGGCGTCTCCTGGCTGCCGCTCTACCACGACATGGGACTCATCGGCTGCCTGCTGCTCGCGGTCGTCCATCCTGGCGACATGACGCTGCTTGGCCCTGAGATCTTCCTCGCGCGGCCAGCGCTCTGGCTCCGCGCTATCTCCAGGAAGCGCGCCACCATCTCGGTCGCGCCGAACTTTGCCTTTGGCCTCTGCGTGAAGCGCATCCGCGATGAAGAGCTGGAAGGCGTGGACCTCTCGAGCTGGACGCTGGCGCTCAACGGCGCCGAGCCCATCGCGCCCGCGGTGCTGCAGCGCTTCGCCGATCGGTTCGCGAAGTTCGGCTTCGACCCGCGCGCGCTGACGCCGGTGTACGGTCTCTCGGAAGCCACGCTCGCGGTGACCTTCACGCCCCGGCGCCGCGGTGCGCGCGTGGTCCGCGCCGTCTCGGTGGGCATGCCTGTCCCCGGCATGGAAGTGCGGGTCGAGCGCGGCCAAATCGCGGTGCGCGGCCCCTCCGTGATGAAGCGCTATTTCGGCCGCGAGCAGGACGCCATCTCGCCCGATGGCTGGCTCGACACCGGTGACCTCGGCTTCGTCGAGGACGGCGAGCTATTCATCAGCGGGCGCGCCAAAGACTTGGTCATCCTGAGAGGCAAGAACCACGCGCCGCAGGAGTTCGAGGACGCGCTTGACGGCGTAAAGGGAGTTCGCGCGGGCTGTGCCATCGCGGTCGCCGTGCCGGGCGAAGAGGGCGAGGAACTCGCGCTCCTGGTCGAGACCGACGGCGTGCTCGTACCGGGGCTGGAAGAGGCGGTCCGCACGAGTGTGCTGGAGCGCACGGGGATCCGCGCGGCGCTGGTGCGGCTGCTCAAGCCCGGCACGCTGCCGCGCACCTCGAGCGGCAAGCTCCGGCGCAGCGAGGCGCGGCGACAGCTGCTCTCCTTCGAACTGCGGCCACCCGGCAAAGTGACCGCGCTGGGAATGGCAAAAGAGCTGGTGCGTTCGTGGCTGCATTCGTAAGCGCGCCGATTGATATCCTGATTGCGGGCGGGGGCCCTTCGGGGCTGGCGGTCGCCATCCGCGCGGCCCGGCGCGGCTTTCGCACCGTCCTGCTCGAGCGCGCGGCGGGAGTCCCCGACAAGGCCTGCGGCGAAGGCTTGATGCCTGCGGGCCTGCGCGAGCTCGAGGCGCTGGGCGCACTCGCACTGATCGAGGCGCGCGACCGCGCTCCATTTCGCGGCATCCGTTACGTGCAGGAAGACGGCAGCTCCGTCGAGGGGCGCTTCTCGGAAGGCGACGGAATGGGCATCCGCCGCACGGCTCTCAGCGCCGCGCTCTCCAGCTGCGCCTCGGCCGCGGGCGTCGAGCTCCGACGCGATTGTGTCCGGGCGGCCCGGGTCGAAGATGGCGTGATCGCGGTCGACACCGACGCAGGAGAGCTGCGCGCCCGCCTGCTCGTCGCCGCCGACGGCCTCCACTCGCCACTGCGAAAGGCGGCTTTACTGAATGGAAAAGAAAAGCCGCGAGCCGCGCGTCGCTTCGGTGTGCGCCGCCATTTCGGACTCGACCCCTGGACCGATCTGGTCGAGGTGCATTGGGCCGCAGGTGTCGAGGCCTACGTCACGCCGATCAGCGCCGAGGTCGTCAACGTCGCCTTTCTCTGGTCGACCCCGGTGTCGCGCTCGGGCCCGGCGGCAACGTTCGAGGACCATTTGCGCCGCTTTCCCGTGCTGGAAGCGCGGCTCAAGGGCAGAACCGCTACTTCCGAAATACGGGGCATAGGACCTCTGCTGCAGCGGGTGCGCGCGCGCGGCAAGGATCGACTCGCGCTGGTGGGCGACGCAGCCGGCTATGTCGACGCCATTACCGGTCAGGGTCTGTCGCTCGCCTTCGCCTCGGCCGCGCTGCTCGTCGAGGCGCTGCCGGAAGACTTATCGCAGGATCTCGGGCCCGCGCTGCGCCGCTATGACCGCTCGCTCCGCGGCCGCTGGCTGCGCTACGCATTACCGGCAAAGGTCCTGCTCGCGCTCGCCCGGCGCCCCGCCCTGCGCCGCCGGGCACTGCGTCTCACGGTCCGTTTCCCCGTTCTCTTCCGTACCTTGCTGGGCATGGTCGAGTAAGCTGCGTGCATGTCCCCGGTCTCCAGAAGCAAGCAGGGTAAGCAAGCTGGGACGGGCGAGCCAAACGGGAACGACGCATCGACGCCTCCGCCTTTGACGCCTTCGCCCCCGTCCGAGCCCGGCGCTGCTCTACCCGAGTCGGAGCGTTACCAGCTCGGCCCGCTTTTAGGCAGCGGCGGCATGGGGAAGGTTTACCAGGCCTTTGACCGCAAGCTGAAGCGCCCGGTAGCGCTCAAGTTCCTGCGCGCGGCCGACGCCCAGCTCGAGACCCGTTTTCTGCAGGAGGCGCAGGCGCAGGCGCGCGTCGAGCATGCTTGTGTCTGCCGCGTCTATGAAGCGGGCCGCATCGGCGAGCTGCCGTATATCGCCATGCAATATATCGATGGCCAGACGCTGCGCGAGGCAGCCAAGGGACTGTCCGTCGCAGAGAAGGTGGCGGTGCTGCGCGACATCGCCGAAGGAGTCCACGCCGCCCATGTCCTGGGTCTGATTCACCGTGATATCAAGCCAGCGAATATCCTGATTGGCAAAGCGCCCGGCGCGCCGCCGTCGATCTGCGATTTCGGCCTGGCCCGCGATCTGGCCCAGCCAGGCAATACCGTGCAGGGCTCATTACTGGGGACGCCTCAATACATGGCGCCAGAGCAGGCGCGCGGAGAGCTCGACAAGATTGATGCGCGCACCGACGTCTATAGCCTGGGCGCGACTTTGTATGAAGCGCTGACGGGCCGCCCGCCGTTCGAAGGGGCAACGAACTTGCAAATTCTCTACCGGATGATGCACGACGAGCCCGCGCCACCGCGCCGCCTGGTTCCCTCGCTGCCGATCGATCTAGAGAGTGTGGTGCTCAAGTGCCTCGAGAAGGATCCGTCGCGCAGATACCAGACCGCGCGCGCGCTGGCGGAGGATCTGCAGCGCTCGCTCGATGGCGAGCCGGTGCAGGCGCGGCGCGCCTCCCCGCTCGAACGGGCACTGCGACGGGTCCGGCGCAACAAGGCTCTCAGCGCGGCGCTGCTGGCGCTGGTCCTGGTCGCCCTCGCACCTCTCGCGTGGTCCTTGCCGGACCGCGGCGGCCACGTCGTGGTAGCGGTGGCGGACTTCGACAACCAGACCGGCGAGCGCGATCTCGACGGTCTCTCCGGAATGATGATTACCTCGCTCGAGCAATCGAAGCGGCTGACCGTCATCACCCGCTCGCGCATGTTCGACTTGCTCCGGCAAATGGGAAAGCCGGACGTCTCGCGCCTCAATGAGAGCTTGAGCCGCGAGATCGCGCAGAAGGCGGGAGCGCAGGCGCTGGTGCTCTCGACCATCCGCAAGTTTGATTCGCTCTATGTCGTCGAATTGCGGGTATTGAATCCGGGTACCAACAAATTCCTGGTGGCGCTGAAGGAAGAGGGGACCGGCAAGGCCAGCGTGCCCCGCCTGATCGACGAGCTGTCATCACAGGCCCGCCGCAGCCTGAAGGAATCCGGCACCCTTGCCAGTGCCCCGGTGGCCGACGTCACGACTCGTGATCTCCAGGCTTATGAGCATTACTTCCGCGGCGATCAACTCGTCGACCACTTGCACTTCAATCACGCGCTCGAGGAATACCGCGCCGCCCTTGCCATCGACCCCTCATTCGCTTTGGCGAGCTATCGATTGGCTTACGCATTGATGTGGCTTCACGACGGCCCCCGGGCGCGCGAGTCCATTGCCCGCGCGCTCGCGCAGCCGCTGCGGCTCCCGGAGAAGGAGCGGCTGATGGCGCGCGGGGTGAGCGCGTCGCTCGATAGCCGCGGAAAAGACGCCTACGAAGCTTTCCTGGAGTGCGCGACGCGCTTTCCGGCCGAGAAGGAGTGCGTCTTCATGGTCGGCGATCTGGTCTTCCACGGCGGATACTTCTCTTATGCCAGCGACTACTTCCATAAAGCGCTCCTGCTCGACCCGAGCATGGACCGTGCCTGGCAGCACCTGATCTGGGCCGATCAGCTTCTGGCGAAAGACGAGCTGATCAGCGATGCACGTCAATACGTGGCGCGCGTGGAAAGTCCCGAGGCCTATGCGCAGCTGGGTCGGGCGCTGGCCGTGCGAGGGCAACTGCTGGAAGCAGCGGCCACCTTCGACCAGGCACGCCTGCTTTTCCCGCGCAGCCCGGTTCCGGTCGAGAGCGCCGGTGCGCTCGACGCCTGGCTCTTCGATGTCGACGGAGCCGTGCGTGAGCTCTTGCCAATTGTTGCCAATGCAACGCTGACGGCGCAGGAGCGCATCAGCGCCCAGGTTACGCTCGCGGGCGCGCTCACGCAGGGCGGGCGCATTCGCGAGGCGCTTCAGGCATATGCCGACGCGGCGCGCGACGCAACCGCCGCGGGCGACGGCGAGCTCGAGGCGACGGCTATCGCGGGAGAGGCGCTGTTGCGCTTGCTCTACTTGCGCGACGCCGCGGGTGCTCGGAAGCTGGTCGTCGAGGCGGGCGCGCGTGGCGTACCGGAGACGTGGTTCGGTTTTGTCTATCCACTGCTGGGCGATCTCGAGAAGTACGCGAACGTGCTGAAGAGCGTGGCGGACCCGCTGGCGGATCAGTCGGTGACCGCCTTCCGCGCGCGAGTCAACGGCGATTACCTCCAGTCGGCAGCGGGATTCGAAGCTCTCGCCGACAAGTCCCCTTATCAAGACTTTCTTTTTTACGTGCTCTCCGACGATTACGCGCAGGCTCATGATGACGCGCGTGCTATCGAGAAGCTCATCCGCGCGCAGGCGTTCTTTCCCTCGGTCTCGGCACCGGGTCCCGGCTTTGCCAGCGCTTTCCGGGCGCGCAGCGATTACGAATTGGGAAGGTTGTATGAGCGCAAGCAAAAGCCCGCGCTGGCGCTGGAAGCCACCCAGCGGTTCCTGGCTGCCTGGGCCAAGGCGGACGCGGGCCTGCCCGAACTCAAGGACGCTCGCGAACGGCTGGCGCGGCTCTCGGCAACCGGGAAGATCGAGCTGCGCTGAGCATGCGCTCTGGTTCGCGCTGGTGGCCTCCGTTCTTCGCCTTCCTCCTGCAACGCCTGCTTCTGTCGCTCGTCGCTGTCGCTTCCGGCTTCCCTCCTCTTGCCCCCGCCACCTGGATGCGCTGGGATTCTGACTTTTATGTCGATATCGCCAATCACGGCTATTCCGCGCTGACCCATTGCACGCCCGATACGCTTTACCCTCCGCAAGCGTGGTGCGGCTCAGCCGGGTGGTTCCCGGGGTATCCGCTGTTGATCCGCATTCTGGGCGGCTCGCCTGGCGCGGCGGTGCTGATCGCCGCCGCCTGCCAGCTGGGTTGCCTCGTGCTGATCTGGCACCTGCTGCAACGGCGGCATTGGCCGGCCCTGCTATTGGCGGCCTTTTTTCCGGGCAACGTCTATATGGCGGCGGTGTTTCCCACCCCGGTCGTCTCGCTCGCGGTGCTCGGCTGCATTGCACTCTGCCTCCCTGGTCGCTTTAACGCCGCAGCACTTGCGGCATTGGTTGCGGCGGCTTGCTATCCGACTGGCGTCCTGCTCGCGCCCGTGGTGTTGGTCTGGGCGCTGGTTCATCGCCGCTACACTGCCCTGGCGGTGGTGCTCGGGTCTCTGCTCGGAGCTGCGGCGGTGCTGGCCTTCCTGCACCAGCAGACCGGCCGCTGGGACGCGTATTTCCTCGTGCAGCGCAAGTATGGCTATCACCTCGGACTCCCCTTTGATGCCCTCTTTGCGCGATTGAAGCCTTTGGTGAATCAGCGCTATCGGAACGCGACGTCTTTCACCACCGCGCTGCAGACGCTCCTCTCCACCTCGCTCGTGGTCTTGGCGGCCGTTGGCTCCGCGCGGTCGTCTTTTCGCAGGAGCGTCGATGCCAGTTCGGGCACACCTTTGCCGCGCATACTCGAAGAGAAGACTTCGATCGTCCTGTTCTCTGCAGCCGCCTTCTGGCTCGCGCCGCTCCTGCTCGGCGGCAATCTTTCCCTCTACCGCGCCGAGGCGCTACTGCTGCCGGTGGTCCTGATCGTCCCCTCTTTCCCGCGCCCGCTGCAGCTCACGCTTCTCGTCACCGCCATGGCCCTCTCCGCGCCCATGGCCGCCCTCTTCTTCCGCGGCTTGACGGTTTGAGGCAGGATGAAGACACGCACTGCATTGCATTTGACCCTTTTCATTAACCGCGGTCCGCTCGACGCCCCCCGGAAGACCACCCCCGGAACCCGAGTTTGGAGCCGCCCGGGGAAGGTGTGATTTCCTCGAGGTCGAACGAGCGGGTAAAGCCGACTGAGGTGTGCACGCGCGCACGAGATCAGACCCGTTCATTTCACCGCCCGCGCACAAGTGTGATCGCAGGCTCATATTCAACCGCATTCCTCAAGACAGCGACGTGCCGGGACGTTTCGAGCCGATTGCCTCGGTCAACTCGCGAGTGTCCCACCGAGGATGACGGCCATGATCAGCGCGACCAGCGCCGCGGCGCCGCCCAGCGCAATCACGAAGCCGGCCCCCGGCGCTTCGGTGGTCCCCATCAGCAGCGCTTTGCGAATGCGGACATAGCGAGTGGTTGCGATCGTATTGACCGCAAGCCCCAGCAGGACCAGCGCTACCCCGAACCAGCCGGAGTTGAGGCCGCGACTGGCATGGATCTTTACTTTGCCGAGATCGGTGATTTCGCGGAGGAAGAGACCGAAGCGGGCAATCGCAAAGCCAAAAGCCATCAAGGAAAGACCGGTGCGGATCCAGGCCAGCATGGTCCGTTCGTTGGCGGCGTGATCGCTGAATGGAGCAGGCCTCCCGGCGACGACACCTGCCAATGGTGTCGGCTGCGAGTTGCCGAGCGGTGTCTCCTGCGGGTCCGTCAAATGATGCCCCCTGTGGGTTGCCGGTTCAGAGCTTGCCGTTCAGAGCCTCCGGCCAGCTTCGCTGGTGCTCTCCTCGAAGTCGCGCGGCCCGTTGCTGGTATCCGGAATCACCGTGAAGTGAAGCAGCCCCATGGTACGGCGGTCTCCACTCTGGATCTCCACGCGCCAATTTCCCGGAGGCGGATGAGTCAGGTATCCATCGGTGGCAAACCCGCGCTCGCTGCTCGCGGCAATGGTCGAAGCAAAGCGGTGGTATTCAATCCACCCCTTCTTCGGATCATCGCGATACCAGACGATGTCGAGGCGATCGCGAAAGCGCGCCGGCGCGAAGATGCGCGCGAAGCAATAGACTTTGTCGCCCGCCCGCTCGAGAAAATCCTGGTCGCCCTTCTGCCAGAATTTCCAGGCGCGCTTCTGGTGGAGCAGGCGCCGGCCTCCGGGAGCGCGCTGGACGTCGTGATAGATGCCCATCTCCTTCACCGCCAGGGGCACCGGCGGCGCGATGCGGAGCGCGTACACCAGGAGGAATACAAGCTGCACTCCATAGGCGGGGAGGGCAACGTGGCGCGCGACCTGGCTGAAAGCACGGCCCCACTTCAGCAGCAACGACACCTGCAGCGTCAGCGGCAAGAGCGCCGCGCCTACCGCCAGATAGAACATCCAGGGACTGATATGCCTCAGCAAGACCGGAAACAGATAGGCGAAGTAGGAAGTCAGGCAGATGCTGTAAAGCGCATAGAGCACCACCGGGCCGAGCTTCTGGAAACGCGGCAGCTCATTCAAAGCCAGCAGGGAAGTGATGATGACGACGAAGCCCAGCGCGGTCAGGCCGGAGGCGCTGCGGAAATAGAAGATCGAATAGGCATTGAGCAGCGTGCCGAGCATGAAATGAATCGCATGGTCCACGTAATGCCAGGGCTTGCGCAACCATGGCGGCGGTTCGAGCTTTTTCAGCTCCATCCGCTGCGTCACCGCCAGCAGCGTCCCGCAAATCAGCAGATAGGCACCCTGTTGAATCAACATGCCGGGCTCGTCGATGCGGCTGAGCATCACCGCGTCGAAAACAAAGCCGCCCAGAAAGGAGAGCACCAGTGTCTTGCCGGCATGCCGCGCGTGCAGCGCTCCAATGCGCCCGCGCAAGGACGTGTCTGCTTGCGGATCAGAACTCATTTCGATTTCTCGATTCAATCAACGACCGTCAAGCCTTGGCAGTCTTCGCGTCGAGCATCTGGTCGCTCGAATGCACGACGATCTTGCCGCCCGCGATCAGGTCGTCCGGGGTGCCGGACAGGCCATCGGCATTCCCAGGCTCCGCCGCCTCCAGAAGGATCCAGCGATCGCGGCCGGCACTCTTTGCCATCATCAGCGCGTGATCGGCCAGCTGGAGGATCAGCGGTCCGTCTCCTGTCTCGGGAGAGGCCGGAATGAACGGCATCGCGGCCACGCCGATGGAGCAAGTCTTGTGCAGGGTCTTGCCGTTCCCCAGATCGAAGACCTGGGCGCGGAACAACGTCAGCACGCGCTCGGCTAGCGCCGGCGCGTCCCGCCGGTCGGCGTCGCGGTAGAGGAGCAGGAACTCCTCGCCGCCAAATCGCACCGCCGCGTCGGTCTCGCGCACTGACTTCTGGAAGAGCTGCGCGGCCTGCTGCAACAGGAGATCTCCCGCAGCATGGCCGTGGGTGTCATTGACCTGCTTGAAGAGGTCGAGATCGATCAGCATGACCAATAGATCCGCGTTGTGCTGCGGCCGCTTCAGCCCGCGGTTCAGCGCGTCGCGATGAACGCGGGCGGCGCGCGCGGCCTCGCGGGGCAGTTCCTCGCGCAGGTAGCGGCGATTCTTCAGGCCGGTGAGCGGGTCGGTGACCGATAGATCCATCAAAGAATCATTGGCGCGCGCGAGCTCCGCGGTGCGCGCCGCCACCAGCTGCTCCAGGGCACGATTGGAACCCTCGAGCGCGCGGACGCGAACCTGCCAGGTCGCGACCGCCAGCGCGCCGAATCCCAGCACGGCCAGCGCGCGAAACCACCAAGTCTGCCACCAGGCCGGCAGCACCGCGAACGCCAGCAAGGTCGGCGGTCCCGCATCTCCGCGTCCCAGCCGGGCGCGCACCTGCAGGCGGTACGAGCCGGGCAATAGAGAGCTGTAGCGCGCCTGACCCACGTCGCTCGGGTGCCAGCCCTCCTCGAGTCCCTCGAGCCGGACTTCGTAGCGGACGCGGGCCTCGTCGATGAAGCTCATCGCCGCAAAGCGCACTTCGAGCGTGTTGTTCCGGTACGGGACCCGCGGCGCTGGCTCGCCGGGATTGACTTCTCGACTGCCGAGCCGGGCCTGCACGATGACCGTGTTCGGCGGATCTGGCGGCTTGTACCCGGCGCCATGGAAGCGCCCCAGTCCTGCGCTGGTGCCGATCCACACGTCGCCGTCCGGGTCGGCCAGGAAGGCTGTCGCATCGGTGTCGTCGCTGGGCAGACCGTCGCCGCGCCCGAAGTGCTGGATGCTCTCCCCCGTGATCATGTCCGCGCCGTTGCCGCCGCCGATCCACAGCCGGCCCGCCGCGTCCTCGCCCACCTGGTAGACCTTGTCGCTGGCGAGTCCGTGCGCAACGTCGAGGTGACGCACGACGCGCGCACCTGCGGGCCCACGCAGGCAGGTGACCCCGGCGGACTCGAAATAGGAAAAGCAGAGTTCGCCGGATTTGCGCTCGAGGAGAAAGCTCACGTGGTCCGCCAGCAAGCCATCGTGCTTGTCGATGCGTTGCCAGCGCCCGCTGTCCCGGACCGCGAGGCCATGCTCGCCCGCGGCAACGACCCGGCCCGCGTGATCGATGATCACTTGATCGAAGTGCTCGCGCGGATCGTCGTGCGGCAACACTTCGCGCAAGAGCGTTCCCTGCCCGTCGATGTGCAACAAGCCCGCGCCGTCGGAGCCAGCCCAGACGCCGCCTTGCGGGTCGGCGCAGAGGGCCAGCAGCGGCACTCCCGCCGGCCCGGCGATCACGCGCACTTCCTTGCCGTCGTACCGCAGCAGCTCGCCCCGGCCACCCGCCAGCCAGACGATGCCGGCGATGTCACGGGCAAACGTTCGCACGATGTGGCCCTCGGTGCCGGGCAGGGTCTGGAAGCGCCCGCCGTCGTCGCGCGCCACGCCCGAGTCGGTGCCGACCCAGAGCGCGCCGTGTGCGTCACGACCCACGGTCCAAATCAAATTTCCAGGCAGCCCTTCGCCGATGCCGTAGGCGGTCCACAGGCCGCGTCCCAGGAGCCGATGCACACCGAGGCCGGAGATCCAGAACGAGCCTTCGCGGTCCTCGCTGAAATCCAGCACCCACGGCACCGGCAGGCCCTGCGCAGGGCCGAGCACCTCGGTGCGGTCCCCGTCGATGTGCAACAAGCCGTGGTCGGTGGGCACCCAGAGCGTGCCCGCGCGATCCAGGGAGAGATAGCCCTGGTCGCTCTTGCCCGGCATCAGCGCCGATCGGTCGACGAACCGGTCGCCCTCCGCGAGCCAGAGGTGACGGGCCGCGCGCAGCCAAAGCCGTCCGCGCGCGTCGCGGCGAATGGCGTCGATCCGCTCGGTGCCGAGGCCTTCAGCGGCGCCCCAGGTACGGCCGCCCAGCTTGTGCAGCACGCCTTGCTGGGTGGCGAAGACGCCGCCGTCCGGGTCGACCCAGACCGCGTGCGCCTCGCCGCCGGGCCATTCTTTCACAGGCTCAAATTTCTGGCCGGCCTGCCGGTAAAGCCCGTCCGCGGTGGCGACCCAGAGCTCGCCGGACGCCCCGATCGCGAGGCTGTTCACCTGCGAGGGCGGGATGTCAGAGGCGCTCTGGAAACGCGCGCCATCCCAGCGCGCCAGGCCGCGAAAGGTGCCCACCCAGAGCTGCCCTTTGGCGATCTCGATGCGGCTGACCCAGTTGGACGGCAGGCCATCAACCACGCCGAAATGCTGGAAACGCTGGCCGTCATAGCGGTAGGCGCCGTCCTCGGTGCCGACCCAGAGAAACCCTTGCGCGTCCTGGGCCGCGCGCCACGCGACCTGGTTCTCGAGGCCCTGCTCGCCGCCGTAGCTGCGGAAGGAGAAATGACCTTCCGGCGCAGACCCGGCGCGCGCAGGAAGCGCGCAACAAAGCGCCGCCGCTGCCGCTCGTAGCAGCAGCGTGGAGGTTCTGCTGACGGGAAGAGAGCGCATCGCGAACAACGTACCCTACCGGGCTGGGCAAAGTCGTTCGATTCGCTGCCTCGTCAGGCGGGCAGTCGCTGGAGCGATAGCGGACGCGCAAGCAACAACACCAGCAGGAGCGGAGCGAGTTCGACCAGCGCCGCGGCATCAAAGAGCGGCCCCGCGCTGCCGAAGCGATCGTAGCCAATGCCGGAGAGTCCAACTCCCGCCGCATTGCCCAGGCCAAACACGACCGCCGAGAAGAGAGCCTGACCGGTGGAGCGCAGGCGCGCGGGAACCAGTCGCGCCATCGCCTCCACCGCGCAGCCCCACCAGAGGCCGAAGGTCATGCCATGCAACAGTTGCAGCAGTACCAGGGACTGGGCCGACTGTGCGCGCGCGACCAGCATCCAGCGCAGCGCCGTGACAGCGAAAGCCGCGCCAAGCAGGGCCCGCAACGAAAAGCGTCGCTCGAGAGCGGGGAAAAGCAGGAGTGCGAATACCTCGGCGAGCACGCCCAGCGCCGAGCCCAGGCCTGTCAGGCTGGAAGGCAGGCCGTGGTCGCGGATGAGCACGCCGAACATCAGGTGATAGGGCGCGCAGCAGGCCCAATGGAGCGTGCAGATTGCCAGCAGCACCAGCAGCGGCGTGTTCGAGAGGAGCGCCGCCGCATCGGCGAAGCGGAGGCGCGCGTGCGTGTTGGGCACCGGGAGCAGGGTCTGCGCGGTCAAGGCATATCCGAGCGTGCAAGCGACGAAGACGAGCGGCATCAGCAGGTCGGCTGGCCGATCGCCGCGCCCCGACAGGAGCAAGCCCAGGCCCTGCGCCGCGACGATGAACCCGACCGAGCCGAACAATCGTGTCCGGGCATAGCCCATCCGCAGCGCTGTGACCGTGACGGAGTCGAGCAGCGGCACAACGCTCCCGCTGCAGGTGGCCGCGAGCGAGAGTACCAGCCCGACCTGCAGCGGCGTGCGGGCGAAGGGCAGACCGCAGACGGCCAGCAGCGCGCCGGCTGCGCACAACCGCAGCGTGCGCGCCGGGTCGCCGAGGCGGTCGGCCACCGCGCCCCAGCCCAGCGCGGCGAAGGCGGAGACGATCTGCGAGGTCATGATGGCCGCACCAATTTGCGCGCCGCTGAAGCCCAGGCCCCGCAAATAAGGTGCGAAATAGAAGAGGAAGGAACCGACGCCCGCGTAATAGAGGAAGTAGATGAGTCGGAGCTGTTGAATCACTCCGGGTCCATCGTACATAAGAGTGGAAATTGCGCCTTGTCCGCCAGCGCCATGGTCTCAGCCACTTTGGTCTCGGCGATTTCGAAGCTGTAAATGCCGGCCACGGCATAGTCGTGCGTATGGGCGTGAAGCATGATTGCCACCGCCTCGGCCTCGGTCTTGTGGAAGACCTGCTGGAGGATGAGGACCACGAACTCCATCGGGGTATAGTTGTCGTTGTGCAAAAGCACCTTGTAGAGCTTCGGCTTCTCCAGCATCGGCTTTGATTTGACGGCCGGCCGGGTAATGACCGAAGTATCCCCGCCGTCGCGCTTCCTTGGTGAGCTCACAGGGCAGCCTCCGGGCGTTTGAAGATAGGTGATTCGGCGGCAAATCGCGCGATGCTGCGGCGGCGCTCCGGCGTCTCCTGGTGGAGAAAATCGCGCATCGCCTTGTCCAGCCTGCGGTCCAGCGATGCGTGCGCGCTCCAGGTCACCTCGGGGAGAAAGCCGCGGGGCAGCTTGTGCTCACCGCCCGCTCCGCCTTCGAAGACCTGCACGCCCCGCCGGATACACTCATCGATTGAGTGATACAAACAGACATTGAAATGCAGGAACGGGTGTTCCTCGAAACAGCCCCAATACCGGCCGAAGAGATGAGTTGGACTGTGGACGTTGAACGCGCCCGCCACCAGCCGGCCATCCTTCTCCGCGGCCACCACTTCGAGATCCTCCGGCATGGACGCGAAAATCCGGCGATAGAAGTCTTCATTCAGCCAGCGCCGGCCCCACATCAGCTTGTCAACGGTGCTGCGGTGCAGGGCATAGGCCGCCCGCGCCCAGGTATCATCCAGTTCCGGCGCGCGGACGGTGCGAATGGTAATGCCCTGCTCCGCCGCCGCGCCGCGCTCGCGCTTGAGCATATGCCGGCGCTTTGAATTGAATCGAGCGAGAAAGTCATCAGCGGTCTTGTACCCTTCATTTTGCCAGTGAAATTGGTGCGAGACGCGCAAGGCCAGCCCGGCGGCCTCGAGTTCGCGGGCCTGCGACTCGTCGGGAAACAGCACCTGCAGCGTCGGGATTCGCTCCCGCGCGCAGAGGTCACGAGCGCCGTCGACCAGCGCGGCTACACAGCGGGCGCGGTCCTCCCCCGGCGCGACCAGCACGCGCGAACCCGTTACCGGGGTGAACGGAATCGTCAGGCAAAGCTTCGGGTAATAGGCGAGGCCGGAGCGGCCGGCCACCGAGGCCCAGTCCCAGTCGCGGGCGAAGTCTCCGTCGCTGTCTTCCTTCAAATAAGCGGGCGCGGCCGCGACCAGCCGCCCCGCACGCCACAGTGTCAGATGTTGCGGAGTCCAACCCGAGCCCGGTGCAGCGGACCGCGACTTTTCCAGAGCATGCAGGAACGCGTGGCGCTCGAAAGGGGTGCGTCCGAAAGCAAGCAGGGCATCCCAGGCGGAGGGAGAGACCTCGTCCAGGGTGGGCAACACACGCACATCGCCGAAAGTCATGGCCTTGAGAGCTATCGCTCAACTGCGCCGCGCGCAACGCGGCCAGTAGAGCCGTCAAAAAGCGCCTCCAAGTGTTCGGCACTTGTCACAAGACGCCGGTGCAAAGTAGAACGGTTGTGGATCAGGTTAGCGGGTCCTCGCATGCTCTCACTTCAACCCAACGACAGTCCGCAAGCCTGAAAGCCACAGCCAGGCGAACGCATCGCAAGGCAATCCACGGACAGGGACGGCATCGGCTTCAACACCGACTGGATGCAGATCTCAACCAGCGGCACCCACGCCTGCGGCATGCGTACCAACAGCGGTCTGAACAGCATCTACTGCTGGGGCAGCAACGCCTTTGGCACCCTCGGCGAAGCAGCCGTCGCCTTCAACAGCTTCCGCAGCACGCCCGGCCCGCTCATTGACTCGGGTTACGCGCGCGCAGTGGCCGGCGCGGCGCACAGCTGCGGCGTCAAGGGCGGCGGGCTCTTCTGCTGGGGTGCCAACGACGTGGGCGAGCTCGCCCTGCCTGCGACGGTCGCGCAGAACACCTCGCCGCTGCAAGTCGGCTCACTTCTCAATTGGAGCAACGTGGCCGCGGGCAACCAGCACGGCTGCGGTCTGCAGGGCAACCAGCTCTCCTGTTGGGGCGGCGATTCCCGGGGCCAGGTCGGCAACAGCGCCTTCGCAAGCGCGATTTTCGGACCGGCCGCCGTCGCGGGAAGCTGGGCCAGCGTGTTCCCGGGACCGCTCAACACCTGCGCCGTCAGCACCGCAGGCACGCTCTTTTGCTGGGGCGCAAACGATTCCTCGCAACTCGGCCTCGGCGACACCGCGGACCGCGCCTCCCCTGCGCAGGTCGGCATCGCCAGCAACTGGTCCTCGGTGGCCTCCGGCCTCTCGCACGGCTGCGGCCTGCGCACCGATGGCTCTCTCTGGTGCTGGGGCCTCGGCACCTCGGGCCAGCTGGGTGACGGCGGTCCAAACCGTGTCGTTCCCGCGCCGGTCTTTGATCCCGCGACCGCGCCCAGCCCTTCCGGCGTCGCGAGCGCGATCACCTCAACCCTCAACCTGAGCCGCACCGCGCTTCCTGCCGATGGAACCAGCAGCACCGCCATCACCATCGTGGTCAAGGACACAGGGGGCGTGGCGATCGCGAACCAGTTTGTCACCCTCACCGTGGACGGCAGCAGCAACACGCTCGTGGTCGGCGGCGCGGTCACCAACGGCCCGGGCACCCTGGTCGCGACCCTCGCCTCGACCACCGCGCAGTTGAAGACCATCACCGCCGCGGTGGGCGGCTTCAACCTCAACAGCACCGTCCTCTTCCAGTCGCAGCCGGCAGCGACGGGCACCAGCAACCTCACGGTTGGCCAGAGCCGCGCGCTTTCTGGAACCAACGTCTCGGTCACCGTGCTGGCGCTGGATCCCCTCGGCAATCCGGCGGTTGGGCAGCCGGTGCTCCTCACGAGCGATGGCATCGCGTCCAGCTTCGCGGCGGCCAACGGCTTCACCGACGCCGCCGGCTCGTATCTCACCACCATCACCTCGCCGTCCGCGGAGAACGACAAGCTCACCGCCACCATCGGCGCGGCCACGCCGGTCGCGGCCATCGCCTTCTTCGGTCCGGCCACGCAGGTGATCTTCCTGCAATCGCCCGTCAACGCCACGCCAGGCACCAGCATCGGTGCCATCCAGGTCGCCATCGAGGATGTGCTCGGCAACACGATGACCAACCTGAACACGGGCAGCGGCGCGCCCCAGGTGGTTCTCGCCATCGGCAACAATCCGGGCGGGGCTTCGCTGACGCCCGCGGCCCGCGCCAGCGCCGACGTGGTCAATGGCATTGCCAGCTTCTCGGGCCTGTTCGTCAACGCCATCGGCCAGGGCTACACGCTCACGGCCTCGAGCGGGACGCTCACCCAGGCCACGAGCGCCGCCTTCAGCATCAGCGCCCCGTGGACGTTGACGAAGTCCCTCGCGGGTACGGTCAACGACGTCAAGATGGACCCCACCGTCGTCGCGGGGCCCGCAGCAGGCTACGCGGCGACCAGCGCGGGGATGTTCAATACAGCGGACGGCGGCGCCACCTGGACGCCCTACACCACCGGCATGGGCACCATCGCAGTCAACGCGCTCGCGGTAGACACCGCCGGCCTCGTCTACGCCGGCACCGCGAGCGGCGTCTTCAAGCGCGCCAAGGGAGCCGCTGCGTGGACGGCGGCCAACGGCCCCGGACCGGGTCTGAACGGCTCGGTCAAGGCCATCGTGGTCGGCATCAACAACCCCTCGCGCCTCTGGGCCATTACCACCATCGACGTCTACCTCTCCTCCGACTCTGCAGCGTCGTGGACCGTGGTCTCCGGCGGCGGACTCCCCGTCACCGCCACCAATACGATGACCTCCCTCACCATCGACCCCACCAACTCGACGCACGCCTTGATCGGCTATGGGGACGGCAACGGCGTCTGGCAGTCGAGCATCGCCAACGGCACCGGCAACCTCAGTTGGGCCGATCAGGGCCTTCCCGCCAACACCCCGATCAACGCGCTCGCAATCGACGCCACCGCCACGAATTTGTACGCAGCCACCCAGGGCAAGGACCTCTACGTCCATACCGGCAACTCGTGGACGCAGGCCAGCACCAGCGCGCTGCCAGTGCCCGCCCTATCGATGACAGCGCTCCTGCTGTCCGGCACGCAGATTTTTGCGGGCTTCGCTGATGGCGAGGTTTTCTCCAACACCGCCGGCTCGGTCGGCACCACCGGTTGGACCGGGGCGGGCAAAGGCCTTGCGCCCCAAGCCATCCAGATCCTCGCCTCCGACCCCACCTCGACGACGACCGTCTTCAGCGCCCAGCCCGGCGCTTTGATCTACAAGACCGTCAACAGCGGCGCCGCCTGGTCTTTTAGTTCGAACGGCATCGCCGCGCAGGTGAACACCATCGCCGTGGATCCCGCCACGCCCGCGCGCATCTACGCCGCTACCACCCGGCTCGGCGTGCAGATCTCCAACGACTCGGGCGTCACCTTCGCGTCCGCCAACACCGGGTTCGCCGGGGTCACCAAGGTGGTCGGCATCGCCTTTGACGGGCAGAGTGGCCTGGTCTGGGCGGCCACGGACGCGGGGCCTTACTCGTCGCCCCTTGGCGCTGCGCCGGTCTGGACCTCGATGCCCATTGCCGGCAACCCGCGACCCACGGGAATCGCCGCCGACGGGTTAGGAAACATCTTCGTCAGCACGGTCACCGGCCTGTATTCGGGCCCCGGGGGCGCATGGTCCCCGGTCCTGCTGCCCGGCGGCACGACCATGCCGCTCACCTCGGTCACCGCGGGAACGACTGGGAAACTCGTCCTGGTCGGCGCGACGAACGCAGTGTACCGCTCCAGTTCTGGCGGCTCGTTCCAGCAGGCGAGCGGCACCGCCGTCCCCAGCGTGGGGTCGTTGGTGATCGACTCCACCGGCTTCATCGTCTACGCGGCCGCGCCGACCGGCGTCTTCAAAAGCATCAACGGCGGCAATCTCATGAGCATGATCACGCCGACAGGGATCTCTTCGCCCTTCACTGCCATCGCTTTCCAGCCCGGCAATCCGAATACGGTCTATGCCGCCGCCAACGGCGCGGGCGTGTTCCGCAGCCCCGACGGCGGCACCACCTGGGTGGCGGCTGGACTCACGCTCGACCCCGCCACCACCGGCCTCGCCGTCGATCCCAACACAGTGAACGCGGTCTACGCCGGGTCGGCAAGCGGAGGCTTCTTCCGGACCAGCACCGGCGGGTTGTAACCCGCGCGCCTGGCTGGAGTGCGCTCAAAAAAGCACCCGCCGCGCGATGTGAAGGTAGTCTCGGACGCCATTTTCCCTGGAGGTCCGATGCTTCGCGCCCCTGCTCTCATCGCCGTTTCGCTGCTCGCATCAGCTTGCGGAAGCACCGGTTCGGTAAGGCTGCCAGCAGCGCCGGCCACGCTCACAGCCAGTGCCTCGGGTACGACGATCTCGCTTGCGTGGTCGGCCTCAGATACCGCCACGAGCTACGCGCTAATGCGGGGAAACGCCGCGGGCGGGCCGTACATCGCCATCGCCACGCCGGGCAACACCAGCTACGTCGACAGCGGGCTTGCCGCCGGCACCGCTTACTTTTACGTGGTGCGGGCGATCAACGCCGCCGGCAGTAGCCCTGGTTCGCGTGAAGCCAGCGCCACCACCACGGCCGCGGCGCAGCCGCCCGCTGCGCCCACCGGAGTGACCGCCACTGGAAGCAAGGGCAAGGTGACCCTGACCTGGACCGCCTCGCCCGGCGCCACCATGTACAAAATCGCCAGCGGTCTCGCGACCGGCATCCACGCGACGCTCGGCACCTCGACGACCCCCGGCTACATGGACCTTGCCGCGCCCGCCGGAGTCACCTCGTACTACGTGGTCGTCGCGACCGACGCGGCGGGAGACAGCCCCGCCTCCAACGAGGCCAGCGCGCTCACCGCGCCCCCACCGCCCACGGCCCTGCATGCCACCGCCGTCGGCCAGATCAGCGTCAATCTCGCATGGACCGCCGCGACGGGCGCAGTGACCTATACCGTCGCGCGCGGAACCACTGCCGGAAATGAAAGCGCTTTGGGCTCGCCCACCCAGGCGGTCAGCGCCATCGACGCGGGCCTCACTGCCGGCACCGCCTACTATTACGTGGTCGCCGCCACCAACGGATCGGGGACCAGCGATGCGTCGGCCGAATTCGTCACCCTGACCATTCCTTCCAATCCCGTCTTGCTGACCGCCAATGCGGGCAACGGAGTCGTGAGCCTGGGCTGGCCTGCAGTGAACGGCGCCGCCAGCTACCTCGTGCTGCGGTCCGCCGACATGGGCGGCCCGTATACGGCCGCGAGCGGAAGCCTTGGTGCCAACGGCCTCAGCTACAACGCCATCGAGGCCAATGGCAGCAAGGTCTACTTCGTCATCGTCGCGCGCAATGCGTCGGGCGACAGCGATAAGTCCAACGAAGTTTCCGCTACCCCGCAAGCAGCGCTCCCCGCCGCGCCGGTGCTCACCGCCGCGACGCCCGGCAATGGCCAGGTCTCCCTCACCTGGACCTCGGCGGCGGCCAGCTTCAAGGTGTATCGCAGCACGACGTCGGCGAACTATACCTAAGCAAATCCGCTCGCCACGCCAACGGCGACTTCCTATACGGATAGCAGCGCGCAAAATGGCATTAAATACTATTATGTGGTCCGGGCCGTGAATGCCGCAGGCGACAGCATCGATTCCAATGAGCTCTTCGCCACGTTCCTCGTCGCGCCTGCCCTCACGGCTATCGCGCTCAATGGCGGGGCCAGGCTGAGCTGGCCGGGCGTCGCCGGCGCTACCGGATACAACGTATATAAAGGGAATACGCCGGGTGGAGAGAGCGCGACCCCGCTCGCGCAACCCGTCATCAATCCTTACCTGGATACCGGATTGGCGAATGGAATCGCGGCCTATTACATCATCAAGGCTACCAGTGCGTCGGGGACCGGACCTGCCTCCAACGAGGTGTCCGTCTCGCCCGCCCGCGAGCTCTGCGTGGCCACCGATGGCCCCTCGTCCATCGCTTTCGACGCCGACGCCAGCGGACAGACCGAGGCGCGCCGTTTCTTCGGCAATGCCACGCGGCTGCTGGCGCCCGTAGCCATCGCGGTGGACTCCGCTCATCAGGAGATTGCCGCGGTCAATACTTTGGGCAGCGGGTCGGTCACCGTTCACTCCACCGCCGTCGGGGGCAATGTGCTTCCGGCGCGGCTGATCGCCGGGCCCGCGGCGCGGCTCGACAACCCTGACAGCGTCGCCATCGACGGGGTCTCCGACAAGCTCTTCGTCGGCAATGGCGGGTCCGCGAGCGTCGCCGGCTCCGGCACGGTGGCCCGCTTCGAGCGCACCGCGAACGGAGACGTGCCTCCATGAACTATTTCCTGGTAGACGATGCGCCCACCGCCCTCGCTGTCGACTCCGCCAACGGGCAAATTTTCGTCGCCGGCAACTTCTCGGTGCGCGTCTTCAATCAGACCGACTCAGGCAAGCCCGCGCCGGTGCGGTCATTCTCGGTGGACGCCATCAAGGCGCCCAGCGATACCATAACCGCGCTGGCGTACGATCCGGTCAATCACCGGTTGTACGTCGGGGTGCAGGCCACGCCGAATGCAATCCTGATCTATTCCGACACAGCCGTCGACAACGGCGCAGTGCATCCTGTTCCGCTGCAAACCATCAATGGCTCGAACTCCTCCTTTTCAGTGGACGGCCTCCTGTACGATCCGGTCTCCAGCGAGATCGTAAGATCCAGCAGGGCGGGGCTCTACACCTATCCGAACACGGCCAGCGGGGTCCCCACGCCGACCCGCACCATCACCATCCAGGGCTCGCCCGGAGCCATCGCCTTCGATACCGCCGGGCGCTATTGGATGGCTGACTACTTCTCCGGAAACCAGTACAGCACGGCGCTGCTGGCCTATATCCCGAGCAATAGCAGCACGGGCGCGGCGACCATCTTGGGCGCTATCGGCCCTCGCCTCGCCTTCAACAACAACGTCCCTGCCTGGCTGGTGGCCGACCCGGTCAAAGACGAGCTGTGGATGAACAGCCTCAGCAATGGAAACTTCGTCGGGGTCTTCGCCCGCACTGCCGCGGTCATCAATGACGAAGTGCCATTGAGGCAATGGGGCGGCAACTCCGCTGGCGCCGATTACAGCGCGATTGCCCTCAACCCCGTCGATCATGAGGTGTACGTAGTCTCGACTCTGACTGTCAGCACCTTCTCCTCCACCGCTGCCACCGACGTCACCGGCGTGAGCTTCGGTACCCCTATCGCCTTGCCCGCGGCCGATATCCCCAACAATGCCGTCTATGACAGCGCCAACCATGAGCTGGTGGTCTCGCTCAACGACAATGCCATCGCCTTCTATCCGCGCACCGGAGCCGGCTCCTTTGCAACTCGCCGCCTGACGATCGCGGGCCCGTCGACGCTGCTCAACCAGCCGAACGCGCTGGCGGTGGACGGCACCCTCGTTTATGCGGTGAACAGGGACGGCTCGATCGTCCAATTCGACCGCTCCAGCGGCTCGTCGGACCGCACGCCGACCGCCAGGCTCACCCAGCAGGTCAGCGCGCTCAACCCGGCCCGCGTCGGCGCCATCCTGCTGGACGGCGGCAACCTTTACGTGGCCAACAGCCGCACAGCCACGCGCTTCCAGATCTCCGTCTATCCTCTTGCCAACCTGATCGGCTCGGTGACGCTGCAGCCGGCCCGCACGATCGAGGTGCGCGGGGCCGGCTCCAGCGCGCAAGGCCTTGCTTTTTGCAACTGAGGGGCTCGCCTTCCGAGGCAGAAAGGCCTAGCTTCCGCGGCCATGCTCCTAGCCATCCTGCTCGTTGCCCAGGCCGTCTCACCACCTAAAGAACTCATACTGGTCAAAGCCGCCCACCTGATCGACGGGACGACAGACACGCCCCGAGACGGCCTCGGCGTTCTGATTGAAGGAGACCGCATCAAAGAAGTTGGACCGGTCGCGCAGCTTGCCGGGCGCGCCCAGCGCGTGATTGACCTCGGCAATGCCACTCTCCTGCCCGGCCTCATCGACGCGCACACGCACGTCCTCTTGCAAGGCGATATCACCGCTGCCGATTACGACGACCAGCTGCTCAAGGAATCAACTCCCTACCGCGCCCTGCGCGCCAGCGCCGCGGCCCGCACGGCGCTGATGAACGGCTTCACCGCGATTCGCGATGTCGAGACCGAAGGCGCCATGTATGCCGACGTCGACGTCAAGACCGCCATCGCGCGCGGGGTGATTCCGGGGCCGCGCATGTTCGTGTCAACGCGTGCGATGGCGCCCACGGGCATGTATCCCTTGCTCGGCTATTCATGGGAGCTGCACCTGCCGGAAGGCGTGCAGATCGTCGACGGCCCGGACAACATTCGCAAGGCCGTTCGGGAAGAAGTGAAGTATGGCGCGGACTTGATCAAGTTCTATTCGGACCGCCGCTATTACCGCTCCACTGATGCAAAGAAGCCGCTGCGCTCGCTGGTCAACTTCACCGACGAGGAGCTGAAAGCCCTGGTGGACGAAGCGCACCGTCTCCGCAAGAAGGTGGCCGCGCACGCCATGGGCTGGGACGGCATTGACGCGGCGCTCCGGGCGGGGGTCGACTCTATCGAGCACGGCGACGGCCTGACCCCGGACCTGCTCGAGCGCATGGCCAAACAGGGCGTCTCGTGGTGCCCCACCATGTATGTCGGCGTCTACGTCGCGCAGGGCCGTGGCGGCATCTGGCCGGAGATGGTCGAACTGGAGAAGGTTGCCTTCCAGGCGGCGCTGAAGCACGGAGTGAAGATCGCTTATGGCACCGATGCGGGCGGCTACGCCTGGACGGAGAACCAGGCCAAAGAACTCTCCATCATGGTGCGCTATGGAATGGCGCCGATGAAAGCCATTCAATCGGCCACCAGCGTGGCCGCGGCCTTGTTGGACCCGCTCTGCCCGCCGCAAGCGCGAGAATGCGCCGGCTCGGATATCGGCGCGGTGGCTGCCGGGAAGTATGCCGATCTGATCGCCGTGGACGGCGATCCGCTGAAAGATATTTCTTTGCTCGAACACGTCCGGTTCGTCATGAAAGCTGGCGTCGTCTACAAGCAATGAAGATTGCTGCGCTGCTCAACGGCCGGGCCAAGCGCGTCACGGCCCGCGTCGAACGCGACCTGCGCCGGGCGCTCCCGGACTCGCTGGTGCTGGTCTCGCACGACTTCGACGAGGCCAGCGCGCACGCCGACCGCATCGCCGCTGACCGGCCCGACGTGGTGCTGTCGGGCGGCGGCGACGGCGCGGCGGTCAAGCTGCTGAACCTCCTGCGCGAGCGCGGGCCATTGCCGATCCTCGGCGTCCTCAAGCTCGGGACCGGCAATGGCTGGGCACGCGTCTCGGGAGCACCTGAGTTCAATGAACTGATTCAACGGCTCCCCGCCCTGCCCCACGAGCTTCCCACGAGCACCTTCGACCTGGTCGAGGTGGACGGTCAGGTCTGCCACTTCGCAGGCGTCGGCTGGGACGCGCGCATCCTGAATGATTATTCGCGCAATCTCGACAAGCGCGGCTCGCAACTCTTCGGCCGCCGCCTCGCCACCTGGATCAACAAGAGCGCGCTTGGCTATTGCTACAGCACGCTGCGCATCAGCGTCCCCGAGTTGATTCGCGAGCAGCGGCTCCATGGCCAGGCGCGGGTGCTGCTGGAGAGCCTGGAAGGGACTTCTTATGAGCTGGACCGGCGCGGCAAGCCTCTCCCCATCCTGGACGCCGAGGGCGGGTCACCGTCGCGCAAACTCTACGAAGGCCCGGTGAGCGTGGGCGCGGCCAGCGGAACGCCGGAGTGGGGATATGGCTTCAAGGCATTTCCGCACGCGCACGCAAAGCCCGGACATATCAACCTGCGTATCTATGACCGGCAGGTGCTGGAGGCGGTGCGCAACTCGGTCAAGCTCTGGACCGGCCAATTTCCGCAGCCCGGCATGTCCGATTTTTTCGTCAAGCGCGCGCGCATGACCTTCTCGCGGCCGATGCCTTTCCAGATCGGTGGTGACCCGGTGGGTTTCCGCGACGAGATCACTTTTGCCGTTGCCTCCGAGACGGTGCGGGTGGTGGACTGGCGCGCCGCTCTCGCCGCCTGAGCGCTGCCGCGTTACAACAGCCGCATGACCTTGCAACGCCTGCTCGCGATCGCGTTCGTTTCCGCTGCTTGCGCTTGCGCCTCTGCTCCCACGCAACAGGTAAAGCCACCGCCCAGGACTGCAGACCGTCCCGCTGCGCCGCCGGTGCTCCCGGCTGACGACGGAGTCGCGCTCGAATACCGGCCACAGGCCGACGGCCGCACCATGCTGGAAGTGCGCAAGCCCGATGGCGCTTCCGTGCAGATTTTCGATGGTCCGAAGCTCGTCGACCAGCAGAGCGCGCCGCTGTCCATCGAGGCGCAGGCCGACCACTGGTATCGCGTGACAGCGCACCTGCCGTCGGGCGCGCTGCGAGAGACTAAGGTGCAAGGCCAGGCAGGCCAGGTGGCGAGCCTGACCTTCATCGACGCAGGCGTGCGCGGGCCGGTGACCCTGACGCACGAGGAATTCCACCGGCTGCTGACCGCGATTGATATCGAGCCCGGCGACAAGGCCAAGCTGTCCATTCTGGAGACGGCGGCGCGGCGGGCCTACTTCAGCACCGCGCAGGCAGGCGCCCTCATCGATCATGTGGTCTATCGCGAGAACAAGCTGCTGGCGGTGCCTCTATTGAAGGACCGTATTCTCGACAAGCAGAATGCCTATCTTCTCTATCAACACTTCACCTATCGAGAAGACAAGGCGCGCGTGCAGGAGCTGCTCGAGCACTAGATGGCACCGCCCCTGCTAAGCAAGGCCCGCCCGTCCTTTCGCGAGCGCGTCCGGCTGACCGTCAAATACCTGCGCTATCTCCCGCGCACGTTCGCGCTGGTCCGCGATTCATCGCGCGGGTTCGCGGTGGGAATCGTCGTGCTGCTGCTCGGCCAGGCATTCCTGCCCGCGGCGCTGGCGTGGGTCGGCAAGCTCATCGTCGATGCGGTGGTGGTGGCCGCGCGCGGCGGCGACCGCTCGCGGGTGCTGCGGCTGGTGGTGCTGGAGCTGGGCCTGATGGTGCTCTCGACCACGCTGTCGCGCGGGCAATCGCTGCTGCGCGACTTGATGCGGACCTCGCTCGGCAACCACGTCAACACCATGATCCTCGAGAAGGCGACGCAGCTCGAACTCAAGCACTTCGAGAACGCCGCCTTCTACGACAAGATGCAGAATGCGCGGCGCGAGGCTTCGTCGCGGCCGCTCTCGCTGGTGCTCGAGATCGCCTCGCTCGTGCAGCAATTGATCATCCTCGCCACCTATGCGGTCCTGCTGGCGCGGCTCTCGCCCTGGTCGGTGCTGGTGATTGTCGCAGCCTCGCTGCCCTCCTTTATCGCCGAGGCAAAGCTGTCCGGCGAGTCGTTCCGGCTCAATACCTGGCGCGCGCCCGAGGGCCGGCGGCAGAACTACCTGGAATGGATCCTGACACGCGATTCGCACGTCAAAGAGGTGAAGCTGTTCGGGCTGGGGCCAATGGTGCTGCAGCGCTACAAGGACCTTTATGCGAAGTTCTATCTGGAAGACCGCAAGCTGGCGCTGCGCAAGTCCATCTATGGATTGCTGCTGGGCGCCTTATCGCTGCTCGCGTTCTATGGCAGCTATGTCTATATGGCGCTGCGGGCCGCGGCGGGCTTCATTTCCCTCGGTGACCTGACCCTCTATCTTTCCGTCTTCCGCCAGGGCCAGACCTCGATTCAATCAGCGCTGACTTCGATCGGGTCCTTGTATGAAGATGGCTTGTTCGTCTCCAACCTCTATGAGTATCTCGATATGGAGACCACCGGCGAGGCGCCGCGCGTGCACCCGCCCCTGTCGGCGCCGCGCGCGCGGTCGCAGTCCATCGAGTTCCGCAACGTCTCGTTCCATTACCCCGGCAGCGACAAGCTGGTGTTGCAGGACGTGACCCTGCAGCTGCGACCGGGCGAAAAGCTCGCGCTGGTGGGTGACAACGGCGCGGGCAAGTCCACGCTGATCAAGCTGCTGCTGCGCCTCTATGACCCGACCGGCGGCGCCATTCTCTATGGCGGCGTGGACCTGCGCGACATGGACCCGCGCGACCTGCGCGACCGCGTCGGGGTGCTCTTCCAGGATTTCGTCAAGTATCAGTTCAGCGCCGCGGAGAACATCGGGCTCGGCTGGGTGCCGTCCATCAGCGACCGCCCGCGCATCGAGCGCGCGGTGGACCAGGGCGGTGCGCGGCCGGTGATCGATCAATTGCCGCAGAAGCTCGACACCATGCTGGGCGGCTGGTTCGAGGAAGGGCAGGAGCTGTCGGGAGGACAATGGCAGAAGATTGCGCTGGCGCGCGCGTTCATGCGCGAGTCGGAAGTCTTGATTCTCGATGAGCCCACTGCCGCGCTGGATGCCGAGGCGGAGCACGAGCTGTTCGTGCGCCTGCAGCAACTCGCCGCCGACCGCACTGCAATTCTCATCAGCCACCGCTTCTCCACCGTGCGGCAGGCCGACCGCATCGCGGTGCTGCAGGGCGGGCGGGTGGCGGAGCTGGGCACCCACGAGGAGCTTCTGCAGCACGACGGCCGCTACGCCCACCTCTTCCGGCTTCAGGCCGCGGGATATGCCTGATCAATTGATGTTGGCACCGGCGGCGCAATCGGAACGCTGATTGCCGGCTTCAGGCCAGCCGGCGCGGGTCCGGCATCCCTGGCGTCGCGGCGACCTGCTGGAGCATGCGCTCGAGCGCGCGCCGCAGCTTCTTGACCCTGCGGCGCGCGACGCCACGCGAGACCAGCGCGGTCAGCGTGACCCACGCAGCCACCACCGCCATCAAGGCGAGTGCCTGCTGTCCCGAGAAGCCCCAGCGCAGGCCAAACGCAAGCACGACCAGGAGCGCAATGCCCGCCGGGAACGCGAGCAGCAGGCCGGTCACCGTGGCAATGGGCGCCCCAAGATTCTTCGCGTCGCCACGCAGTTCGGCGGAGGTTTGCTCGCCCGTCACGGCATGCACGCCGCTCTCCACGGTCGACCCGAGCCAGGCGGCAGAGCCGTCCCAATTGACGACGCGGCCGAGCGTTTGGCGCAAGCCCGGCGCCGGCTCCCAGCGCGTCGCGTGTGGCGATCTCTGCGCTACCTCGAGTCCGTTCCTGCGCAAGGTCGCGGCGAGCCGCGCTTCGATCACTTCGGGCGGGGCGTTGAAGGTCTGCTCCGCGATGACGGCGTCACCGGTGACGAAATGGCGCGGCGCCTCCGGCCTCAACCCGTCGACGAGAGCGCCAGCCGCGAGCTCGGTCAACGCGCGACGCATGGCCTCGCGGCTCAGTCCCGATTCGGCACCGACGCGCTCGAGCTCGGCGGCGTCCATGCCCAGCTCTCCTGCGTCCGGGCGAATCATCGCCGTGCTGGCAGCCGCCTGCTTCCTGTCCAGCTCTGCTGCGCGGCGAAGCACCGACTGCGCCTCGTCCGGGCCAAGCCCCCGGGGTTTGGTCTTCTCCATTGCGCAGAACGGTAATCACTCGGCTTGCTGCTCGGCCAGCTCCCCGCGAGCGAGGTGGTGCTCGACCTCGAGCGCGCACGCGCCCTCAGCCTGCGCCGCGCGCTGGTAGTGCTCGCGCGCGTGGTCTTCGTCTTTCAGCGCGGCCCAGAAGTGAGCGGCGGCGAGCCGACGCGCCTCCAGCTCGACATCCTCATAGCCGTCCTCGAGGAAGCGCTCAGGCTCGACCTTATCCAGCAGGAAGCCCGCCACGGGTCCGGGCCAGACGCGCCCGACCTTTGGCTTCCAGAGCTTGCCGAGCAGGCGCATGCCGCGCAAAACATAGCGCTCATCCCCCATGCGCTTGCCGGCATAGACCAGCAGCGCGGGCGGCTTGACGGGCCCGGACGGAGAGTCGTAGCCCGCGTCCAGCGCAGCAATCCAGCGCTCGATGGCCGCCTCGCGGTCGCCCGCCAACCAGCGCGCGGCCCCGGCGAGTTCCATCATGGTTCCGCTCGACCTGGCGTCGGGCGCGTCCTCGAAGACACGGCTCGCTTCGAGATAGCGGCGCAACTCAAGCAGGGCGAGGCCCCGCCAGAGTGGGTGATCATCATGGGCCAGCTCGTCAAAGCGGCCCGCCTCGAGGAGCTCGCGCGGATCGTCCATTGGACGAAATATGCGGCTTGGCAGCCTGCCGCGCACGCCCCCCGCCAGCGCGCTGCCAAAAGCCAGGGCACTCGTCAGCTAGGTTTGCCCTTGCTCCAGGGCCGAGTCCGGGTACGGCTCCACCCCCCCGAAAAAATCCAGGCTGCCCGCGCACGAGGAGATTTTACCAGTGCCTGGCGCCGGCGCGCACGCAGATGGACTCGACGAGGTCCTGGCCCTCGCGGTCGAAGGACGGATCCCACTCCGGCATGGTCGCGGTTGATTTGATCTTCAGCACGCACCGCGGGTATGGGGCCCGCGATGGACTCCATCATCGAGCGCCTGCGCGGTGTGCCTTGGGAGGCGTTGCGCCTGGACCTCGCGCTACCCGCCATCGAGCGCGTACTTTCGGGGTCCGCGGCCGAGCGCGAGGTGGATCGCTCGCTGCGCTCGGCGCGCGACCTGGATCGGCCGGGTCGCGCGGCGCTGGTCGAGGCCATCTTTGGTGTCGCGCTCTGGCGGCGACGGCTGGCCTTTCACGCAGGCTCGCCCGAAGCCCGGCTGCTGCTCTTTGCGCTGCTGCGCGATCTTGCTGGCCGCGAAGACGCCGGCGCGCTCTGCGGGGTAGCGCAGGAGCCACCGAGAAGGCCCGCACCCGAGCCGCTTGCGGACCGATTCTCGCTGCCGGATTGGCTCTCCGCTCTCTTCGTCCGTGAGCTCGGCCCCGAAGGCGCTGCTGCTTTCGCCGAGGCCATCTGCGCCCCGGGCCCCGTCTGTCTGCGCGCCAATACGCTGCGCTGTTCGCGCGAAGAATTGGCGGGGCGGCTGACAGCGGAAGGCCTGACCACGCGCCTGGCCCTGCTCGCGCGCGACGGCCTCGTGGTCACTACACCGCGGCCCAATCTGCTCGGCCTGGCGAGCGCTCGCGCGGGACTTTTTGAAGCGCAGGACGAGGGCAGCCAGCTCCTCGGCGAGCTGGTGGCCGCGGAGCCCGGCGAGACGATTCTCGACCTGTGCGCGGGCGCTGGCGGCAAGTCGCTGCAGCTCGCAGCGCACCTGCAAAACCGCGGCGCGGTGATCGCGCACGACCCGGACCAAGAGCGGTTGCAGAGGCTCGCGCGCCGCGCCGCCAAGGCCTTTGCGACCTGCATCGAAGTTGCCGTGCCGCGAGAGAGCGATCGAGTCCTGGTGGACGCTCCTTGCTCCGAACTCGGGACGCTGCGCCGCGGGCCGGACGCTCGCTGGCGCAAAGGAGAAGCCGCCGCGGCCGGTTTTCCTGCGCTGCAACGAGCGCTGCTCGAGCGCGCCGCGCCGCTGGCGCGCAACCGGCTGGTCTACGGAACCTGCACGCTGCGAAGAGAAGAGAATGAGGACGTCGCGTTGGCCTTCGAGCAGGCTCATCCAGAATTCCTGCGCCAGATGCCTGCCGTCTGCCCGACCAGCGAAGGCTTTTTCCGCTGCCTCCCGTACCTCCACGACACCGACGCTTTCTTCGCCGCAATCTGGGACCGCCGTTAATGTGGGGACACCATACTGATTTAGATCAAGCGGACCCGGTTGAAATCGGCGCTCAATGGGTACGGCGTCCTCATATCAAGAAATCGGCGCGAAATGCGTATGGTGTCCCCCTGTCAATGCAGGTGGGGTTGGAGCAGGGCGGTGAGCGAGGTGACCCAGGCATCGGAGGAATTGAGTGACGGAACGAGCGCGAGCGATTCGCCGCCCAGGCCGAGCCACTGGTCTCGCGCGCGCAGGCCGATCTCTTCGAGCGTCTCGAGGCAGTCGGCCACGAAGGCCGGGCAGAAGACCGCGATGCGCTTCACCCCGCGTGCAAAAAGCTCGGGCAGTACCAGGTCGGTATAGGGCTTGATCCACGGCGTCCGGCCGAGCCGGCTCTGGAAGCAGACGGTCGTCCGGTCTGCCGACAGCGCCAGCCGCGCAATCAGCGCGCGCGCGGTCGCGAAGCATTGCGCACGATAGCAATCGCGATTGGCATCGATCATTGAATCGCAGCATTGCGGCGATTGCAGGCAATGCTTGCCAGTCGGGTCGGTTCGCCGCACGTGCCGCTCCGGCAAGCCATGAAAACTGAACAGGACATGGTCGGGCTTCTCGCGCGCGAGCACCGGCTCTCCCTGCAGCGCGAAAGCCTCGATGAAGCGCGGGTCGTCATAGAACGGCGGCAGCGTCGAAACATTGGGGACGACATCGAGCTTGCCCACCTGCCGGTAGACTTCTTCGAGCGAAGAGCCCGTCGCTGCCGATGAATACTGCGGATAAAGCGGAGCGATGGTGATGCGATCGACACGAGCGTCCACCAGCTTGCGCAAAGCCGCTGCAATCGGGGGATTCCCATAGCGCATACCCAGCTCGACCGGCATAGCAAGCACCGCGCGTACGCGGTCGGTCAGCGCCAGACTCTCCACCAGCAAAGGCGAGCCGCGATCGGTCCAGACCTTCCGATAGGCCGCGGCGCTTTTGGCAGGACGCAGCGGCAGGATGACCGCCTCGAGCAGCAGCTTGCGCCCCACCGGATTGATGTCGACGACGCGCGGGTCGCTGAGGAACTCACGCAGGTAGGTGCGTACCGGTCCGCTCTGCGGAGCGTCCGGAGTGCCGAGATTGATGAGCAGGACTCCATTCATGCGCGCACCACTAACACCCGGACGTCGCGAGCACGATACAGTTGTGGCATGTCTGATCCGTTCAACAACCCGTTTGGCAAGCTGCAAGGGGCTCGCGGGTCGCTGCCGGAAGGGCCGAAGCAAATCGAAAAGGAAGCGAAGGGCCCCGCGCGCGCGGTGGTGCGGATGGAACGCAAGGGACGCGGGGGCAAGGAGGTCACGGTGGTTGAACAACTCAATCTTCCGGCGAAGCAGCTGGAGGTCTGGCTGAAGGCGCTCAAACAGTCGCTTGGGTGCGGAGGCACCGTGGAAGGCGCGACGCTGATCCTGCAGGGAGACCAGCGCGCCCGGCTCCCCGAACTGCTGGAAATCAGGGGCGTACGTAAGGTCACGGTAGGCTAGCTTATGGCAATGCCCGGTGCTAGCGTCGCGGTCTCATGATCCTACACATCCGATCAGTGTCAGACCCCTCTGATTTGTAGTGGGAAATGAGACGAGCGACAGGTGTGCTACGGCTGCGGCCGTTGGCGGCGGAGTTCGTCGGGGCGCAGCTCGGCGACGAGCGGCTGAACCGGCGGCTGGAGAGGATGGCTGACCAATTGTCGGAGACAGCCGCGGAGAGCTTTCCGAAGGCGCTTGCGGACGAGTCGCAGCTCGAGGCTGCGTATCGATTCTTCGGCAACGACCGAGTCAAGCCGGAGGCGGTGCTGGAGCCGCACTTCGCGTCCTCGGCGAAGAGAGCGGCGGCGCGGCCGCGCGTTTTGGTCATTCACGATACGACGGAGTTTGAATTTGGCGGTGAGTCCGAGCGGGAGGGGCTGGGCCGGCTGCTGCGGCCGGGCCAAGGTTTCTTCGGCCACTTCTCGCTTGCGGTGGAGGCGACCAAGACCCACGCGCCGCTCGGATTGCTTGCGCTGGAGACCATCTTCCGTCACGGCGCCGCCATCCCCCGGAGGAAGCGAAAGAAGAAACACCACCTGGGAGAGTCGGCGCGATGGGTCAGGGGCGTGGAGGCGGCGGAAGCGCAGCTTGCTGATTCGGTCCGCGCAATCCATCTAATGGATAGAGAGGGCGACTCGTTTTCGATTCTCACCAGTCTGGAGGAGAAGAGCCGGGACTACGTCATCCGCTCCAATCACGACCGTGTCCTGGCGGGCGTCGAGGAACAAACGCATCTTCGCACCGTCGCGCGAGGGACCGCTCCGGTGATTGAACGCGAAGTCTCGCTCTCCTATCGGCCGCACATTCCAGGCCCGAAGGGAAAACGGCATCCGGCGCGGGATGCCCGCGTCGCGCGTCTGACCTTCGCCGCCACTCGCGTGGCTCTGCCGCGAACATCCACTGCGAATGGAAAAGGGCCCAAGACGATGTTCGTCAACGTGGTCCATGTGCTCGAGCCGGAACCACCGCGGGGCGACGTCCCCGTCGAATGGTTTCTACTGACTTCCCTGCCTGTCGCAACACCCAAACAGATTACCTACGTCGTCGATTGCTATCGCGCGCGCTGGATGATCGAGGAGTACTTCAAGGCCCTCAAGACTGGCTGCCAATACGAACGCCGCCAACTCACTACCAGCAGGAGGCTGCTCAACGCGCTCGCCGTGCTCGCTCCCACCGCCTGGCGGCTCCTGCTCCTGCGACATCTTGCGCGCCATCAGCCCGAGCGCCCGGCGCGCGACGCGCTCACCCCATCTCACCTCGCCGTGTTGCGCGCCGTCTCGAAAACGCCTCTGCCGCGACGGCCCTCGGTACGCGACGCGCTGCTTGCTGTCGCCAGACTCGGTGGCCACGTACGCGCCAACGGCGAACCAGGCTGGCTCATCCTCGCTCGCGGCTTTCGCGACCTATTGCTCCTCGAGCGCGGTTGGAGCGCCGGGCGCTCGGGGAAGAAGTGATCAATCATGAGAGC
>JANYKT010000044.1 GCA_025358085.1 Deltaproteobacteria bacterium | reverse complement strand
GAGCGGATCCACCGCCGGATAGATGCCGATCTCGGTCAGCGCGCGGGAGAGAGCCGTCGTCGCGTCGAGGTGGGCGAAGGCGGTCGCGGGGGCCGGGTCGGTGTAGTCGTCGGCGGGCACGTAGATGGCCTGGACCGAGGTGATAGCGCCCTTCTTGGTGGAGGTGATGCGCTCCTGCAAGCCACCCATCTCCGTCGACAGCGTGGGCTGGTAGCCGACCGCGCTGGGAATGCGGCCGAGCAGCGCCGACAGCTCGGAGCCGGCCTGGGTGAAGCGGAAGATGTTGTCGATGAAGAGCAGCATGTCGCGGCCTTCTTCGTCGCGGAAGTGCTCGGCGATGGTGAGCGCCGTCAAGGCCACGCGGGCGCGCGCCCCGGGCGGCTCGTTCATCTGCCCGTAGACGAGCACGGCGAGCGAGTCTTCCAGCTTGTCGATCTTGATGACGGCGTTCTTCCCGCCCTCCTGGAATTCGGCGTAGAGGTCGTTGCCCTCGCGGGTGCGCTCGCCGACGCCGGCGAACACCGAGAAGCCGCCGCGCGCCTTGGCGACGTTGTTGATCAGCTCCATGAGGAGCACGGTCTTGCCCACGCCGGCGCCACCGAAGAGGCCGATCTTGCCGCCGCGCAGGTACGGCGCCAGGAGGTCGATGACCTTGATGCCGGTCTCGAAGGGCACCATCTTCACGTCCTGCTCGGTGAAGTCCGGCGGGGAGCGGTGGATGGGCAGGCGGCGGGTGGCCTTGATGGGGCCGCGCTCGTCGACCGGCTCGCCGACGACATTGAGGATGCGTCCCAGCACTTCCTTCCCGACGGGCACCGTGATGGGCGCGCCGGTGTTGGTGACCGGCTGGCCGCGGATGAGGCCTTCGGTCGAGTCCATGGCGATGCAGCGGGCGGTGTTTTCGCCCAGGTGCTGCGCCACCTCCACCGTCAGGTTGTGCGCCTCGGCCGAGATGGACGGATTCGAGAGCGTCAAGGCGGTGAAGATCTCCGGCAGCGTCCCGGGCGGGAACTCGACGTCGATGACGGGGCCGATCACCTGCGTGACCTTGCCGACCTTGCTGACGTCGTTCATTGCGACAGCCATGTGAACCTCTTGAAGTGCAGCGTTGATGCGTCGAGGCGAACCCGCGGCTTCGACGGAACTTTAAAGTTGCAACGACTACCGCATCGCCTCGGCACCGCTGACGATCTCCATCAGCTCCTTGGTGATGGCCGCCTGCCGTGCGCGGTTGTACTGGAGCGTGAGGCTCGCGATCATGTCGGTCGCGTTGGTGGTGGCGCTGTCCATCGCGGTCATGCGCGCGCCGTGCTCGCTCGCTTCGGACTCCAGCAAAGAGCGCCAGACCTGCATCGCCAGTTGCCGGGGCAGCAGCTGCTCGAGCACTTCCTTGCGCGACGGCTCGAAGAGGTGCTCGGGCCTGATGAAGCCGGTGCCGGAAGCCGGGTCGGCCTTGCTGGGCGGAGGCGGCGGCGGCACGATGGGCAGCAATTGCTTGAGGCTGATCTGCTGGGAGATGGCGCTCTTGAACTCGTTGTAGAGCAAGTAGACCGCGTCGAGCTCGCCGGTCTGGTACTCGGCGATCAGGTCATCCGCGATCTCCTTCGCCATGGCGAACTTCAGCTTGCCGAAGAAGCCGATGTAGTCCTTGCGGGTCTCGAGCTTCTTGGTGCGGGCAAAGTCGCGGCCGCGCTTGCCGATGGTCGAGAATTGCAGCCGGTCGAAGCGGGGCCCCTCCTCGACGGTGAAGCGCTGCGCCCGGCGAATGATGTTGGCGTTGAAGCCGCCGCACAGCCCGCGATCGGAGGTGAGGAGCAGCACCTCGACGCGCTTCTGCGGCCGCACCGCCATCAGCGGATGCGGCGCGAGACCGGCCTCGTCGCGGGCCTGCGCGAGCGAGGAGAGCATCTCGTCGAGCAGCTGCGCGTAGGGCCGGGCGCGGACCACCGCGTCCTGCGCGCGCCGGAGCTTCGCCGCCGAGACGAGCTTGAGCGCCTTGGTGATCTTCAGCATGTTCCGCGTCGAGCGGATGCGCGAGCGGATGGTGCGAAGCGAAGCCATTTATGCCTTCTTGGTCGCGGTCGCGGTCGCGGCAGTCTGGAAGACGTCCTTGAAGTCACCGAGCGCCTTGTCGAGCATGGCGCGGACGTCGTCGGTGAGATCTTTCTTTTCGCGCAACAGCTTGGGTAATTCCGGGAAACGGCCGTCGATGAAGGCGATCATCTCGGTCATGTAGCGGGCGACATCGGCGACCGCGACGTCGCGGATCCAGCCGTTGCCGCTCTTGTCTTTCTGCGTGCCGGCGTAGATCTGGATGATCTGTTTTTCGACCGGCATGGGCACGTACTGGCCCTGCTTGAGGATCTCGACCAGGCGCGCGCCGCGGGCGAGCGTCTCCTGCGTCGCCTTGTCCAGGTCGGAGCCGAACTGCGAGAACGCCGCCAGCTCGCGATACTGCGCGAGGTCGAGGCGCAGCGTCCCGGCGATCTTCTTCATCGCCTTGATCTGCGCCGAGCCGCCGACGCGCGAGACCGAGAGGCCGACGTTGATGGCGGGCCGCTGGCCGGCGTTGAAGAGGTCGGTCTCGAGGAAGATCTGACCGTCGGTGATGGAGATGACGTTGGTCGGGATGTACGCCGAGACGTCGCCGGCCTGGGTCTCGATGATGGGCAGCGCGGTCAGCGAGCCGCCGCCGCGCTCCTTGGACAGCTTGGCCGCGCGCTCGAGCAGCCGGCTGTGCAAGTAGAAGACGTCGCCGGGATACGCCTCGCGGCCCGGGGGGCGGCGGAGCAAGAGCGACAGCTGGCGATAGGCGACGGCATGCTTGGAGAGGTCGTCGTAGATGATGAGGGCGTGCTGGCCGTTGTCCCGGAAGTACTCGCCGATGCTCACGCCCGAGTACGGCGCGAGGAACTGCAGCGGCGCCGGGTCGGACGCATTGGCGGCGACCACGGTGGTGTATTCCATGGCGCCGTGGCTGGCGAGCTTGTCCACCACGCGGGCCACGGTGGACTGCTTCTGCCCGATGGCGACATAGATGCAGAAGACGTTCAAGCCCTTTTGATTGATGATGGCGTCGATCGCGACCGCGGTCTTGCCGGTCTGCCGGTCGCCGATGATCAGCTCGCGCTGGCCGCGCCCGATTGGAACCATGGCGTCGATGGCCTTGAGGCCAGTCTGCAGCGGCTCCTTGACCGATTCGCGGGCGACGATGCCGGGCGCCTTGACCTCGATCTTGCGGCGCTCCTTGGCGGCGATGGGGCCCTTGCCGTCGATTGCCTCCCCGAGCGCATTGACCACGCGGCCGACCAGCTCCGGACCCACCGGCATGTCGGCGATGCGGCCGGTGCGCTTGACCGTGTCGCCTTCGCGAATGTGGTCCTGCTTGCCCATCAGCGCGACGCCGACCGAGTCCTCTTCGAGGTTCAGGACCAGGCCGTTCAGACCGCCGGGGAACTCGACCAGCTCGCCGGCCATGACGCCCGCGAGACCGTAGACGCGCGCGATGCCGTCGCCGGTGGAGAGGACGGTGCCCGTTTCGCTGACTTCGACTTGCTTGCCATAGCCTTTGATCTGCTCGCGGAGGATGCGGCTGATCTCGTCGGCCCGGATATCCATCTTTCAATGCTCCTTGCGATTCTAGAGTGGCGCGCGCTTGAGCTGTTCGCGCATCCGCTCGAGCTGGGTCTTGAGGCTGCCGTCGAAGAGGGTGGCCCCGACTTGCGTGACGAGGCCGCCGACGATCGAGGGATCGATCTTTGCTTCCAGAATGATGGTGCGACGGGTGGCGGCCGCGATCGTGTCGCGCAGGCGGGACAGCTCGTCCGGGCTGAGCGGCTGGGCACTGGTGACCACAGCGCGGATGCGGCCGACCTGCGAGTCGACGAGCTCGCGGTACGAGCGGACGATGGCGGGCAGCGACGGCATCCTCTGCCGGTCGACCAGCAAGCGGAGGAAGTTCACCACTTGCGGGGACAGCTTGAGCTCGCCTGCCAACGTGCCGATCACGCTCTGGCGCTGCTGCGCGCTGTAGCCGGGGTTGAGCCCCACGTCGCGCGCTTCGGGGCTTGCGTCGAGCGCGCGGAGGACCTCATCCAGCTCGGCGCCGTAGGCTTCGTGCCGGCCATCTTCCAGGCCGAGCGCGAGCAGGGCGCGGGCATAGCGGCGAGCGACGCTGGCATCGATCACGAGGCGCTCCAGAGGGGAAGACGGCCGGGAAAAGTGGCGCTACCTAGCACGCAGCCTTTGCTTTGGTCAATGCAGTGCGGCGGGCGAGCGAGTGTCTGGATCGAGATGCATGAAAGTCGCCATTAAAGGAAAGCACCTGAAGCTGTCGGCCGGGATTGAAGTCGTACGCCTAAGGAGCACCTGGTCCAGCCGCTGCGCCGCTTCTACGACAACGAGGCCGCGGAGCTGCGCGTCGAACTCGGGCAGGCCAACGGCGGCCGCGGCGGCGAGGCCAAGGAGTGCCACCTCACCTTCCGCATGCCCGGGACGCGCGCCATCCAGATCGAAGAATCAACGCCCGACATTTACGCGAGCCTCGACGCCGCGTCGGATCGGCTGCGGCTTTGCCTGTTTCGGCGACAGACCTACGGCAGCGTGGCGCTGCTCATGAAGGCCCACGCATCGCGGTTGATTGTCTGCGCGATCGCCGCATACCCATGACCTTGATTGGCGATTTCCACGTAATGGACGGGAAACCCCCGCGAGACGAGCAGGTCGCGGGTCGCCCTGGTCTGGTCGACGGTCCAGAATGAATCATGGTCGCCGATATAGATGGCGATCGGCGTCTTCCGCTGCGCGCGGTCTACGATCGAGGCGTACTCCGGCGCGATGACCATCGCGAAGACGGCGGCGGCTGCGAAGCGCGTGGAGAGAAGCGTCGCGATATCGTAGGTAAAGTAACCGCCTGCCGAATATCCGAAAACATAGACGCGCCGGGGATCGAAGGCGAGCCCCCGGGTGGCCTCCGCCATCAACGCAGGGATGAGTTGCGGTATGCGGGCTTCCTGCTCGGCGGACAAGGACAGCGTGGGCGCCACGAGGATGATGCCCTGCTCGTCGGCCATCTCTTGCCACAATTGCAGCATGTCGCCACCCCGTCCGCGCGCGCCGTGCAGGACCAGCAGCACCGGCCGTTGGCCCTGCGCCGCCGGCACGTAGACGTCATAGGGAATTTGCTCACCGCCGAACTCCAGCGAGCGGGTCACCGAGGCCCGTGTCGCAACGGGCGCGCAGCTGCAAGCGAAAAGAACCAGCGAAAGGACCACCGTCGACGCGACGCGCATTTTCATTCTCGCATTTCTTCTTTGCTTTTGTGGGGGCACTGCGGCCTGCGCTTTTACGAGGGGCCAGTCCAGGTCTCTTCGCCATCTTCGCCATCTTCGCCAGCCCAGTCAGCCTTTCGGCGCAGCGTCGCTGAGGCCCTGGTTCCACATCTCCCGGCGCAGCCGCCAGGCGCCGTCCGCGCCCCGGTGCAGGACCAGCAGCATTTTGCCAAAGCCCACAAACGGGGGGCGCCCTCCGGGGAGCGCGACCACCTGCTGCTCGTCGCACCACTCGGAGGCCCAGTCGCCCGACACCTCGATGCCGCGGCACCGCAATTCAAAGTCCTGCATGCGCGCGCCGGGAATCGACGCCATCACGCGCTCGATGTACGCCGCGATCTGCGGCTTGCCGTCGATGGGCGCGGTCTCGGGCAAGAGGCTGACGCCGTCTTCCTCCCAGAGCTTGAGTAGCGCCGGCGTGTCCATCCCGCGCGTGACGCCGGCAAAGGATTGGTTGAAGGCATCGATCTCCTCGCGCGCGCCTTTCCCCCCGGTGGCGCAGGCGAGAGCCGCGGCGAGCAACAAGCAGAAGGGTCTGGCCATCGAGGTTCCTCTTTCGGAGCATCGGGCGAACAACGCGGGAACTGCAGGGTGATCAGCGGCCGGGGCAGGCCCGCGGCGGCCAGAAGGTTGAGCAGGTCGCGCTCGGCGGGTGAGAGCGTCTCGACCCGACGCTGCAGCCCCGCGTCCGCGCGGACGCCGCCCCCTGTCGCCTTGCGTCGCGACTAGTCTGGGGGGCGCCACCGGGCAGCCATCCGGGCAGGACACCAACCAGAACTCATGCAAAGGGACGAGAGCTGGATGGAGGCCCCAATTTAATTCGTGCATTGCCGGCGGGCGCCGTGCCGTGGGTTATCCATTTGCCGCGGATGAGATTTACAAAGGCTTGCCGTCGAACCGCCGCCGCACTCAGGCAGGGCCACCCGTCCGACAGCCAGACAGATGGCCCCGCACAGCCCAATCGTTTTCGCTGCTCTCATGAAGGCCCCCTTTTGGGCGACGATAGGACGCCCGCGCGGCGCCAAGCGTAGTTTGTGACACGGCGCCCAGGGATGGGACCAAGCGCGCGGAATCGTCGCCGGCCCGACTTCGACGGTAACGTGGTGGAGGCCCTCCGCGGCTTCGGGGCTTATCAGGGTCGTTCGTATCGCGGTCCGCGGGCGTCGTCGCCTTGCGATTCCAGTTTTCGACGCCACCGTTCTTCACGTACAGACGCAGCTGGTAATGCGAACCGGAGTGCCTCATTCGCGGCGTCAGATTCACAGCGCTGAGTCTTGACGGCCCACGAGGCGGCCGGGCGTCAGTTCTTTTCCGGCGGATCCACTCCGGTGGCCTCGAGCACATCTTCATACGAGACCGAAAAGCGTCCCTGGTTGCCGGGATGATCACTCAACTGAGTAACTACTAGGTCTAGAGTCTAGAGGATCGATTCCTTCCGGCGGGCGGCCGCGGCCTGCACTTCGCGCAGGCCGTCCGCATCGATGGCCTTGGCGAACGCGGCACGGTCGAGCTTCATCGCGCGCAGGCCGTACGGCGCTGACACCGTTGCGGTTTGAGGGAAGTCCTCCAGCAGCGCCAGGTCGCCGACGTATTCGCCTGAGCGCAGGGGGACCGACGAGGGGCCGTCGCCTTCGGCCAGGTGGAGTTCGGCCTGCCCCTCGCGAATGACGAAGAAGGACTCGAGCACTTTGCCGTCTTCGGCGAGCAGGCTGCCTGCGGGCAAGTCGATTTCTTCGAAAGCGTCGGCGAGGCGAAGCCGGGCTTCGGCGGTCAGATCGCGAAAGAGGTCGATGGCGTAGAGGCGGGCGACCAGCACCCGGTGCCGCCAGGCCCGGTCGAGTTGCTCCCAGAGGTGCGGCATGTTTTCGATTTGCTCCTCGACGGCCGCGCGCTCGAGGACCCCGATGCGCGACGGTAGCGCGGCCCGCAGCGTGGCCGGGGCCGGCGCATTGGAGACCAGCGAATCTTCTGAGAAGACGCTGCCCGGTGAGAGCGTGCAGATGGGCGTCGCGTCGAGCAGGACCTCGAGGCTGCCCTGCTCCACCAGCACCATGCCCGGGCTAGGCTGGCCGCGAACCGTGAAGGTCTCGGCCACAGCCAGCTCCACGGTGCGGACGAGCGACGAGAGCTGCTCGAGCTCGCTCTCGGGGACCGTCTCGAGCAACAGCGCGTTGCGCAGCAGCCGGATGCGCGGGTTGACGTCGTCCACGGGTCTTGAGGAGCGCTACTTCTTCGGCAGCACTGCGCCGCCCAGAGGCTTCGCGGCTTCACCCGTGGTGTCCATCTTGCACTGGCCGTCGAAGAAGACGCCGCGCTCGATGACGATGGACGCCGTGGTCAGCGTCCCGCGCACCTTCGCCGGCGCCTTGAGCTCGATGGCCTTGATGGCCTTGGCGTTGCCGTTGTAGTCGCCAACGATCACCAGCGAGCCGACCTGGATGTCGCCCTTCACTTCGGCGCCCTCGCCGATGATCAGCAGATCGGTGGACATGATCTCGCCGGAGAACTTCCCGTCGATGCGCACCGAGCCTTCGAAGAGCAGCTTCCCCTCGAAAGAGCTGCCTTTGCCGAGCAGTGCGTTGAGCTCGCCGGTGGGCGGGCGCGACGGCAAGGCCGCCACGCTGCCGGGAGCGGGCGGGGTCTGATTTTGCGGCTCATCCTGTGGACGGAGCATCGCCATGCGTTCACCTCCAGCCTACGAAAGAAGCGGTCTCTATCACACGAGCAGGCCGAAGCCCTTGAGGATGGAAATGAACAGCACCACGATGGCCTCTCCGGCGATGAGCCCGCTCGCGAGCGGCGTGTTGTAGGTCTCTTCCTGCTTGGGGTTCGAGCGAGCCCAGAGCGCCTGGACGATGCCGCCCACCACCATCGGCAGGATGGAGACGCTTGGGATCAGCATGCCGAGCCCGACGCCGGTGGGCGAGGGAATGAAGCGGTGGTACTTCGGCTCGAGGACGGTGGCGACGGCGCCGATGACGAGGGCGATGGCGAGCGCCGGCATCGCTCCGCTCGGCAGCGCCGAGAGCCCCTTGTTGAGCAGCTCCGCGAAGCCCGCCCACTTGACGCTGATGGGGCTGGAGAGCCCGCCATCGCCGATGCCGTAGCGCGCCTTCAGCATCGGATAGATGAGCGCGACCGAGGCCGAACCGATGGGGACCGCGATGAGCTGCATGATGGTCAGGTTGCGGTTGTTCGCGCCCACCATCTTGCCCGCGCGGTAGTCCTGCATCAGGTGCTCGCCGTGCGCCGCCACCGTTCCGCTCATGCCCGAGCCGACCATGTTGATCGGCATGTTGTGCGGCACCAGGCCCGCGAAGACCGCCTGCATGAAGTTCGCGAGCGCGCTGATGGGCGCCCAGTTGGTCTCGCCCAGCACCCGGATGCCGACGAGCATCAGCACCACGCTGAGCAGCAGCGAGACGATGGTAAGCCAGACGGGGAAGCCGAGCGAAAGGTATTGAAAGACGCAGAGCGCGACTGCGAGGAAGAGCGATCCGGAAATAACGTACTTGAGCGGGAAGTCGGTCTGGCCGACGCCGATGTCGCCGCCTTTGAGCGACGAGAATGTCCGGACGATGAGCTTCCACTTGAGCACCAGCGCGGTCAGGCCGCCCGCGACCATCATTCCGGTGGCGGGCCACATCACCCAGCGCAGCGTGTCGCGGTAGGTCTCGTTGGCGATGATGCCGCGCGCGTGCAGCGGGCCGGGCGCGATGAACCACGCCAGGACCATACCGAGGCCCATGCTGAGCGACACCCGCAGGCCGATGAGCAGGCCGCCGCCGAAGCCGAGCAGGCTGACCTCGGCGCCGTTTTTCATCGCCGCGGCCGCCTTGCTGAAATAGAGCTCGCCGGGAATCTTCTCGCTGAAGTCGTGCCAGACGGTGCCGTGGACGGTCAGCTTGCCGGTGAAGTCGCGGACCAGCGCCAGCGCGCCGCTCGCGAGCATGCCCCAGGAGAGCGCCTTGATGCGCAGCCCTGCCTGCGCGCGATCGAGGTCGAGCACCAGCATGGTCTCGCCCGCCGCGGTGCCGTCGGCGAAGGTGAGGTTCTCGTCGTCGATGAAGTGGCGACGGAGCGGGACCGCCAGCAGCACGCCCAGGCAGCCGGCGATCGAAAGCCAGCCGAAGATCTGCCAGGGCCCCAGGTGGATGGAGAAGCCGAGCTCGGGCTTGGCATTCAACATGTCCATGGCGGCCAGCACGACGCACATGAAGCCGGCCTCGCCCGCGGCCGTGCCAGCGGTCTGGACCAGGTTGTTCTCCCAGCGCGTGCCGCGGACGCCGGTGAAGAATCCGATGGCGCTCAAGGCGAGGTAGCCGAAAAACGCGCTCACCACCGAGATGTTGGGGCCGTACCCGATCTTGAGGACGACGTACGGATAGGTGGCGCCGATCAGCGCCGCGACGGCCATGCCGGTGAGAATGGCGCGCGGGGTGAGTTCCAGCCGCGGCCGGCCGGTGGCGGGGTCGAACTGGGTGCCGGGGCTCAGGCTCGGCGTCGTGGTCGAGCCCGGCCTTGCGGGCAGCGCAGAGCCCGGAGCACCGGTTGCCTGGGCTTTGCTGTCGTCGACCTTGCGCTCTCCGGGCGCGCGCTGCTCTGCCATGTTTTTATGTCCCCTCTCTTATTCGCCGAGGATCGCGGCGAGGATGCGCTCGAGTTCTTGCGGGTTGCCGTAGCGGATCTCGAGCGTGCCTGCCCCGCCCTTGTCCTTCAGCTCCACCTTGACGCCCAGCTTGCGTTGCAGCTTTTCGACCACGTTGCGAGTGTGAACCGTCTTCTCGCTCAGGTCCTTCTTGGCGCCCCGCTTGCTCTTGAGCCGCTGCACCAGCGCCTCGACCGCGCGCACACTCAGCCCTTCGGCGATGACTTTCTCCGCCGCCCTCTTGAGGTCGCCCTCTTCCGGCAGCGCCAAGAGCGCGCGCGCATGGCCCATGCTCAGCTCGCCGGCGACGATGGACTTCTTGATCGCTTCGGGCAGGCGCAGCAGCCGCAGCGCATTCGCCACGGTGGAGCGCTCCTTGCCCACGCGCGAGGCCAGCTCCTCCTGGGTCAGGCCGTGCTCCTCGATCAGACGCCGGTAGGCCTCCGCTTCCTCGAGCGGGTTCAAGTCCTCGCGCTGGATATTTTCGATCAGCGCCAGCTCGAAAGCTTCCTTCTCGGTGACCTCCTTGACCATCACCGGGAGCTCGCGCAGGCCCGCCTTCTGCGCCGCGCGCCAGCGCCGCTCGCCGGCAACGATGACGTAACCCTCCTGCGTGCGCCGGACGATAAGCGGGAGCAGCACCCCCTTGCTGCGGATGGAGTCGGCGAGCTCGTTGAGGTGCAAGTCGTCGAAGTAGCGGCGCGGCTGCGTCTTGTCGGGGAGGAGCTCCTCGATACCGAGGTTGATCAGCCCGCGGCGCTCGGCAGGGGAGCCGCCGGGGATGAGCGCTCCCAGGCCGCGGCCGAGGGCAGGACGCTTGAACGCTATCTTTGGATCGGTCATGGGGTCACCCGTGGGTCGCGGTTGCTCCGCTTCTCTGTGTTGCCGCAGGCTCTGGCGCCGCTCGCGCGCCGCGCTTGCGCTCCCGGCGACACCCGTTTCCCTGCGCAGCGGGGACGACCTGCACGGACGGGGCTTCGCCCTGCAACGTGCGCGCTCGTTCCGTCGTTTCGCCAGGGCAACCTTGATGGGGTCGGCGGCGCGTTGGGCCGGCTGCGCGCACCCTTCTGCGCGGCCAAGACCACGGCACTGAACCTCATCTGCGCACGGAAGCCGGCCGGACCCAGGTTGATCCATGCCAGGTTCTTCTCCGACGCTGAATCCCGGCTGGCGGCTGGAGGCTGGCGACCACTTTCTCGCGCCGTGAACACAAGCGCGGCTGGCGGGCTTCTGCTGGCCGTCCCCGCTCGCGCGCGCATCCTTCCGGACGGAATGGTGCGCTGGGCAGCGGTCATCTTTGCCCGCGCTGGCCGGCAGCGGCCCCACGGGTGGCCGTCGCCGTAGGCGTGGTGGCCGCGTGGCGCTCGAGAAATTCATTGGCGAGGGCGAGATAACTCTGAGCGCCCTTGGACTCGATGTCGTAGAGGATGACCGGACGGCCGTGGCTGGGCGCCTCCGAGAGCCGCACGTTGCGCGGGATCACCGTGTCGTAGACCTTGCCCGGCAGGTTCTTTTGCACGTCCTGCATGACCTGGCGCGCGAGGTTGTTGCGGGCGTCGAACATGGTCAGGACCACGCCTTCGAGTTGCAGACCGCGGTTGAGGCCGCCGTGAATCAGCTCGATGGTGCGCAGCAGTGAGCCGAGGCCCTCCAGGGCGTAGTACTCGCACTGGAGCGGAACCAGCACGCTGTCGGCCGCGACCAAAGCGTTGATGGTGAGCAGCCCGAGGGAAGGGGGACAGTCGATCAGGATGTAGTCGTAGTCGCCGCGCAGCGGCTCGAGCGCGGCGCGGAGCCGGCCTTCGCGCGAGTCCACCAGGACCAGCTCCAACTCGGCGCCCACCAGGTCCGGGTCGGACGGCAGCACGGTCAGGTTCGTGACCTCCGTGGACCGCAGGGCGGAGCGCACGTCGGCCTCGCCAAGGAGCGCGTGGTAAACCGTGGCGCGGCCCGGCTCGTCGCGCGGGATCCCGACCCCGCTCGAAGCGTTTCCCTGTGGGTCGAGGTCGACCAGCAGGCAACGTTTCTCGGCGACCGCGAGCGATGCGGCCAGGTTGACGGCGGTGGTGGTCTTACCGACCCCACCCTTCTGGTTGACGATAGCGAGGACGAGCGACATGGGCCTCGGGGCGGAAAGGGCTGCTTGCCGTGAGGAGCGGCGAGTATCACGCTGCTTCTCCGTGGAGCAAGGTGCATCCCGGCGGATAGACGAGGCCGCGGGTTCAGGGGATCGTTGTTTCACGTGGAACAGCGCCCTGCCCCGCCAAAGTCCGCGGCGGAGCCGTGCGGGGCGCTGGCGGTCATGAACGAGCGGTACCCTTCCGGGCGGCTGTTGCGCCGACGCAGGCTCCCACGGGCGACGGTCTTCTTCTTCAGGCCGTTCGGTTACCTGGATAGGCCGCCAGCAAAACAGGATCTGCGCCCCGACCGAGTATCCGCTCGAATTGACGCCGAAGGACGGCTCATGCCCGGCTCTGCCAAATCGCTCGTGCCGCAAATCGCTCGGTGGCGCCGCTGCTCAGTCCCCCAAACATCTCCTGGGTGCTGCCACTGCTTCACGTGCACCTGTATGTGGCGGCGCCTGGGTAGTCGGGCTGGCCGCTCGCGGCACCGGGCGGTTGGCGGCACCGGGCGGTTGGCGGCACCGGGGCGGTTGGCGGCACCGCGAGGTTGGGGGCACCGCGAGGTTGGCGGCACCGGGAGGTTGGGGCACCGCGAGGCTGGCGGCACCGCGAGGCTGGGGGCACACGCGAGGTTGGGGGCACCGGGAGGTTGGGGGCACCGCGAGGTTGGCGGCACCGGGAGGTTGGCGGCACCGGGAGGTTGGCGGCACCGGGAGTTGGCGGCACCGCGAGGTTGGCGGCACCGCGAGGTTGGCGGCACCGCGAGGTTGGCGGCACCGGGAGGTTTCGGTCCACCCCGCCCGCGGATGGCCTGCCCAGCATCCTGGTCCGACTGGAGAGCAACTCA
>JANYKT010000142.1 GCA_025358085.1 Deltaproteobacteria bacterium | reverse complement strand
CCGCCGCCGGGAGAGACTGCGGCGGCCGCGCTGGCGATGGCCGGGAGACCATCGAGATCATCCCGGCATGAAGCAAGAGAGAGATGCCGATGACGGCCGCGCGGACACCTGGCCGCCCCTCGTGGATGAGACCCTGGAATGGTAGCGCGCGCGGCGTCATTGCTTTCTCCCCTTCAAAAGAAGAGCGAGACGGCGGCCTGGAGGCCGAACGGATTGCCCGGCGTGTAATGGATGTCCTGCACTCCGTGTTTCTCCGGCACGAACGGCTGGCCATTCGCGCCGGTGGTGCGGCCGCCGAGCAGGCTGGTCACCTGCGAGACGTTGCCGAACTGCGCCTCGCGATAGACCGAATTGAACAGGTTCTCGCCGATGAGCGTGAGCGCATAGCGCTTCGTCTCATAGGTAATCGCCGTATCAAAGACGGTATAGCCGTCGGCGATCAGGTAACAGCGCTGGGCCCTGGGATCGTTCAGGTTGTTGGCGTCGAGGGAGGGGTTGCAAGGGATGACGTGCCCCAGCGCGGGATTTGCCGGGTCGAGATAGTCGTCCGCGCTGAATTGGTTGCCCGGCCGGGTGCCGACGTGCCGCATCCGCAGGGAAGCCTGGATACCGCTTGGGTGCCGCACCGTCAGGCCGCCGGTGGCGATCACCGGCGGGGAGAGCGCCACGGCGAGGCCATTGCCGCTGTCGTGCACGAAGGTGCTGCGCGAGAGCGTCAGGTCGCCGTCGAAGAAGAGCCAGGGCAGGATCTCCCAGCGCGCTTCGAAATCGACGCCATAGCGGCGGGTGGAGTCGTTGGGCGAGACGCCGCCCTCGTCGCCATTGAAGGTCAGCTCGGAGGCAAGGTTCAACCGCCAGAGCGCCGTGCCCAACTCGAGCCGGTTGTCGAGCAGGCGCGCGCGGGCGCCGACCTCGTAGCCCACCGCCCGCGGGAGCGCGCCTGCGCCATTGTTCGGGATGGCGCTGTTGGCGTGGTTCGAATGAAAGCCGGTGCCGAAATTAAGATAGAGATCGAGCTGGTCCAGCGGCGAGATCACCATGCTGGCCTTGGGCGACTGGATGCTCCGCTGCACCACCGGCGCCTGCGCCTCGGGATGCTCGGGGCTGAAGCCAGAGTCGGGCTTGAGCGAGTGGACATCGAAGTTGAACAGGTCGGTGCGGAGCCCGCCGATGAGGCGGAAGAATCGATTGGGCCGCCATTCTTCCTGCAGGTAGGCGGCGAAGTCGGTCTGCCGGTTGGTGGTTGCGACGCACGGATTGGGGATGGACAAAGGGTCAGTCGCGTCGCCGCAGGTCTGCCGCCGCACGCGCTCCTTCACTTTGTTGAGCGAGCCGAGAATGTCGTCGCTGCGGGCCTGCACGCCGAAGGTGCTGAAGACCGTGCCAGGCAGGAAGGTCTGGTCGCGCCGCTCGTACTTCATCGCAGCCCAGAGGACGGTGCGGTCGTCGTCCTGCTCGATCTCGTCGCCGTCCGGGTTGCGGGCGTAGAAGGTGAAGTCATTGTAAAGCGTCAGGTGATTGCGGATATAGGAGCCGGTCAACGACAGGCTCGAGCCGCTGTCGGGACGCGTGACGAAATTGAGGATTGCCTGCTGGCGCTGGCTGTTGCCGCCCTCGGTCGGGTCGATGGACCCGTAGCGGTCGATGATGCCGCTGTCGACCAGCCGCGCGGGGATCTGGCCCGAGCCGTACCAGCTCGAGGCGTACGCGCTGGCAAGAATCGAAAGCTTGGTGCGGGGCGAGAGATCGAAGGTCGCCTTGCTGAAGAAGTTGTAGCGCTCGAGCCGCTCGCTGGTCTGAAAAGGACCCTCCAGCCCGGAGACCTCGCCGGCAAAGAAGGGGCGCACCTCGCCGATCTCCGGGCTGGCGACCCCGAGCACGCGGTAGTTCAGCCCGCGCCGGCCGGTCGAGCCCGGAACGCCGTCCACCTTGCCGAGCTGTCCGGGGAGCAGGCCGCCTTGGACCGTGATCTGCGAATGATCGAAGCGGTCGCGGGTGACCAGATTCACGGCGCCGGCTGTATCGAAGTCACCCTTGTCGGCGAAGTAGGGACCCTTGGTGATCTCCACCGCCTGCAGGGCCTCGGGGATGAGGAAGTGCAGGTCGGCATAACCCTGCCCGTGCGAGTGGGAAGGCAGGTTGACCGGGACGCCGTCGAGGTAGATGGCGACGTCGGTGCCGTGGTCGGAGTCGAACCCGCGGAGGAAGAGCTGGTCGGCCTTGCCTCCACCCTGGTGTTGCGCGATCACGAGGCCCGGCACCGAGCGCAGGATGTCCTCTGGAGTGAAGCGCGGCCGCAGCAGGAAGTCGCGGTCGCGCACGGTCGAGGCGCTGGCGGCGGTGAAGGGGCGTTCGCCTTCCACGGTGGCCTCGAAGACGCGGGCGGAGCTCTGGCCGTCGCGCGGGGCGCGGTCCGCCGGCTCCCCGCCCCGGCTGGCTGCGGTCGAGTCGCGCAGCGTGGCGCGCTCGGCGTCCTTGAGCTGGAACTGGACCTCGTAGTTGATTTGCACCTGGACCTTCGCGCCCTCTTGCGTGGCGGGCTCGAAGCGCAGCGACCGTGCCGCCTCCAATGCGGACTCGTCGAACCCGTGGCCCGCGGCCTTGGCCACCTTCGCGTCGGTCACGCTGCCATCGGTGCCGACCACGAGCTGGAGCAGGACGGTCCCGGTGATGCCGTCCTTGCGGGCCTGCTCAGGATATTTCGCTTCCACTCGCTCGATCAGCACCGGCGGCTTGAAGCGCGTGGGCGGCGCGGCGGCGGGCGCGGGGCCGCTGTCGGACGGCGGGGCCGCCGGAGCTGGCTGGGACTGTGCGGACGACGAAAAGGAAAGCGCGAGGACGATCGCGCAGCACGCGGCTGTGCACGAAGCGAAGGAAGGCATTGAGTTTGAACTCCAGAAGGATTTAAAAAGCGCTGCCCAGCGGGACGCTGCTTCAGGTCACGCGGCTGGAGGCGCTTGCGAATGCTCTGGAGTTGTATAGCGACAAGAAAGTAGCAGCGGCGCCGGTGCGGCAAAGACGGCGCTTTCGATCGGTGCGTCGGCAACAACCTGCGGTGCGGGCGGAGGTGCGTGGACGGCAGCGCCCAGATGTTCGAGCGAGCCCGCGGCCATTGCGCCGGGACCATGCGAATGGCCCCCGTGCTGGTGGCGCGGCGTCGAAAATCCAGGCGGCGCTCCCTCGGCTCCGAACGCTTGCTGCGCCGCCAGCTTCAGCAGCGCATCCTGGTCGGGCAGCTCGCCGTGCTCAAAGGCGATGCGGAAGACAAGCTCGACGGCCTCCTCGTGCGCCTGCGCTTGTTCGCGGAGGTGGGCTTCGGCGTGCATCACCGGCGCGACCACCAGCCCCAGCGTCGCCACGGCGGCGAGGAGGGCAGAGGCGCGCTGGTGGCGGTTTTGCTTCACGGAGCTCCGGCAGAAGTTGTGCTTTTTACTCTACGCACTTCCTGGCTTGGCGGATGCACCAAGCCAGCGCTTTTGGTGCTCTCGCGGAGGCTCTCCGACCTCCGGGCCCTGAGCCTCGGCGTCGTGGCCTTTGGCCTCTATATGCCCCTCATCGGAGCGGCCGCGGGCATGGGTGTGGCACTGGCTCTCGGATTGTCGGTGGGGGGTGCGACGCTGCTGGCGGTGCTCGGCGCGAGCGCATCGTACATCGTAGTTCCCGCGGTCATGCGGGCCGCTCTGCCGCAGGCGAGTCCGGCGATCTATCTGACTCTCGCCCTGGGAATCACTTTCCCGTTCAACCTTGTCGTGGGCATCCCCCTTTACTACGGCGCAGCACGCGCTCTCATACCTGCTGCCGTCGGCAAGGCGAACGCCATCGAAAGCCCCCCCTCCGATGGCAAGCGGCGACCGTAGACAGGACGTCATGGAACACGAACGAGCCGCTGGGTCGCTGCATCGGGTGATGCTTGATGAACCTCGAACGCGGAGGAGTTGGAGCGGCCAGGCTTTGGCCCCGTTGCTGGCGTATTTCCACGAGCGAGCGTTATCAGTGTGGAAATGAGGCAGACACATCATGCGAATACTGGCGGTTGTAATGCTGACGATAGTCGCGCTCGCAGCACTCGTCGCCATTCCGATTGGCTCCGCAGCCGTGGCTAAAGTGGACGAGCCGAAGTTCGCCCTCGAGAGCGGTGAGCGCCAGTTCGAGGTGCGTCGCTACCAGGCTCGCATCGTCGCCGAAACGCACGTGGCCGGCGATCGCAAGCAGGCCGAGAGCGAGGGCTTCCGACGCCTCGCCGGGTACATCTTCGGGGGAAACAAGACGAAGACCAAAATCTCCATGACCGCGCCGGTGGGTCAAACCGCCGACGGGCGGAAAATCGCGATGACCGCTCCTGTCGGCCAAAGGGCCGAAGGCGATCACGCTTGGACGGTATCGTTCACGATGCCTTCGGGCGAGACGATCGCGACGCTTCCGGAGCCGACCGATGCGCGTGTCACCCTCCGCGAGGTACCGCCGGCTCGCGTCGGTGTCGTGAAGTTCAGCGGCCGCTGGACCAACGAGAGCTTCGCCGGCCACGCCGAGCTTCTGCGTTCCTGGCTGTCAGCGCGCGGCCTTCGGCCGTCAGGCGAGGTCGAGGTGAACCGATACAATCCTCCCTGGACCCCATGGTTCATGAGGCGCAACGAGCTCTGGCTCACGCTTGATCGATAGTGGCTCACAGCCTTGAGCTTCCGTCCGGGAATCGGCGCGACGACCTCGCCCGGCTTCTCTGCGACGAACTGCATGATGCGCACGCGACGTGTCAAACCCAAGTAGAGATGCCCGCTTTCCGATGTCGGAAAAGAGGTGTTCCATTGACTCGCTCGTGGCTCGCGTTCATGCGATCAGGGGTTAGCTTAGCAGCAATGCCACTCAGTTAAGGAGGCCTCTCCTCTCTTGCAACGAACGCCGCAGGAGGAGCGTGGGGGTCGCCGCCCTCAGACATGCGCGCCGCCCCTGACCGGTGTTGCGGGATGGGCTTGGGTTGCAAGGGGCGTCGCGAACTCGTTCGTCGACCCCCACGCTCCT
>JANYKT010000137.1 GCA_025358085.1 Deltaproteobacteria bacterium | reverse complement strand
CGTCAAATCGCTCATGCACCCGGTGATTGCGACGGGCCAGATGGCCAACTGGATCGCGCCTCCCGGAAAGGGAATCAACGCTATGCCGGTCAACTTCGAATACGTGAAGCCGACGAGCGCCTGAGTTGGCCGAGTCTTCGGCGAACCCCGGCGTCCGGCTGATTGAGGTCCAGGGAACTGGCCATATGGCGCCCATCACCCATCCGGCGCTGGGGCACGCGGCCATGCTCGAGCATATCAAAGCGGTGAAGCCGACTTAAAGCTCGAAGCAGGGTTAAGTTAAAGCAGCGTCCCACGCATGATGGCGCTGGCGGTGGTGAAGTAGATGATCAGGCCGGTGACATCGACGAGCGTGGCCACGAAAGGCGCGCTCGCACTCGCAGGATCGAAGCCGAGCCGGCGCAAGATGAAGGGCAGCAGCGACCCGGCGAGAGTGCCAAAGGTGACCACGCCAATCAACGAGGCTCCCACGGTGAAGCCAATCAACAGGTAGTGCTGGCCATAGGTATGGAAAGCCTTCTGCCAGAGCAGGATGCGGACAAAGCCGATGCAGCCCAGCGTGGCCCCGAGAGCGAGCCCGGCGAAGATCTCCCGGCCGACGACGCGGAACCAGTCGCGCAACTTGACCTCTCCCAGAGCCATGGCGCGGATGACGAGCGACGTAGCCTGGGAGCCCGAATTGCCGCCCGACGAGATGATGAGTGGGACGAAGAGTGCCAATACCACCGCTTTATCGATCTCCTTTTCGAAGAAGCCCATGGCGGTGGCGGTCAGCATCTCGCCGAGGAAGAGCGCCGACAGCCACCCCGCGCGCTTGCGGAACATGCGGGTAAAGCCAATCTGGAGGTAGGGCTCGCCCAGCTCTTCGCTGCCGCCGAGCTTCTGGATATCCGAGGTCGCGTCCTCGCTGACCGCGTCGACGATATCATCGGCGGTCACGACGCCTTGCATATGCCGGGACTTGTCGATTACCGGCAGGGCCAGCCGCCGCGAGCTGCGGAAGAGGCGCGCCACCTCGACCTGCCCCAGCTGGGAATCGACGGTGACGACGTCTTTGCTCATGACGTCCTGCACGCGCGCGCCGGCCGGCGCTGTCAGCAAATCGCGAAACGAGACCACGCCGAGCAGCGTCTGCGCGGGGTCGAGCACATAGACATAGAAAGATGCCGCGACTTTCACCCGCGTCTGCTGGCGCAGATAGGTGAGCGCTTCTGCAATGCTCATCTCCGGCCGCAGGCGGCCGAAGCGGGGGCTCATCAAACCGCCGGCGCGATCCTGCTGGTAGGCGAGCAGCGCTTCGACTTCATGCCGGGTCGGTTCATCCAGCAAGGCCAGCAGGCCCTCGCGCCCGGGACCGGCCGGAACTTGCTGAAGCAGATCGGCCGCGTCATCCGGCGGAAGTACGCGCAGCCAGGTGCGTCGCTCGTCGGCGGGCAGGTCGCGCAGAACCCGCTCCTGCTCGCGCGCCCCGAGAGTGAAGAAGAGATCCTCGGCGGCCGCGCGCGGGAGCACTTTCAGGCCTTCGGCGCGCTCCCGGTTCGAGAGCGCGGGCCAGGCTTCGCGAAGCTCGCTCTCCGAGAGCGCGTCGTCCGGCGGAGTCATGCCTTGGGGGACGGGGTCGGTGGCTCGCGGAACTCTTCGGCGGCGCGAAAGTCGGCTTCCTCGAGATCCTTCATCGGCTTCCCCGCGTCAGAGCGCACGCGCTTGAAGACTTCAATCACCTGCAGCTTATGAGGACGAACGGCGCTCAAGGGACAGGCTTCATAAGCCTTCATATCCTCGTCGCAATAGCCGAGCCGCTTCTCACCGCACTTGGGCTGCATATAGCGGGCAAGCTCGGGAACCTTCTTCATCAGCTCGCTGCGCATCTTCGAGATCATGTGCCTGATCTCCCATTGCGCGCGGGTGCAAAGCCGCAGATCGCCGATATGAAGCAATTCGGCGAAATTGACCATGATCTGGAAATTCGTCGGGGCCGCGTTCGGCAGCACGAAGCGCGCATCCTCGGGCGGAATGCCCGCGGCCACGGCTTCGCGATAGACGCGCGTGATCTCCCCCATCAGCTTCTCGAACTCTTCAGCGCGGCCGGCGTCTTTCCAGCTCTCGGGCATGATGTATTCGAGCCGCTCCTCATTGCGCCCGGTGAAGCGGACATAGCGCTGCGACTGTTGCTCGAAGGAGATGCCGATCCGGTGGCGCACGAACTGGTGGCTCAGGGACCGTGACACTCCCGAGATTCCGAACCAGAAGACGACCTGCTCGAGCGGGGAGACGTGGCCAGTCTTCAGCCGCTCGTCGACAAAGGCGGCAATCTTCTCGCGCGTCACCGCGCCAGCGGCGATGTCTTCCCAGACCTCGCGGGGAGTCTTGGGCGAATAGCAGACCCGATAGGCGCCGTAGAGCTTGGTGATGGGATCGTTCGCGAGATCGATGAGGACGACATCCATGCGCGTCCTTCTAGTCGATGCGGCGACTGCGCGAAAGCCCGGCGCGCAAAAGTTCGCTTCGCTTGGAGGAGCGGCAGTTTTGCCGGGATCGCTTGACTAAGGCGGGCGGCACGGAAAAGGTGCCGCGGCCATGACCCTCTATGTCGCGAGCGACCTGCACCTGGACGAGGACGGCAATGCAAAGCTGTTCGACGACGAGCGGCAGGGCAAGCGCTTGGCCGCACTGTGCGGGCAACTCCGCGACGGCGATGAGCTGATCCTGCTCGGCGACATCTTCGACTTTACCGCGATGACGCCGCCGCCCAAGGGGCTCGCGCGCTTCTTCGAGACGCTGGAGGTGCCCTATGTGCCCCGGCCCGACCGCGAGTTGAAGGCGCTCTGCGCGGCGGTGCTGCAGAGCAACCCGGTCGCGCTGCGGGCGCTCGGCGAGCTGTCGCAGCGCGTGCCGGTCACGCTGGTGCCCGGCAATCATGACCGGCACCTGGGTGACCCGGGCGTGCGCGAGGCGTTGGAGTCCATCGGCCTGCGCGCCAGCCTTTCGGCCTGTTGCGCGAGGACCATCGGCGGCCGCCAGGTAGTGCTGCTGCACGGGCACGAATTCGACAAGAGCAACAAGGACGCGCACGGGGCCGGCGAGGTGTTGACGAACGCGCTCCACAACGCGGTGATCCCCTTCCTGCTCCACCAGGGCGCGCGCCGCAATGTCAAGATGAACCCGGACCGGGTCGTCGCGCTGCGGCCTGAGGAGAGCGTGCTCACCGTGCTGCAGCGGTGGCTTCCCGAAAAGACCTTCCGGAAGTTCTTTCACGCTTTCCTGCGGCTGCTGGCGGAGAACGGCTTGCTGCCGCGCGCGGCCTCGTGGCTCGCAATGCTGGTCTCGGCGGACGGCGTGCGGCGGCGCGTGGCACACGGTGACAACCTCTGGGAAAGTTCGGGCGCGCTCGCGGTCGAGGTGCTCCGCGGCAAGCGCGAGTTGCCGCACGGCGCCCCGCGGCCCGACGCGCTGGTGCTCGGCCACACTCACGTCGTGGATTGGGCCGTGGACGACGCGCGCGGTCCCGACGACGCGCTCTACGTGAATCTGGGCACCTGGACCGAACGAGCCTTCGATGCCTCGAGCCCCGCGGACATGACCTTGCCGGTCCTCGAATTGTGCGAGCGCGACGGGAGGCTGACCGTACTGCTGCGTGACGTGCAGGACGGCGGAGGCGACTTGCAGCGCTTCGAGGCTCTCTCCCGCTGACTTTCTTAAGGAACCACCCGCGCGCTCACGGCATCCAGCGCAAGTCAATCAAGGAGGCTGCAATGGAGCTGGTGACGCTTGGAAGAGGCGGTCCGCAGGTCTCGCGCGCGGGCCTCGGCTGCATGGGGATGTCCGACTTCTATGGCGCGGCAGACGAGCAGGAGAGCGTCGTCACCATCCACGCCGCGCTCGCGGCCGGCGTCACGCTGTTCGACACCGGTGACTTCTACGGCATGGGGCACAACGAGCTGTTGTTGCGCCGCGCGCTCGAAGGCAAGCGAGACCGCGCCTTCATCCAGGTGAAGTTTGGTGCGCAGCGCGCGCCGGACGGCAGCTGGCTCGGTTTTGACACCCGGCCGGCCGCGCTGAAGACCGCCTTGGCCTATACGCTGCGTCGGCTCGGCACTGAGTATATCGACCTCTACCAGCCAGCACGGCTCGACCCGGCAGTGCCCATCGAGGACACCATCGGCGCGCTCGCGGACTGCGTGAAGAAGGGCTGGGTGCGGCACATCGGGCTCTCGGAAGTCGGCGTCGAAACGCTCCGCCGCGCCCATGCGGTGCACCCGATCGCGCAGCTGCAGATCGAATACTCGCTGATGAGCCGATCCATCGAGCGGGAGATTCTCCCGGCGGCGCGCGAGCTCGGCATCTCGATCGCGGCGTATGGGGTGCTGTCGCGCGGGCTGCTCGGCGGCAAGGATGCACGGCAGATCGGCAAGACTGACTTCCGCGCGCACGCGCCGCGGTTCCAGGGTGCGAATCTGGCGAAGAACCAGGCGCTCGTCGAAGCGCTGCGGGTCATCGCCGTTGAAAAAGGCGCGACGCCGGCGCAGCTTGCCGTCGCCTGGGTCGCCTCGCGCGGGACCGACGTCATCCCGCTCCTCGGGGCGAGGACGCGCGCGCAACTTGCGTCCTCCCTGGGCGGGCTCGAGCTGCAGCTGACTCCGCAGGAACTGCTGCGCATCGAGCAGGCGGTGCCGGCCGCGGCGGTCGCGGGCGAGCGGTATGCGGCGCCGCAGATGCGCACGCTCGACAGTGAGCGCGCCGCGCGCGGCTGACGCTACTTCCACTGCGAGCGCGCGCATCCAAGGCGCGCCCACCTAGCCGACCGATGGCTACGCGCGCCGCGACGTGATTTGAACCCGGGATGCGCAAGCTCTTCGTCGCTCTCGCGGGCAACATCGGCACCGGCAAGACCACTGCCGCCAAGCTGATCTCCACGGCCTTCGGCTTTGAACTCTTCGACGAGCGCCGGATCCGTGAACGCGGACGAGTGGAGGAGGCGGCAATCAGCGGCCAGTTCCTCGCTGGGCTCGGCGCCTACTACCAGACGTTCCCGCAGGTCGCCGAGGGAAAGTACCAGCTCGATCTGCTCCGCGTCGACGTCTCGCGGATCGACATCCGTGCGGCTCAGGGCAAGCAGGAGTTTCTCGATCTCGTCGGCGGCTTCCTCCAGCGGTAGGCCACAAAAGCTGGTTTGCGCTCCCGCACATCGGCGGCGATGCTACGCTGTCGCCCGGACACAAAACCCCAAAACGGCTATGAACCTTTGCACCCTTTCGAAGCTGCGGCTTGCGGTCCTGCTCCTTGCCGTCGCCATGGGACCCGCGTCCCGCGCGCAACCGGCGGCGCCTCCATCGCAAAGCTCGCAGCCGCCGGAATGGCAGCAACAACAGCCGCGGACGGTGACCCTGCGCGAGGCTCTGCAGCTCGCGGCGAAGCAGGGCCCGGACGTCGCGACGGCGCGCGCGCAGGCGGCGCTCGTCGAGGTCTCGGTCGAGCGCGCCTGGACCGCCTGGAGGCCGGACCTGGTCGCGACCGGTACCTTCGATCACACCGACGGCATCCAGCGGGTGGACTTCTCGGCGTTCAAGGCCTTCCTCCCGCCGGGCGCGCCGCTGGTCACGACCATCGTCGGCCAGAACAACGAGTACGCGACCCTGCAGCTGACGCAGCCGCTGCTGACGCCGCAGGGGCTTTTCCTGCCTGGCATCGCGCGCAATGCCTCCGAGGCGGCGGCGCGCGGGGCCGATGAGGCTCGCGAGCAGGTGCTGCTCAATGTCGCGCGCGCGTATCTGGGCCTGCAGGGATTGCAGGGCCTGCTTGCGGCTGCTCGCGACGCCGAGCGGGTGGCGCTGCGGCGCGAAGAGGACGCGCGCTCGCGCATCTCCGCCGGCACCGCTGTCGAGATCGATCTGCTGCGTGCACAGACCGACACCGCGCAGGCGCGCTCGCAGGAAGCCGCGCTGCAAGGCCAGCAAGAGTCGCTCTTCCCGCTGCTGGAGGCGCTGACCGGAGAGGCGATCGCACCGGGGCCGGCCGGCCGCGGCGAAGACTTCGGCAAGTCATCCGGGGACCAGGTAACGCCTTGGGAGCAGTCGTACGCGGTCAAGAGCGCGACGGCCGCGGTGCGCGCGACGCAGGGCTCGGTGCGACTCGACAGCTTCCTCTGGATCCCCACCGTCGCGGGGGTCGCGCGCGAGAGCTACAACTCGAATGGCGGCTTCAGCGGCAAAAACTTGATCTACGATCTGATTCTCAATGTCAGCGTGCCGCTCTACGATCGCGGAGCGCGCTACGCGGCGCAGCACGAGGACGAGGCGAGGCTGTCGCAAGCCATCGCGCAGCTTGCGGCAGCGCGGGCCCGCGCGCGCTCGACCTGGATTGGCGCGCGCGCGAACCTCTTCGCCGCCGAGGCAGTGCTGGCGCAGGCCAACGCGCAGGCCCAGCTCGCGGCGCGTGCGCAGGTGCAGCTCGACGCCTCGGCCAGGGCAGGCGTCGCCACCTCGCTCGATCTGACCGACGCCGACAACAAGAAGTTCGGTGCCGAGAGCGCCGCGGCACAGGCGCGCGCCGGGCTCGAAATTCGCAAGGCCGAGGTGGCGGCCGCGGAAGGCCGCCTCTATACGTCGGTGCAGTGACCGCGCGCTCCCGCACTTTCGCCGTCCTCCGTCATCAGGGCTTCCGCTGGATCTGGCTGGGAGCACTCTTCTCCAACGTCGGCAACTGGATGGAGACGGTCGCGCAGTCGTGGCTCGTCCAGGAGCAGACCCGCTCGCCTTTCATGGTGGAGCTGCTCGCCGCCAGCGAGTTCATCCCCGCCGCGCTGTTGATGCTTTCGGCCGGCGCGCTCGCCGACCGGCACGATCGGCGCAAGCTGGTCCTCTTCGGACAGATCGCGATGATGGTCCTCGCCGCCGTGCTCGCGGTGCTGACGCATCTGGGGCTTGCCTCGCCGTGGGTGATCATCGCGCTCGCTTTTGCCGAGGGCGCGGCCTGGGCCTCGGTCACACCAGCGTGGCAAGCCCTGGTCCCAGCGCTGGTCCCGCGCGCCGAACTGCCCGCAGCCATCGCGCTCAATTCGGCGCAATTCAATTCCGCGCGACTGGTGGGCCCGATGATTGCCGGCGCCCTGCTCACCGCTGCCGGCGCCGCGTTCGTCTTCGATCTCAATGTGCTGAGCTTCGTCGGCATCGTGGCGGTGATCTGGGTGGTCCGCATTCCGGCCGCGCCACTCGCCGCGGCGCACACCAGTGGCGGCGAGCTGGCCCACTCGGGCGGCGTGCGCGCGGCGGTACGCTGGGCGACGCACGAGCGCGGTCCGCGGCGGCTGATCATCGGACTTTTCGCCTTTGCACTCTGCGCCGCGCCGGTGCAGGGCCTGCTTCCTTCGTATGCCGACAGCGTGTTGCACATCGGCGCGCACGGCTACGGGCTCTTGCTCTCCTGCCTGGGCGCCGGAGCCATCGTTGGCGCGCTCACCCTCTCGCGCGTGTCGCACAATTATCCGCGCCACCACCTCATCCCGCTTTCGATGCTCGGATTTTCCCTCTGCGCGATGCTCTACGCATTTTCGCGGCGGCCCGTGCTGTGCGGGGCCGCGCTGACAGTGGGCGGCGTCTTCTGGGTCTGGTCGCTCGCCGGCTCCAGCACTGCGATGCAGCTGCTGGTCCCCGACCAACTGCGCGGCCGCGCCATGAGCGTGCTCTCGCTCGCCACCACCGGCCCGCTTCCGCTCGGCCACCTGCTCGGGGGAACGCTCGCGCATACGCTTGGCATCCGGCCCGCGATGCTGATCACTTCGGGCGCGCTGGCCTGCTTCGCGCTCTGGTCCGTCTGGGCGCGCGAGCCGGCCATCGACGCACTCGAACCGAGGCTGCCGCAGGCCAAGGGTTTCCGCGCCGCCGTCTACGAGGCGCTGACGGCTGCGTCCCACCGCGCGCAGGAAGTCGAGCCGGGCACGCCCCATGGTTCCGCCGAACCGCTCGACTGAAAACAGACTTTTAACTCTTCGACTCTTCGCCGTCGCTCGCAGAAATTGTTATGGAAGCGAGATGACCACCTTGGGCGATCGAGCGATGCAGGACCTTGTGCAGCGCCTGAAGACGGCGCAGGAAAGCTTCCTGCGCCACTATCCCGGCGAGAGCGGCCAGCGCCAGCCGGTGCACACGGTCTACGGCGGCGCGCAGCTCTTCAAGAGCGATACCACCAGAAAGCTGGGCGAGCTGTCGGTGAAGGCTCTCGCGACCTATGGCAACGATCCGAAGCAGTTCGCCGAGGCCATCGGGATCGACCCTCGCAATGCTGCCGTGGTCCACGCGCGCGTGCAGGAGAAGCTCAAGCGCGAAGCGGTCGAGGACTTCCGTATTGACTTCGAGGACGGTTACGGAAATCGCGCCGACGCCGAGGAGGACGGTCACGCAGCGCAGGCGGGCGCCGAGACGGCGAAGGGCCTCGCAAATAATACCCTGCCGCCCTTCATCGGCATTCGTATCAAGACCTTTTCGAGCGCTGAGCTGGGCGCGCGCTCACTGCGCACGCTCGACATCTTCATTACCGAGCTGGTCAAAGCGTCACAAGGCAAGCTGCCGCCGAATTTTGTCGTCACGCTGCCGAAGATCACCTTTGCGGTGCAGGTGTCCGTGCTGGTCTCCGCTTTCGAGGCTCTCGAGGAAAAGCTTGGCCTCCAAAGCGGCGTGCTGAAGCTGGAGCCGATGATCGAGGTGACCCAGACCCTCCTTGATCCGGACGGACGTTCGATGCTGCCCGCGCTGCTCGGGGCCGCGAAGGGCCGGATGGTCGCGGCTCATTTCGGAACCTACGATTACACGGCCTCTTGCAACATCACTGCTGCCTATCAGCATATGCGGCATCCGGCCTGTGACTTCGCCAAGCACATGATGGTTGTCGCCTATGCGGGGACCGGAATCATGCTCTCCGATGGTGCGACGACAATCATGCCGATCGCGCCGCACCGCGCCGGTGCTGGCGCTGAGCTGACCGAAGACCAGAAGCGCGAGAACCAGCGCGCGGTATACGGGGCGTGGCGGCTGCACGCCGACGATATCCGGCATTCGCTGGAGAACGGTTTCTATCAAGGCTGGGACCTGCACCCGGCGCAGCTGCCCAGCCGCTATGGAGCCGCTTATGGCTTCTTCCTCGCGGGTCTCCCCGCGGCCACTGAGCGGCTGAGGAACTTCGTCAACAAGGCCGCTCAAGCCACCCTGGTCGGCGATGTCTTCGACGATGCGGCCACGGGCCAGGGCTTGCTCAACTTCTTCCTGCGCGGCGTCAACTGCGGCGCGCTCACCGAGCAGGAAGCGCTGGCCACTTCCGTCACCCTCGACGAGCTGCGCGGCCGGTCGTTCCTGAAGATCCTCGCCAATCGCCGCAAGCAAGTGTGACCCAGCCATTGCGCGGGTTGCTATCGCATTGCGAATGAAGCTTAGGGTCTGAATGGCGCGGCCGTGCCGGTTGGGATCCCTGGGTACTGAGGGGCTGGACTTGCAATAACGCGGTCACTTGGGGCGGTTCCGCGAGGAGAGATGGGCAAGTGACCGCTTGATCAGGGTCAAGCCCTTACTGCTCCTCGACCCCGCTCCTGCGCGATCTTGATCGACTGCAGCCAGCGCGGGTTCGGGGAGAGGATCATGAAGAGGAGCCGGAATCAGAGCAGCCGGGTTTGGAGACTCGTCCCGGGGCGAGTTGAGTCCGCCGCCGCGCGCGCTTGGTTCATGAAAGCGCGTCCATACAACTGCTCCGCTGCGTGCTGGTTATGCGCTCGACAGAGCAACCGGATCTGGTCCACCTCGTGAAGGTGCGTCCGCGCGAAGCCGTTCACGTGATCAAATTCCAGCGTGCCCGTCTCGGCGCACCTTTGGCCGCGAGGGTCCTTGAACGTGCATTGGCCTCCATCTCGTTCGAAGACGGCGCGCTTGATCGAATTCGGAATATGACGTGACGAAGATCCGTCCGCGTTCTTCGTGGGCTCCGTCCGCGATTTCCGTCCCGCCGCGAAGCGCTCTTTCTTGACCTCTTGAATCAAAGGTCGACTGCCCTTTCAGTAACTGCCGCCAGGTCTCCCTCGGGCATCCGGTGCCGGAGAAGGTCTTGCGCCTGGCGAAGCTTGTCGCGGAGCGCGCGCGTGCCGGTAAATTGAAACCTGAAGGTATCCGCGGTGAGCGGCGCGATGACAGGCCGGTGCTCCTCCGGCCGCCGCAACGGGCTGGACAGGACTTTCAAAGCCTGCACCGGCTGAGCTTCTCCGGCGACAGGCAGCGCCGGCTGGGCCTCCGCGGCGTCGAATTCAACCCTTTCGGGAAGCTTGCGAATCGATTCCAGAGCAGGCGGGCGAGGCGCGATGCGCGCGACCAGCTCCTCGATCGCGCGTTTCGACTTTCCAGCCGCCAGGAGCAAGACCTCGCGGTGGTTCTCGTCGGTGAAGTGCGGCGCGAGCAGGCGCAGCCCCGAGAGGTGCACTGGCCCCAAGCGAAGCGCATCGAGGACTGCCGGCCATCGCCGAGCCGCACGCGCCACCGCGATCCGGTGGTAAGCGGCGTCTTCGGAGAAGCCGAGCTCCCCGGCGCAGAACGCGAACATCGATGAGAAAGCGTAGTCGAGAAAGAGTTTCCTTTCGTCGATCTCGCCGAGGTGGAGGAGCAGTTCAGCCTCGACGCAGCGAGCTCTTTCGACGAGCACGCGGGTGGCGGCGACAAGGTCAGGATTGCTCATGCTTTCGAATGCGCAACTCGAATGGATCATAATCAATGAATACTACGGCATCTTTCGATGCTTCTGCGCCCGTCCGCCAGGCACACTGGAGGCAATTTCAGGCTCGCGAGCCCTGTGGGCAGGGCGCAGCGCTCTCCGCGCATGGCCTGCTCTCAAGAGCGGGCGCCTTTCCCGATGCCCAATCCTTGAATCAAGCGTCGGCAGAACCTGTCAAGTGATTAGATGGCTCTGATTAGACGGCAGTCGGCGTCGATTGCCCGATCGCCAGACAACAGTCATCGCGGCGCAGATTAACACTACTGTGTTAGGGAGTGGGCCTGCAAAAGCTGAGCGCGATCGATCGCTTAGGAATTTGACAGTCCAAGCCGATTGCACGCGAGATCCATTCATGATCTCTACTGACGATGCAGAAGCTCCTCGACGATGACGGGC
>JANYKT010000101.1 GCA_025358085.1 Deltaproteobacteria bacterium | reverse complement strand
TGCCCGACAACCTGGTGGGCTTCTCGCGCATCGGCGCCATCTCGCGCGCGGGCGAGTGCCGGCCCTTCGACGCCAGGGCTGACGGCTTCGTGATGGGCGAGGGCGTGGGCGCGGTCATCCTGAAGCGCCGCGCCGACGCCGAGCGCGACGGCGACCGCATCTACGCCGTCGTTCGCGGATCGGGCTGCAACAACGACGGACGCAGCGAAGGTCCGATGACGCCGCGCGCGGGCGGGCAGCTGGAAGCGCTGCAGCTCGCCTATGCCGACGCCGGGTTCTCGCCGCAGACCGTGGGCTACTTCGAGGCGCACGGCACCGCCACGAGCGTTGGCGATGTGGTCGAGGTCGGGGCGCTGCGGACGCTGCTGCAGGAGAGCGGCTGGTCGAGCCAGAGCGGAACGCGCGCCGCGCTGGGTTCGGTGAAGGCGAACATCGGCCACACCATGTCGGCCGCGGGCGTCGCGGGGTTGATCAAGGCCGCGCTGGTGCTGCACCACAAGGCGCTGCCGCCGCAGCCGTCGGTGGAAGAAATCAATCCCAGGCTCGAGCTCGAGGGCGGGCCCTTCTTCCTGCCGCGCGCGGAGACGCCGTGGGAGACGAACGGCAGCCCGCGCCGCGCCGCCGTCAGCTCGTTCGGGTTTGGCGGCACCAACGCGCACCTCGTCCTGGAAGAGGCGCCGGAGCGGAGGCGAAAAGCTAGAACAAGCGCGCCAACAGCTCGCCGCGCCGAGCTGTTCCTGCTCGCCGGATCGAACACGGCTACCGTAGCGAAGGGCGCGCGCGAGCTCGTCGCCGCGCTGCCGCAGCTTTCGACTACGAAGCTTGCGGACCTCGCGTACACGCTGTCGCGACGCGCGCACGGCAAAGCCCGCCTCGCCATCGTCGCCGAGTCGTTTGCGCAGCTGCAGGAGCGGCTCGAAACGGCAGCGCAGGCGTTGGGTGGAAAGGAGATCCGGTCCGCGCAGCTCGCGCCGGGCGTGCTCTTCGCGCAGGGCCCGTTCGAGCAGCGCAAGGTCGCCCTGCTCTTCCCTGGCCAGGGCGCGCAGAAGGTCGGACTCTTGCGCGAGGCGTACGAGCAGCTGCCGGCGTTCCGCGAGCGGCTCGATGCGCTCGACGACGCGCTGGGCGCGGACCTCCACGCGCAATTGGGCGGCACGCTTCGCTCTTTTCTCTACGGCAAGGACGCAAGCGAAGAGAAGCTGAAGGCCACCGAAGTTTGCCAGCCGGTGATGGCCGCGGTCGGGCTGTCCTTGCAAGCGCTGCTCGACAAGATGGGGCTGCAAGCGCACGTCGCGCTCGGCCACAGCCTGGGCGAGTTCTCCGCAGCGGCCGCGGCGGGCGTGCTCAAAGACGAAGAGGTGGTGCAGCTGGTGGCGCGCCGCGGGCTCGCCATGGTGGCGCTGGACCTGCCCGATCCGGGCGCGATGGTGAGCGCCGCGGCCGGGCCGCGAGCCGTGGCCGACGCCATCGCCGGCATCAGCGGCGCGGTGATCGCGAACCTCAACCATCCGCTGCAGACGGTGATCTCGGGCACCAGCGCCGGCGTCGCGGCGGGCGCGCTCGCTCTCGAGGCGTCTGGCATCAAGACCACCAGGCTCGAGGTCTCGCACGCCTTTCATTCTCCGCTGATGGCGGGCGTCGCCGCGAAGATGCAGGAGCTTGTTGCGCAGCTCGCGCCGCAGCCGGCGAAGTTTGCGCTGGTCAGCGCCATCACGGGAGCGCAGGCCGATGGCGATCCGCGCGCCCTCTGGGTCCGCCACGCGACTGAACAGGTGGATTTCGTTGCCGCGCTGCACACCGCGGCAGCGCTGGGTGCGCGCGTTTTCCTGCAGGTTGGAGCGGGCGGCGTGCTGACCTCCTTTGCCAAGGCGTCTGTTGCCGACCAGGACAAGCTCGCGGCAGTCTCGCTCGCCAGCCGCGACGACGACGGCCTCGCGGCCTTGAACTTTGCGCTCGGGCAGCTCTGGGCGCTCGGCGTTCCGCTTGATTTCGCGCCGCTGTATGAGGGCCGCGAGCCGCTTCTCGCCACGCTGCCGCCGACGCCGGTCGAGACGCAACCCTATTGGGCAGTCGAGAGTGCTTCGACGCCCGCGCCGCCGCTGCAATTGGGAGCGGCAGCTCAATCAACGCCGGGAGTTTCCGCCATGAATGAGGGTCTGGTTTCGCTCTTCCGCGAGCAGGTGGCGCTGCTGCAGCAGCAGGCAAAGGTGCTGGAGCAGCAAGCACAGGCGCTCGCGGGCCGCGGCTTGCACCTGCCCCCGCTGCCGACGGTGTCCGCCCCGCTCGCTCCGCCAGCGCCCGTGGTCGAAGAGATCGCCGAGCCTGTCGACGCGAGGCCCGCGCTCCTCGAACGCGTCGACGTGGCGCACCAGATCCTCGGCTTCGTCTCGCGCATCAGCGCGTTCCCGTTCGAGGCGGTCAAGCCTTCGCAGACTCTCGCGGGCGAGCTTGGCTTCGACTCGCTGATGACCGTCGAGCTCGACTCCGACATCCAAAAGAATTTCCCGGAGGCGGGCGGTCTGCCGCGCAGCCTGCTGGGCCCCGCGACCACCGTGCAGCAAGTCATCGATCACGTCCGCAGCGCGCTCCTCTCGCCAGGGGGCGCTCCGGTCGGCCAGCCCCTCTCCGCGGCGTTCAGCGCCATGGCCAGCGCGGGCCCCGAGCTGCTGCGCTTCGCGCCGGTGCTCGTCGATGCCCCGCTCCCTCCCGCGGTCGCGACCTTGCCCCACCGGCTGGTGCTCACCCGCGACGTCGCCGGCGTCGCGACGCTCCTCGGCGAAAAGCTCCGCGCGCTGGGCTACGACGCGGTGGTGGGCGAGCCCGAAAGCGGCGCAGCCGTGGTGCACCTCGCTTCCTTGAGCCACGCGCCGGGGCTGGACGCGCTCGCCGACCACGTCGTCAACGCCCACCGTGCCGCGCGCGCGGGCGGCGGCATGTTCGTCTCGGTCGCCAGCGAAGGTTTGCTTGCGGCCGCGCTTGCAGGCTACGCGCGGGCGCTTTCGCGGGAGCGCGGCTCGGAGCTGGTCAAAGCCATCACGGTCGACGCGAACGACTCGGTCGAAACCATCGCGAGCGCTGTGCTCGCCGAGCTTTGCTCTGGCAATGGCGCGCCCGAAGCGGTGTGGCGAGGCGGCCTGCGCAGCGAGCCGGACCTGCGCGCGGCCGGCGATGGAGAGGCGATTGTCTTCGGCCCCGACGACGTAGTGCTGGTGACCGGCGGCACGCGCGGCGTAGGCGCGAGCCTTGCGTCAGCGGTGGCACGCTCCGGCGCGCGCGTGGTCGCCGTCGGCCGCGCCGAGTGGGACGTCACCGGGAGAGCGCCCGAATCCCTCAAAGCGCAGGGACCTTTCACCGCGCTCATCCACGCGGCCGGGATCTCCGAGGACGGCGCCGCGTCGGGCAAGGACGAAGAGTCGCTCCGCCGCGTGCTTGCGCCCAAGATTGCGGGGCTCAAGAACGCACTCGACGCCACCGCCGCGGACCCGCTGCGCGTGGTCATTCTCGTCTCCAGCTGGGCGGGCCGCTTTGGCAACGCCGGGCAGACCGACTACGCCGCCGCCAACGCCGCGCTGTCCAAAGCGGCCGAGCTGATCCCCGCGTGGCGACCCGGTGTCAAGGCGCTCGCGCTCGAGTACCCGCCCTGGGACGGCACGGCCCTGGTCGCCCGCATTCCAGGCTTCGCGCGCGAGGCGCTTGCCGCGCAAGGCGTGCCGTTCATCGACGATGCCTCGGGAGAGTCGGCGTTTCTGGCCGCGCTGCAGGCGGGCGCGACCGGGCCCATCCTGCTCGCGCGCGTGCGACCGCCGCGGCGGCTCGCCTTCCGCTCGTCGCTGAAAGTGTCCCGCAAGGATCACGTCTATCTGGAAGATCACCAGCTGGCCGGGCAGCCGGTTTTACCCCTCGCATCCGCGCTGGATCTGGTGGTCCAGGCCGCGGGCGACGCAACTGGACGCGTGGGCGCGCCGTTTCTGGTTCGCGACTTCAAGCTGCAGCTGCCCGTACGCATTCCCGAGAGCGCGGAACTGATCCTGACCGTCAGCGGGGAGGCCCGTCCTCATGCCGAACTCTCGGTCCAGCTCGCGGCCGGGCGCGCCGCCGCCTATACGGCCTTCGTCGAGCCGGGCGCTGACGTGGTCAACGCGCTCGCCTCCGCACCGCCCGCGCCCGCTGGACTGGCAGCCGTTTCATTGCCGCTGCCGCTCGCCGAGTTTTACTCGTCGTTCACCTTCCACGGCCCCCGCATGCAGGGCATCGCCTCCATCGAGCAGCTCTCGCCGCAGGGCATCGTCGGCTGGGTGAAGACCAGCGCGCCGCGGGACTTCGTGCGCTCCGGCAGCCGAGCCGCGTGGTCCATCGACCCGCTCGCGCTCGACGGCGCGTTCCAGCTGGCTGGCTATTGGGCCTGGACGCAGCTGCAGCGCGCCGGCTTCCCCATCGGCATCGAGGAGTACGTTCAGTTCGGACCGCTTCCGGCTCCGGAGGCAGGCCCGCTGCGCGCGTCGCTGACGCTCGAGCAGTCCGCGGGCGACCTGGTGCGCGGCACTATCGTCCTGCAGGCCAAGGACGGCCGTGTCCTCGCCGTGGCGCGCGGCGTCGAGGGCGAGTTCAAGCACCGCGACCCGCGCTTCCTCCGCGGCGCCGCCTCGCGCCCACCACCGGCCTCGACGAAGACCGCGGCAGCGCCCGCCGTCGCGACGCCGCCAGCCGCCGCCGCAACCAGCGCCGCTCCGGCTACCGCTGAAGAGAACTACAAGATCGAGCTGTTCCCCGAGGTGCAGGAGCTGGAGCAACGCCTCGGCCTCGCCGCCGCGTTCGGCCTGAAGAACCCGTACTTCAATGTTCACGAGCGCGTCACCAATGACACCTCGGTCATCGGCGGTCGCACGATGATCAATTGGTCCTCGTACAATTACCTGGGCCTCTCGGGCGACCCGCACGTCTCGCAGGCCGCGCAGGACGCCATCGAGCGGTATGGCACCAGCGTCTCGGCCAGCCGCGTGGCGTCGGGCGAGAAGCCTCTGCACCGTGAACTCGAGCAGGAATTGGCGCGCTTTCTCGGCACCGAGGACAGCATCGTCATGGTCTCGGGCCACGGCGTCTTCGTCACCACCATCGGCCACCTGGTCGGGGATGGCGACCTGATCCTCCACGACTCGCTGGCGCACGACTGCATCATGGGCGGCGCCAAGCTGTCCGGGGCCAAGCGGCGGCCCTTCCCGCACAACGACTGGCAAGCGCTGGAGAAGCAGCTCCAGCAACTGCGACCGCACTACAAGCGCGTGCTCATCTGCGTGGAGGGCGTCTACTCGATGGACGGCGACCTCGCCGATCTGCCGCGCTTCATCGAGCTGAAAAAGAAGTACGGGGCGCTCCTCCTCGTCGACGAAGCACACTCCATCGGCGTGTTGGGCGAGACGGGGCGCGGCGCCGGTGAGCATTTCAAGGTGAACCGCGCGGATGTCGATCTCTGGATGGGGACGATGTCAAAGTCGCTCGCCTCTTGCGGCGGCTACGTGGCGGGTACAAGGACGCTCGTGCAGTACCTCAAATATACCGCGCCCGGTTTCATCTACAGCGTCGGCATTACTCCCGCGAACGCCGCGGCCGGTCTGGAAGCGCTGCACCAGCTCGAGCTGCATCCCGAGAAAGTGCGCCGGCTGCATGAGCGCGCGGCGCTGTTCCTCAAGCTCGCGCGCGAGGCGGGCATCGACACCGGCTATGCGGAAGGCAGCGCGGTGGTGCCGGCCATCATCGGGAACTCTCTTTACAGCCTGCAAGTCAGCGAAGCGCTGCGGCAGCGCGGCATCAACGTGCAGCCCATCCTGTATCCCGCGGTCGAGGAGACGGCAGCGCGGCTTCGCTTCTTCTGCACGGCGACGCACACCGAGCAGCAGATCCGCGAGACCATTCACGCGCTGGCGGAAGAAATTGCGAAGGCGCGCGAAGGTGGCAACGAGCTGCAGACCGGCTCGGTGTAATCGCGCCTGCGAGCAATTTCCTCAGGACGTCGACCAGGTGGCGCGCGAGCAGTCGCTTATTCTTTCAGCGGAGGAAAGCGCCGCCTGCCGTGCACGAGATAGACAATGTCGACAGCACGCTTTTCGCTCACATAGCCAACTCGGCAGTCCCAAACCAGGACCTCGCGCAGGTTGTCGAAGCCTGCGCTGGACCAATCAAAGTCGCGGGGCACACGACCCATTCCGGGAAAATGGCGCAACGGCTCGAGTGCAGCCAGCAGCTCGGTTTCGAATTCATAGGATCGTTCGGTGCTGGCCAGGTCTAGCCAGTCGAGGATCGATTCGAGATCGGCCACGGCGCCTGCGCTCCACCTGAGGGCGTGCGGCCTCGCAGCCCCCCGTTTCGTCATTTGCCGCGACGGCGCCGAGCAAGGCGACGGCGCATCTCGGCGTCCGTCAACGACGGCGCCAGCTTCCTTTGATCGGCGGCGGACTTGGCCTTCCGGGAGAGGAAGTCGCGGTAAGCGGCGTTAGCGAGAACCTGCTCGGCCCGGTCCCGCGCAGCGCTACGAATGAATGCCCCGAGATCATCGCCCAAGGCTGCCGCAGCCTTCGCGATGAGCGCTTTCTCCCGGGGGTCGAGACGCAGGGAAGTCGAAACGCGTGACGCCATGGCTGCCTGTACCCCGTATGGGGTGCATCGTCAACTTGCGCAGCGCCTGACCGGCAGCCATGCGCGGCCGCGCGTCACCGCCGGCCACCTGGCTGCTGTCGACCGGATCGCGCCGGGAGCGAAAGACAGGGTGACGCGAAACCAGGCCACGAGCAGCACCTCAGCCGCGGGCAGCGCGAACCAGCGAGACCATCGCGCGGCGCACTTCGTCGGTGGTCGAGAGCGGCTGATCGAAGTCGAAGCGGACGCGCTCGAGGGCGCCCGGAAGGCCCTGCTCCACGTCGAAGCCGAATCGGTCCACGCCCACCATCCGGGCAGCTTGCCCCGGCAGCGATCGGAAGTGCTGGCAAAAAAGCGTGAGCGCCGCTGCGTGATCGTCATTCATATGCTGGCAGATCCCCGCGGCGTGCGGCGCGAGCGGATCCTGCTTTGAATCGATGATTATAGATTGACCCGGTATCCAGCAGATCTTCCCGAAGCCGCCAATGAAGCGCGCTTCTTCAATCGATAGCTTGTAATGGTGGAAATCGTGCCCGCCCGCGGTGCGCGCGGCCTGCGGGTGGCGCGCGAGATAGCGGGCGCGCACGTCAGCTTCTTCTGCCGCCGGCACCGCGCTGATGCGCCCCAGCACCGTGACGCGTCCCAGAGCCTGCGCATCGGCGCCCGGCTCCGCGCTCTCCTGGACCAGCAAGCTCGCGCGCGAATCGGCCAGCGCATTCTTCGTGTGCTGCGCGAGGCCGCTCATGACCAGGAGCGGCTCGCCTCGCGCCGACAGCGCGTAAGGCGCGACCGAGCCGAATGGATATCCCGGCTTGTGCAGGGAAATGGTGGCGAGCGCTCCGTGCCCGCCTTTGCGGAGCAGTGCGCGCGCGGCCCCCGCGGGATCCTCGCGCTCCGCGGCGACCCGGGCTTCGCGCTCCAAGGCAGATTCAGCAGACGCGTCGTCAGCGCTCGTAACGGTGTTCATGGCGGCGCAGCCTCACCGCCTGCCGGCGCGAAAGCAAGCCTTCTCAACGGCTCAGCGGAGGAACGCCACCAGCTCCGCGGGCTTCAGAAATGCGGCCCCGCGCCGCAGCGGAATCAGGTGGCCCGGACCGTGCATCGGCAGGAGGTAGACGGCGGGCAGCACCCTGGCGCCGAAGCGCCGCGCGACCTTGCGCTCCCGGTCCCCCGCCTTGACATCGACGCGGACCTTGACCAGGCCGGCGAAGAACGCTTTCACCGTCGCCGCGGCCAGCAGGTCTCGCTCGAACTTGCGGCAGTCGGAGCAGTCCGGACTGTGGAGGTAGACCACCATCGGCGCGCGGGTGGCCTGGCGCTCCAGTTCGGCGCCGTCGAGGCCGTTTGAGTCCACGAACCAGGCCGGCGTGATCTCGGGCTGCGGGCCGGGCCGCGGGGCTTCGACTTTCAGCTCCGGGAGCTTCGCGAAGACCGCGCGCTGCGGCGGCCCCGCGCTTTCGAGGAAGAGCTTCTGCTGCAGGCCGCCGGCGTCGAGCACGATGGCGGCGCCCGCCAGAATGGCGAAGCCCAGGACCGCAAGCCCGATTGCATTGCTGCCGCGCATTTCCGCTCAGTCTATAGGACGCGGTCGCTGCAGGACGCGGTCAGTGGTCGGACGCAGTCGCTCGCTGCGCGCTACCGGACGACGCCCAGGTAGACGAACGCGGTGCCGAAGAGCAGCGGCGTCGCGCTCACCTCCGAAAAGGCGTCGGTCTCGCGCATTAGCGCCAGGAACCGCTCGCCCGCGGGGAACGCGGCGGCGGTGCGCGGGAGGTATTCGTAGGCGCCGCGGTTGCCCGTCACCAGGCCGCCGATGAGCGGCATGATCACGCGGCTGTAGAAGCGAAAGAGCGCGCCGAAAACGCCGCCCGGTTGGCCGAACTCGAGCACCACCACCCGGCCGCCCGGCACCACCACCCGCGACAACTCGCGCAGGCAGCGAAGCGGATCGTCGACGTTGCGGATGCCGAAAGCGATGGACGCGACGTCAAACCGACGCGCGGGGTACGGCAGCGACAGCGCGTCGGCCACCTCGAACTTGACTTTGAGGCCGGCGCGCGCGGCCTTGGCCGGCGCGGTCTCCAGCATCTCCGGGCAGAAATCGGTGCCGATGACCTCTCCCGCCGAGCCGACTGCGCGCTTGAAGGCGAGCGCCAGGTCGCCAGTACCGGTCGCGCAGTCGAGCACACGCTGACTCGGGGCAGCTCCCGAGAGGCGAACAGCCTTCCTGCGCCAGCCCTTGTGCACACCGAGCGAGAGCAGGTCGTTGGCGGTGTCGTAGCGCCGCGCAATGGTCGCGAACATCTGCTGCACCTGGGCGCTCATCGGGCCACCGCCTTTCGCTGCCGCGGCGCGTGCCGGAACAACGTGCGCCCGACCGCGGAGAGCAGTGGATCCAGGCGCGCCAGAAGCTCGTCGAGCTCGCGAGGCAAGAGCGCCTGGTCGCCGTCGCAGCGGGCTTCGTCGGGGTGCGGATGAACGTCAACCAGGAGGCCGTCGGCGCCGGCCGCGGCGGCCGCGAGCGAGAGTGGAATGACCAACTCGCGCCGGCCGCTCGAATGGGACGGATCGACCAGCACCGGCAAGTGGGTGCGCTGCTTCACCAGCGCCACCGCGCTCAGGTCCAGCGTGTTGCGGGTCGCGGTCTCGAAGGTGCGGATGCCGCGTTCACAGAGGATGACTTGATCATTGCCGCCCGCGAGCAGGTACTCGGCGGCGAGCAGCCACTCGTCGATCGTGGCAGACAGTCCGCGCTTCAGCAGCACCGGCCGGCCGCAGCGCGAGAGAGCCTTGAGCAACGAGAAATTCTGCATGCTGCGCGCGCCGACCTGGAGGATAGCAACGTCCGCGAACGCGTCCAGCTGGGAGGCATCCATGATTTCGCTGATGGTGGCGAGGCCGTTGCGCCGGGCGGCCTGGGCGAGAAAGCGCAAGCCGTCCTCCCCCAACCCCTGGAATGAGTACGGACTGCTGCGCGGCTTGAACGCACCGCCGCGCAGGATGGCGCAACCCGCGTCAGCGACGGCCTGGGCCGCCTCGTCGATCTGCGCCTCGCTCTCGACGGCGCAGGGTCCGGCCATGACTACGAATGCGCGGCCGCCGACCTCGAAGGGGCCCCGCGGCGAGCTGATGGCGACGCGGGTTCCGTCGGGCTTCCGCGCCCGCGCCGAGAGCGCCGTGTCGGGAACCGTCTGCATTGCCACATCCTTCGCCCATGAGGGGCCTCGTCCTGCGACGAACTGTCCTGCGCGAATTCCTTGCATCAGAGCTTTCAGAATGTTTTGAAACTACGTGATGTATAGACCTCGTCCGGAACGTCGGCAAGAGAAGGCGCTGCGGCGGGCAGCCACACCGGAGGCACGTTTGACGGCGGTGCAGAAGGCGACGGATCAAAGGATTCGCGCAGTCTGGGCCGCGGCGCCCGGGCCAGTGACCACTGCGCTCGGCGCGCCCGCATTTTTCTGGGAGCATCCGCAAGCGGGGCTCCGCGCGGCGGCCTTCGGCGAGGCCGCCCGACGCGAGGGAATGTCGCTGCGGTCGCTCTTCGCTGACCTTGAGGAAGCGGTCGCCTGGCCCCTGGGCGCGCCCGAGCCGCCGGGACCCTGGTTCGGTTCGCTGGCGTTCGACCAGACGCGTTCAATGGGGCTGGACTGGGCTGGCTTCGAAAGCGCGCGGTTCATACTGCCGGCGCTGCTTTGCTGGTCCCGGGGAGGCCGCCACTTCGCGGCTGCGTTCGGAGACGACTGTGAACCGCGCCTGCAGAGCGCCCTCATCGATCTGGGAAAAGCGCACAGCGATCCGAAGCGCGAGTCGATGTCCGCGCACGTCGTCGCCCAGCCAGGCGAGCGCGAGCGCTGGTCGGCGCTGGTCACGCGCGCGCTCGCGGCCATCGACCGCGGCGAGCTCGACAAGGTCGTGCTGGCCCGCGCCATCAGCGTGAAGTCCGACCAGGCGATCGATACCGGTGCGCTGCTGGAAGCACTCGCGGCGCGTAACCCGACCTGTCGCACCTTCTTGATCCGCGGCGATGCCGGCGCAGTCTTCCTCGGCTCGACCCCCGAGACGCTCTGCCGCATCGAGGGCTCGCTCCTGCGCACCGAGGCGCTGGCAGGCTCCGCGCAGCCCGGCGACGGCGAAGCCCTGCTTGGCCGGCAGAAGGAATTGCGCGAGCACCGCTGGGTCGTCGACCACATCGTGAGCGGACTTGCAGGCATCGCCGGCGCGCTGCAACGCCGGCCCGAGCCGGAAATACGCGAGCTCGCGAATGTCGCGCATCTGGTCACGCCGATCAGCGCGCGCCTGACCCCCGGCCGGTCAGTGGCTGACGTGGTCGCGGCGCTGCATCCCACGCCTGCCGTCGCTGGAGTGCCGACGGCTGCGGCGCTGCGCTTTCTCAAGCTGCACGAGCCGCTGGACCGTGGGCTCTACGCCGGACTGGTCGGCTTCATTGGCCCTGGCCGCGCTGAGCTCTCGGTCGCGCTTCGCTCGGCGCTGGTCCGCGGGGCGTCCGCGCAGCTCTTCGTCGGCGCGGGCATCGTGCGCGGCTCAGCTCCTGAAACCGAGTGGGCCGAGACGGCGCTCAAGTCCCGCGCGCTGCTGGACGCGCTCGGGGTCGCACCGTGACAGCGCCATCGAGTAGCGCGCCCAACTTCAATGCGCTCTGGGCGCGCGCGCTGATCGACGAGCTGGTGCGCGGCGGCGTCCGCGAAGCGGTGGTGTGCCCTGGCTCGCGCTCGACCCCGCTGGTGCTGGCCTGCAAAGGGGACGCGCGGCTGACCACCCGGTCCATCCTCGACGAGCGCAGCGCCGCTTTCTTCGCGCTGGGCGCGGCCAAGGCGACGCAGCGGCCCTCGCTGGTGATCGCAACCTCGGGCACCGCCGGCGCGCACTTCTATCCAGCGATCCTCGAGGCGGAAGCGAGCCGCGTGCCGCTCATCGCCATTACGGCCGATCGTCCTCCCGAGCTGCACGGCTGGGGCTCGCCGCAGACCTTGGATCAGCAGCACCTCTTCGGCGGCCACGTGCGCTTCTTCGCCGACCTGGGCGTGCCCGAGGGGCCGATTTTGCCGCATCTGCGCGCCACCGCGGCCCGCGCCGTCGACCGCGCTCGCTCAGGCCCGGTGCACCTGAACGTGCCTTTTCGCGAGCCGCTCGCGCCAGTGCCGGGTCCGCTGCCCATCGAGTTCCGGAACGAGCCCGCGGTTCGCCACGGCCGGGGCACCCCGATCCCGGACGTCAGCGAGGCCGCGCGCGAGCTGGCCAGCCGCCCGCGCGGCGTGATCGTCTGCGGCCCGCGCGACGTCGGTGGCGGTCTGCCGGCAGCCGTGGGCGCGCTCGCACAGAAGCTCGGCTATGCGGTGCTGGCCGAGGCCGCGTCGCAGGTTCGCTACGCGCTGCCCGGCTGCAGCTCTCACTACGATGCAATCCTGCGCGACGAGCGCTGGGCGCGCGCACTGCGGCCAGACGCGGTCGTGCGCATCGGAGGTGGCCTGACCAGCAAGATCCTGCAGGGGTGGCTCAAAGGCGCGTTCACCGTTGTCATCGGCGAGAGCGACAACCTGGTCGATCCTGCTTACGACGCCGCGCTGGCGCTGATCGGCGACTCCGCCGCGACCTGTCGCGCCCTGGCAGACGCCATCCAGATCCAGGCGGCTCCCCTGGGAACAGCCGCCGCACCGGCTCTGGCCGCGCTGTGGCGGGAAGCGGAAGAGCGCGCCGCGTCGGCCTGTGAGCGCGCGTTGACGGGCCTCAGCGAGCCGCTGATCGCTCGCGAGACCTTGGCCGCGTTGCGCGAAGACGCCGTGGTCTTCATCTCCAGCAGCATGCCCATCCGCGACGCCGACGCTTACGCCGACCGAGCCGCGCCCGGCGTCCGCGTGCTCTCGAACCGCGGTCTGAACGGCATCGACGGCGTGGTCTCGAGTGCGCTCGGCGCCGCCGCCGCCACGGGCCGCCCCACCACGCTCTTGATCGGCGACCTGGCGCTGCTGCACGACCTGCACGGCCTGCTGGCCGCGCGTCGCCTCGGTATCCCGCTCACCGTGGTCTGCGTCGACAATGACGGCGGCGGCATCTTCTCCTTCCTCCCCATCGCGCAGGCGACTGAAGACTTCGAGCCGCTCTTCGCTACCCCGCAAGGCGTGGACCTCGCGCAGGTGGCGGCGCTCTGCGGCGCGCGCCTGCACCGGCCAAAAACAGCGAACGAGCTGCGCGTCGCGCTTCGAGAGGCGCGCGGCCTTTCGATCATCGCGGTCCGCACCGACCGCGCGCGCAATGTGGAGGATCACCGCGACCTGCATCAAGTTGTCGCCACGGCGCTGGGCGACCCGCCATGAAGCGCCTGCTGCTTCACGGCTTCACCGGCAGCCCCGCGATGTTCGAAGGCACCGGCGCCACCGCGCCCGAGCTGCCCGGACACGGTCTCGCGCCCGACGCGACCAGCTGGGACGCAACGGTCGATGCCTTGATTGCGTCAATGAATCAGGATTCATTTCTGGTCGGCGGCTATTCGATGGGCGCGCGCCTCGCGCTCGCGGTGGCGCTGCGGGCTCCGGAGCGCGTCGAGCGGCTGGTGCTGGAGAGCGGCGCGCCTGGACTCGAGCTCGAGAGCGATCGCAGAGACCGCCGCGCCGCCGACGAGGAGCTGGCGCAGCTGCTGGAGCGCGAGGGCATCGACGCTTTCCTGCGCCGCTGGGAGTCGCACCCGGCCCTGACCGGCCAGCCGCACGCGGCGCTGCGAGAGAGTCGCCGCAGCCACCGCACCGACGGCCTCGCGAGCGCGCTCCGCCAGATTGGACAGGGCGCGCAACCGTCGCTCTGGAGCGAGCTGCCGCGCCTGCGGATCCCCACGCTCATCATTGTCGGAGCGCGCGACGAAAAGTACGTTGGCATCGGACGCCGCATGCAGGCCTTGCTGCCGCGCGCCGAGTTACAGATCATCCGCGGCGCAGGACACGCACCGCATCTCGCCGGCTCCCCGGGCTCTAGCTCTGGCTCTAACGACCGATTCGACTGGAGGACCGTATGAAGCGCCCCTGGAACACTATCTCGAAAGACTTCGAAGACGTCATCTACGAGAAGTGGAACGGCATCGCCAAGCTGACCATCAACCGGCCCGAGGTGCGCAACGCCTTCCGCCCGCAGACGCTCTTCGAGTTGCAGCGAGGCTTCGACGACGCGCGCGACGACCCCGACACCGGCGTCGTCATCCTCACCGGCGCGGGCGATCAGGCCTTCTGCTCGGGCGGCGACCAGCGCGTGCGCGGGTCCCAGGGCTACGTCGGCAAGGACGGCGTGCCCCGGCTGAACGTGCTGGACTTGCAGAAGCAGATCCGTTCGCTGCCCAAGCCGGTGGTCGCCATGGTGGCCGGTTACGCCATCGGCGGCGGCCATGTCCTGCACGTCGTCTGCGACCTCACCATCGCCGCCGACAACGCACGCTTCGGCCAGACCGGCCCCAAGGTCGGCAGCTTCGACGGCGGCTTCGGATCGAGCACGCTCGCGTCGATGGTGGGCCTGAAGAAAGCAAAAGAGATCTGGTTCCTCTGCCGCCAGTACGACGCCCAGGCCGCGCTGCAGATGGGCCTCGTCAACACCGTGGTCCCGCTCGCGCAGCTCGAGGACGAGACGGTGAAGTGGTGCGAGGAGATGCTCGCCATGAGTCCCCTCGCGCTGCGTATGCTGAAGAGTTCCTTCAACGCCGCGCTCGATGGCCAGGCCGGCGTGCAGGAGCTGGCCGGCAACGCCACCATGCTGTTCTATATGACCGAAGAGGCGCAGGAGGGCCGCGACGCCTACCAGCAAAAGCGCAAGCCCGACTTCAAGAAATTCCCGCGGCGTCCGTGATGCAAGCCGCGCCCGCAGCGCCCGCGCCGGGGCCGTCGCTCAGAGTCTGGCTGCTCGCGGCGCGGCCTCGCACGCTGACAGCGGCGGTGGCGCCTGTCGTGGTCGGCAGCGCGCTCGCGCACCGGCTGGGCGCCTTCCGCGCGGGCCCGGCGCTGGCGGCGCTGGCCTCCTCAATCTTCATCCAGATAGGGACCAACCTCGCCAATGACTACTCCGACTTCAAGCGCGGAGCCGACACCGAGACGCGCGTCGGTCCGCGGCGCGTCACCCAGAGCGGCCTGGTCGCGCCCGCCACGGTCAAGCGCGCCGCGCTCCTTTGCTTCGGGGCCGCCGCGCTGATCGGCGGCTGGCTTGCTGCCGTCGCGGGCTGGCCGATTCTCGTCATCGGCACCGCGTCCATCGCCGCGGGCTGGCTCTACACCGGCGGGCCGTGGCCGCTCGGCTACCACGGCCTCGGCGATCTCTTTGTCTTCGTCTTCTTCGGCCTGGTCGCGACCGTCGGCACCGTCTACGTCCAGACGCTGCGGGTCCCGCCCGAAGCCTTCCTGGCCGCGGTGCCGGTGGGTTGTTTCGCCGCCGCCATCCTGGTGGTCAACAACCTGCGCGACCGGGTCACCGACGCTTTGGCCGGCAAGCGCACGCTCGCAGTCAAGCTGGGCGCGACTGCGACGCGCGCCGAATACTTGCTCTTTGCAATCATTGCGTTCGCAACTATTCCTTTCCTCCCCGGCAAGCCGCTGGCACTGCTGGCCCTGCCGCTGCTCTGGCCGCCGCTGAAACGCGTCTTCACCCAGGACGGTGCAGCGCTCAATCCGGCGCTGGGCGAGACAGCTCGCCTCCAGCTTGGAGCTGCGGCGCTGATGGCCGCGGGACTCCTGCTGTGATGGCCCGCGCAATGGATGCTGTGCGGGCCCCAATGGTGAGGGAGAGGGAGAGGGGGAGGGATCCCTCCGGAGGGACTCGTACAAAACGTACGTTTCGTACGGCCGCGTTGAATGGTTTGTCGAACCCCGACTCGTACGAAATGTACGTTTCGTACGGTTCTCCCCGGAACGCATCGCCGCTCCCGCCCGATCGGCCCCCCGTCGCCCGTCGACTTGGAGGAGGAGAATGAGGCGGACGCTGAAACTCGAGGTACGGCCCTATCGGTTGCGGCTCCGGGTCGCCGTGCGCGGGGTCACGGAGCGGGTCGGCTTCGTCGTGCGGCTCCGCGAGAAGACGCTCGGCGCGGGAGCCTTCGCAGGCGCGGACACGGAGGGCGGACGCATCGGGCTCGGCGAAGCGGCCATCGTCCCCGAGGTGGGCACCGAGACGTTCGAGCAGGCGGAGCGCGCACTGCAGCGGCCGCCGCTGCGCGTCGACGAGCTCGACGCGCTGTCGGCCACGCCCGCGGCGCGGCACGCCATCGAGCTGGCGCTGCTGGATCTGGCGGCACAGCGCGAGGGACTTCCGCTGGCGCGAATGCTCGCGGTGGGCGCGGCTGCGGAGCTCCAGGTCTCCGCGCTGCTGGTCTCGGAGGGAATGGCCGAGCTCGCGCGCGAGGCGCGGCGCGCCGTCGAGGATGGCTTCCGCACGCTCAAGTTAAAGGTGGGCGCAAGCGATGCCTATGCGCGCGCCGCTGTGGTGCGCGACGCGGCGGGTCCGGAGGCGCTGCTGCGGCTGGACGCGAACTGCGTGTGGACCACCGAAGAGGCGCTGCGGCAGCTGCTGGAGCTCGCGCCATTGGGGATCGAGCTGTGCGAACAGCCCACGCGCGATCTGCTGGGTCTCGAGAGCGCGGCAGTGACCATCGCCGCCGATGAGCTGTGCGTGAGCGAGCCGGACGCTGCGCTCGAGCGGGCGCGCGTGGTCGTGCTCAAGCCGATGGCGCTCGGCGGACTGCTGCCCGCGATGCGGCTCGCGGCGCGCGCGCGGGCCCGCGGCATCAGGACGATGGTGACGAGTTCAATCGATGGAGCCATCGCTCGCGCTGGCGCTGCGCATCTTGCTGCCGCGCTCCTGGCGCACGGTCCGCAGCCCGCGGCGGGCCTCGCGACCGGCTCGCTTCTGCTCGAAGACCTCTGCGAAGACCTTCTCGCGCCGCGCGGTGGACGGATCACGATTCCGGCGCTTCCCGGATTAGGCTTATCAGGATGACCGGAGAGCTCTTGAGCTGTCCGGTCGCCCGCGCGGCACTCCTGCGGCCCGACGCCGCCGCGATCGAATTCCGCGGCGAGACGTTCTCCTACGCACAGCTCGACGCGCTGGTCAGCGACCGCCAACAACGAATCTTCGGCAGATTCGCGGCGCACGCTGCTTCGCCGTTCAGTGGGGAGGCGCCGCGCCGGCACCGAGGAAGGGCGCGTTTATTTGCTACCGGGGTGAACTCGGTCGAGACCCTCGCGCTGGTGCACGCCGCGGGTCGAGCCGGGGCGGCCCTCGCGCTCTTGAATCCGCGGCTGACCGCGAGCGAAACTTCCGCCCTCATCGCCTCGCTGCAGCCCGCGATTTCCGCGGAGGAAATGGCCGCGCAGCCGTCCGCGAGCGTCGTGGACTCCATCGACCCCGACGCCGTGCAGCTCGTCCTCTTTACCTCGGGGACCACGGGCGAGCCCAAGGCGGCGCAGCTCACCAAAGGCCAGCTTCGCGCCAGCGCCCTGGCTTCGAATGCGGTGATCGGCCTTGATCAGGACTCACGATTCCTCTGCTGCTTGCCGCTCTTTCACATCGGAGGGCTCTCGATTGCGCTGCGCTGCGCGGAGGCCGGCGCGACGCTGCTCTTGCAGGATCGCTTCGATGCTCTGGCCGTTGCCCGGGCGCTCCAGGACAAAGCCACTCACGTCAGCCTCGTCGCCAGCACTCTCGCGCGCACGCTGGAGGAAGTCCGCCAGCCGCTCACCCGGGTTCGCGCGGCGCTGATCGGCGGAGGACCTGTGCCGGAGTCCTTGCTCCACCGCGCCCGCGAGGCGGGAATGCCGGTCCTGCAGACGTACGGCCTCACCGAGACCTGCGCGCAAGTCACCTGCGAGCGGCCGGGCGAGGCGGATGGCAAGACCGCGGGCACCGCCATGCCAGGAGTGGAGCTGCGCATCGAAGACGGCGAGATCGAGGTGCGTGGACCCGCGCTGATGCTGGGCTACCTGGGCCAGCCAACGATTCCGAGAGACTGGTTTCGCACCGGCGACCTGGGCTCGCTGGACGAGCGCGGCCGGCTGACCGTGCACGCGCGCCGCGTCGATCTGATCCTCAGCGGCGGCGAGAACGTCTACCCGGCGGAGATCGAAGCCGCGCTGCTGGAGCATCCGTCCGTGATCGAGGCCGCGGTGGTGCCGCTCGCCGACGAGCGCTGGGGGCAGGTGGGCCGCGCATTCGTTGCGTTGCGCAATGATTGCGATCTGCAAGCATTCCTGCGCGGCCGCCTGGCTGGGTTCAAGATCCCGCGGGAGTTCGTTCGCCTCGCCGCCCTGCCCCGCACCGCGGCTGGCAAGGTAGACCGGCAAGAGCTCATCCGCTCGATTGCGGAGCCTGAAAAATAGGGCTCGGTGCTGGTCATTTGAACGACCAGAGCCTTTCTTTGCGGGCGGGCGAGCGTTATACCGCCCTTGAATGGACGCGCTCTCCCTTCCAATCATCGCCGCACCGAAAGCCGCTCGGCTGGACACGGCAGCCGCAGCGGCGCTGGGCCTCGCCCAGCGCGGGCCGGCGCGGGCGCAAGGAATGCTGGACAGCTTCGGCCGCGCGCACAGCTACCTGCGCATCTCGGTGACCGAGCGCTGCAACCTGCGCTGCACCTATTGCATGCCGGCCGAAGGCGTTCCCTTGCGTGCGCGCGACCATCTCTTGACCTTCGAGGAGATCGAGCGGCTGGCGGCACTGTTCGTGCGGCTGGGCGTGCGCAAGATCCGCCTGACCGGCGGCGAGCCGCTGGTGCGCCGCGACATCGACGCGCTGGTGGCGCGCATCGGCGCCTTGAAAGCGCACGGCCTCAAGCGGCTGGCCATGACTTCCAATGCCCTTCTTCTCGAGGAGCACCTGGAGGCGCTGCGCACGGCCGGAGTGGACGCATTGAATCTGTCGCTCGATACGTTGCGGCCCGAACGCTTCCGCGCCATTACCTTGCGCGATGGCTGCGAGGAGACGGTGCGCGCCATTCGCTCGGCGGCCACGGCGGGCTTCGCCCGGGTCAAGGTCAATGCGGTGGCGATGAAGGGCGTCAATGACGACGAGCTCATCGACCTCGCGCGGGCCTTCGCGCGTGAGTTGCCCATCGAAGTTAGATATATTGAGTATATGCCATTCGAGGGAAACACCTGGGGCGAAGGTCAAGGCATGCTGGCCGCGGCCGAGATCCGCGCGCTGCTGGAGCGCGAACTCGACCTCGGTCCACTCGGACTCGACGAGACCGCGCAACTTTACCAGGTGGCCGATCGCGGAGGGAAAAGGTGGCCGGGCCGCATCGGCATCATCGCGGCGATGACCGAGCCGTTCTGCGGCACCTGCAACCGCACACGGCTGACGGCCGACGGCCACTTCCGCTGGTGCCTGCTGGACGAAGGTGAGCTGGACTTGCGTGGCCCCATGCGCGCGGGCGCGAGCGATGACGACCTGGTCGCGCTCATCGAGCAAGGATTGCAAATGAAGCGGGCCGGTCACGCGCCAGCCGCCGAGCTGATTGCGCTGCAGAAGGCGGCCGCGCCGGGGCACGCGCGCTCGATGATCCGCATCGGCGGCTAAAAGCGTTCCGGTCCTGTCAGCCTGTCAGCCTGTCAGCCTGTCGGTGCGGCGAGCGAAAACTCGATCGGGAGGCCGCCGTTCTGGGTCTTGAGGAGCCGGCGCAGGCCCGGACCGATGGCTCGCCCCAGCCGTTCTTGCGGGACCACCGCGGCCAATTGCCAGCCGGGTCGCCGCGCTCGGAACGTCTCGCCGAGCTGCCGATAGAGCGCCTCCAGGTCGCCGCCCGCCCGCG
>JANYKT010000052.1 GCA_025358085.1 Deltaproteobacteria bacterium | reverse complement strand
CTTCGACATCAGATACCGGTCCTCCAGCGGCAGCTGCATGGTGTAGCCCAGCGCCGCCAGGCCGCGCGGGATGATCGAAATCTTGTGCACGGGCTCAGCGTGCTTCGACAGCGAGCTGACCAGCGCGTGGCCCGACTCGTGGTAGGCGACGATCTCCTTCTCCTTCTCGTTCATACGCCGGTTCTTCTTCTCGAGGCCGGCGACCACGCGCTCGATGGCCTCCATGAAGTCGGCCATCACCACCTTGTCCCGGTCCTTGCGCGCCGCGAGCAGCGCCGACTCATTGACCACGTTGGCGAGGTCCGCTCCCGCGAACCCCGGAGTGCGCGCGGCGATCAGGCGCAGGTCGACATCGGGGCCAAGCTTCACCTCGCGCGAGTGGATGCGAAGAATGTCTTCGCGGCCTTTGCGATCTGGCCGGTCAACTAAAACCTGCCGATCGAAGCGGCCCGGACGCATCAAGGCGGGATCGAGAATTTCTGGCCGGTTGGTGGCCGCGATCACGATGAGAGCGGTGCGCGCGTCGAAGCCGTCCATCTCGGCAAGCATCTGGTTGAGCGTCTGCTCGCGCTCGTCGTGCCCGCCGAACATGCCGGCGTTGCGGCTCTTGCCGATGGCGTCGAGTTCGTCGATGAAGATGATGGAGGGCGCCTTGGCCGCTGCCTGCTGGAAGAGGTCGCGCACGCGGGCCGCGCCGACGCCGACGAACATCTCGACGAATTCAGAGCCGCTCAGCGAGAAAAACGGGACGCCTGCCTCGCCCGCGACGGCTCGAGCCAGCAGGGTCTTGCCGGTGCCAGGAGGCCCGACCAGCATCACGCCCTTGGGGATGCGGCCGCCCAGCCGGCGGAACTTGGCTGGCGTCTTGAGGAACTCGACGATTTCTTTCAATTCGTCAGCCGCCTCCTCGACGCCGGCGACATCTTTGAAAGTAACTCCAGTATTCGACTCTGAGTAGATGCGCGCTTTGGTCTTGCCGAACGACATCACACCGGGGGGACCTCCGCCCATGCCGCCGCCCATGCGGCGCGTGAGCCAGGAGACGAAGAGCAACCCGATGCCGACCGGAACCGCGAGCATCCAGAGCATTTCGCCCATCGACGAGTCGGCGACGGCCTCGTACTCGAGGTGCTTGCTCTCCAGCAGAGGCACCAGCGTGGTGTCGCCCTGCACGCGCACGGCCTGCCAAGGGAGATCAGTGCCCTTGACCTCGGCGCCCTTGGGGTAGCACTTCACCCAGTCGGAGCTCATCACGACCTTCTGGCAGCCGTCGCTCTTGATGCGTTCGACGAGGCGGCTGTAGGGCACGCGCGTGAAGCCCGCGTCCTGGAACAGCGTCCGCAGCAGCATGAACCCGACCAGCAGCAGCAGAACGTAAATGATGGGCGAGCCGAACCGAGGCCCCGTGCCCGCGGGTTTGTCGACCTTTTTGCTGCCCTTGTTGCTCTTTAACATCGCCATCGTTGGTACATCCTCCGGAAAGTAGACTGACGCCCCCGGGAAAACGTAAGGCTCGGCAGCGCAGGAGCAACCGCCTGTGCGGCAGAATGTCTTCAGTTCGTCAGGTCGAGCAGGAGCGCGACTGTTTTCTCGTCTGCGGCAGGGAATTCGTACTTGTCCATGTCTTGCGGCGTCACCCAGCGGTGATCGTGGACCTTGCCGTTCTGAATGCTGCCCGAGACCAGGCGGCAGCGATAGACGCGAAAGTCGATGTCGTAGTGAGGATAGGAGTGCTGGACATGGATGACGCGGTCGCGCACCTCGACGGCGATCTCCATCTCTTCCTTCAACTCACGCAGAAGTGCCTGCTCGTCGGTCTCGTGCTCCTCCACGCGGCCACCCGGAAACTCCCACAGGAGTGGAAGCGTAGCGGTGGGGCGGCGCTGGGTAATGAGATACTTGCCATCTTTCTCGATCATTGCGGCGACGACCCGAATGCGGGAGGGCATGGCCGATGACGATAGACCCGCGCGATCGATGCGGCAACAGGCTTGCGCTGAACTGCTGTTCGCTTACCCTCTCAAACAGGAGGCATCCAAGATGGGCCTCACCGCCGCAACGCTCGCGCTCCTTCTCACGCAAGCGACCGCTCAGGTGCCGCAGAAAAAGCTCCGGCCGGTGCGCGGCGCGCCGCAGCAGGCCGCGCCGTTGCCGCCTCCGCTCTGCGCGGGCGACTACGCAGACACGCTTCCGCCCGAGAAGGCGGGCGCGATCCTGGACGCCGGCAAGGAGCCGTTCGTCTTCGCCATCCGCAACACCACCACCTACGAGCACGTCTATTACGGCCGCGACGGCAAGCTGCGCCGCAACTACCTTCGCTCGGTCGAGCACGGCACCGGCTTTGGCTATCGCGCGGTCAACGGCGAGACGCTGCTGGTCACCAACGACCACGTCGCCAGCCAGCCCGAGGTCACCGACGAGGACCACCCCGTGGAGGGCATTCCGGCGGGCAGCAAACGGGTGCGGGAGCAGCTCAAGATTGTCCGCGACGAGAGCGACGATTACGAACCGGGTCACATCATGCTGACCCGGGTCCTCTCCGACCCCGCGGCCGACATCGCCATCGTCAAAGCCCGGAAGATGTTGGGCACCATGCCCTGGCACCTGGGCCGGTCCTCGCTGCTGCGCCCCGGGAATCTGGTTTATGTGCGCGGCTTCCCTCTGGGCGCGTTCGCTGCGCTCAACACCGGGAAGGTGCTGAACCCGTATACGGCTGATACCGAGAAGGGCTGGAGCCACTCGGACTTCATCGTCGATGCTCTGCTGAACTCCGGCAACTCGGGAAGTCCGGTGCTCGCGGTCTCCTGCCGGACCGGCGAGCCCGAACTGGTCGGCGTCTATCACGCTGGCTACACCGAGGCGGCGGCCCTGAACGCGGTCATCGGCATCGACCAATTGCGCGAGGAGCTGGACACACTCAAGGTGCCCAAACGCGATGTCGCCGCGAAGTCCGAGGTGACCGCCCAGGACCGCGACACGCTGGTGAAAAGCCTCTTCAACGAGCAGGGCCACAGCGTCATGTTCCCGTACGGCGGGCGGTCAGTGCTGGCGCAGCTCGTCGACACCACCACGCTGCGATTCGCGATCCTCGACGACGAGTACCCCCTGGTGGCGCGGGAGGCGATGGCGCTCATCGACCGCGCGGAGAACGGCTTCGGCAATCTTGACGGCATCGTGGTCCCGGTCGATGGCCAGCGCATTGAAGCGCCCGCGCAGGCGCTCGAAGGCGAGGTGCGCGAGCACTTCGATCGGCTCTACGACTCGCTCTGGCGCCAGCTGATCAGCGTCACCGAGTACCGCGCGCGGCTGGCCAAGGGACGGCTCTCGGCCGACGCCTTCGCCGAGGCGCAGTCGGCGCGCACGCGGATCAAAAAGCGCTTGCCCGAGCAAAAGGACCTCTTGGGCATCTGCGTCTTCGAGGCGGACCGCGCGAACTTCGGCGCGCAGAAGGCAGGAACCGCGCCCGCGCCCGTGTCCCCGGCAACAGCGCCCGCGGCGGCTCCGTCCGGCACTGGCGCTGCCGCAGCTCCATCCGGCGACGCCGTCACTCCCGCGGAAGCGTCCCGGCCGCAGCTCACCGACGGCAAGCCGCACCTCGAGTGAGCGCCTCAAGAATTGCATCCGCCAGCGTTCCGAGGCCCGGCGAGCCGCAGCGCGAACACCGCGTGGGCGCATTCCTGCAGCGGCTCGATCAGCGCCGGCGGCTGCTGCTCGACGGCGCGATGGGCACCGAGCTTTTCGCACGCGGCCTCGACCTGTCGAGGGAGCGCGCGCCGTCGTGGTCGCTCTCGCACAAAGGAGACGTGCTGGCCGTGCACCGCGCGCACGTCGCCGCTGGCGCGGAGCTGGTGCTGACCAACACTTTCCTCGACCCTTCGGACGAGGAGTGCGCGGCCTCCCTGCAACTCGCGCGCGAATCGGGAGCACTGCTCGTCGGCGCGTCGCTTTTCGCGGGCACGAAGGATCTGGCGCGCTGCGTGCGCGCGCTCGCCGGCGCAGATCTGATCTGGCTCGAGACCGCAACCAGCGTCGACCAAGCCGATCGCGCGGTCTCGATTGCGCTAGCTGAGACCTCGCTGCCGCTGGTCGTGACCCTGGCGGCCTTTGTCACGGGCGAGACGAAGGCCCGCCCCGGCGTGCTGCGGGGGTTCAATTGCGGGCCCTGGGTTCTTGCGCCGCGTGCGCGCGTGCTCAAGCTGGACGCGGACGGGCGCACGCCGGCCGAGTGGGCCCGTCTCCTCGCGCGCTCCGGTGCGCAGTTGGTGGGCGGTTGCTGCGGCGCGACCCCGTTGCACATCGCCGCGCTGGCCGGCGAACTCGGAAGCCTCGCTAGACCAGGCCAGTGAAATCCGGGAACCGCCTTCAAGTCATCGAGGCGGTCTGGATCGACTGCGACCCCCAGGCTGATCGCGAGATGCGGGACCTCCACCCTTTTCTTGTTCTCTCTCCTCACAACTTCAATGAAAAAACTTCGCTGGTCATCGGACCGCCGATGACCACGGCGGAGTCCAACGCGGACCACCCCTTCGCGGTGGTGGTGGGGGCGGCAGCGCGTGGCCGGAAAGCGGGAGAGCCCAGCTATGTTCTCTGCCACCAGCCCAAGTCGTTTGACCGGCGGGCGCGGGGAGCCAAGCGTCACAGCCTCGGAAGCCTTTCCGATGCACTCTTCGCTCAGGCGTGTCAGTGCCTCAACCAGATTGTCCGCTTGGGGTGAGGGACGGCGGGTTGAGGGACACGGAGGTGGACCGCCAAAAGATCCTTCGTGCTAGCGAGAGCAGTGCTAGAGCAGCCCGCCATGGCAAAGCTCGTCCGGGCGGCGCGGGGCAACACCTTGTCGTGCAAGGGCTGGGTGCAGGAAGCGGCTCTGCGCATGCTGCAGAACAACCTCGACCCCGAGGTCGCGGAGAGGCCCGACGAGCTGGTGGTCTACGGCGGCAGCGGAAAGGCCGCGCGCGACTGGCCGTCATACGAGCGCATCGTCTCGACGCTGCAGTCGCTCACCGACGACGAGACGCTGCTGGTCCAGAGTGGCAAGCCAGTTGGCGTGCTGCGGACGCATCCCGACGCGCCGCGGGTGCTGATCGCGAACTCCAATCTGGTCCCGAAGTGGGCCACCTGGGAGAAGTTTCGCGAGCTCGAGCGGGCCGGGCTGACCATGTACGGCCAGATGACCGCGGGCTCGTGGATCTACATCGGCACGCAGGGGATCCTGCAGGGCACCTACGAGACTTTCGTGGCCGCGGGGCGGCTGCACTTCGGCAGCGAAGATCTGGCCGGACGGCTGATCGTGACCGCGGGCCTCGGTGGCATGGGCGGCGCGCAACCGCTCGCGGCGTCGATGGCGGGCGCGGTCTCGCTGAACATCGAGATCGATCCCGCGCGGGCGCAGAGGCGCGTTGAGCAGGGCTATCTCGACTGGCTGGCGCCCTCGCTCGACGAGGCGTTGGCCGAGACCCAGCGCTGCCAGGAGCGGTTCGAGGCGCGCAGTATCGGGGTCATCGGCAACGCCGCCGAGGTGCTGCCTGAGCTGGTGCGCCGCGGGCTGCGGCCAGACCTGGTCACCGATCAGACCTCGGCGCACGATCCACTGAATGGATACATCCCCGCGGGCCTGTCGCTGGCCGATGCTGCCGCGCTGCGCGTGAGCGACCCGGCCGAGTACCAGCGCCGGGCCATTTCCTCGATGGCCGCGCACGTCGATGCCATGCTGGAATTGCGCCGACTGGGCAGCCACGTCTTTGACTACGGGAACAATCTGCGCGCCTTCGCCGAGGAGGGCGGCGTGCGCGACGCGTTCGCCTATCCGGGCTTCGTGCCGGCGTACATCCGGCCGCTCTTCTGCGAGGGCATGGGGCCTTTCCGCTGGGTGGCGCTCTCGGGCGATCCGGCCGACATCTTCGAGACCGACCGCGCGCTCGCGGAGCTGTTCCCGCAGAAGAAGTCGCTGCTGCGCTGGCTTGAGCTCGCCGGCAAGCGGGTCAAGTTCCAGGGGCTGCCGGCGCGCATTTGCTGGCTCGGCTACGGCGAGCGCGCCAAGGCAGGCCTGCTCTTCAATGAGCTGGTCGCATCGGGCCGGGTGAAGGCGCCCATCGTCATCGGCCGCGACCACCTTGACTGCGGGTCGGTCGCCTCCCCCAACCGCGAGACCGAGGCGATGAAGGACGGCTCGGACGCCATCGCCGACTGGCCCATCCTGAACGCGCTGGTGAACGCGGTGAACGGCGCCTCGTGGGTCTCGTTCCACCACGGCGGCGGCGTGGGCATCGGGTACTCGCTGCATGCCGGGCAGGTGATCGTGGCGGACGGCACGGCGGGGGCGGCGCGCAGGCTCGAGCGCGTGCTCACCAGCGACCCCGCCATGGGCGTGCTGCGCCACGCGGATGCCGGTTACGAAGAAGCCATTGCCGTCGCCCGGGATCGCGGCGTCTCCATCCCGGGGCTGACGCGATGAAGCGGGCGGGGACCGGTCGCAGCGAGACACGGGTATGATCGTCATCAAGCACGCGCGGGTCGCGACCATGACCGGCGCCCAGCGCGACGAAGGGGATTCGCCGCTCGGTCTCATCGAAGACGGCGAGGTAGCGATCGACGACGACGGCAAGATCGTTTACCTCGGGCCGGGCACAGTGGCGGGGGAGCAGACGGTAGCGGGGCCAGGCGCTTCGGCCGGCGCCCACGCAGCCAGTAGAGGTTTTGGCGGGCCGACCGGCGACCGAGGTGCCGCGATCATCATCGACGCGCGCGGCGCGCTCGTAACGCCCGGGCTCATCGAGCCGCACACGCACCTGCTCTTCGCGGGCGATCGCGCGGGCGAGCATGCCGCTCGGCTCGCGGGGAGGAGTTACCTCGAGATCGCGCGGGCGGGCGGCGGCATCGCCTCGACCGTCCAGGCCACGCGCGCGGCCAGCGACGAGGAGCTCATTCTCGGCGCGCGCTCGCGCATGGACCGGCTCGCGCGCGGCGGCGTCACCACAGTCGAGGTGAAGAGCGGCTATGGCTTGTCGGTCGCACAGGAGCTGCGCCTGCTGCGGCTCATCCGCGCCGCGGCGCTCGGTGCTCCCTGCGACGTGGTCCCCACCCTGCTCGGCCTGCACGCAGTGCCGCAGGAGATGGACCGCGCCTCGTGGGTGCGCGCGGTGGTCGAAGAGTTGACGCCGGAGGCAGCGCGGCTCGGCCTCGCGCGCGGCTGCGATGCTTTCTGCGAGCAGGGCGCCTTCACGCTCGACGAGTGCCGCGCCGCGCTTGCGGCGGGGGCGCGCGCAGGCCTGGTCCCGCACCTCCACGCCGATCAGCTGACCGCAGGCGCTGGCGCGGAACTCGCGGCGTCCCTGCGGTGCGCCAGCGCCGACCACCTCGAGCGCACCACCGAGCAAGGCACGGCGGCGCTCGCCCGCGCCGGCACCGCCGCGGTGCTGCTTCCACTGGCGGCGTGGTTCCTGCGCGAGCCGCGCCCAGCGCAGGCGGCTGCGTTCCTGAAAGCTGGAGTTCCGGTCGCGCTGGGCGGCAACCTGAACCCCGGCAGCCAGCGCATCGAGAGCGTGTCTCTGCTCCTCGCCGCGGGCTGCCTTTTGGCCGGCCTCACCCCCGCGCAAGCGCTCTGGGCCTGCACGGCCGGCGCCGCGCGCGCGCTGCGGCTCGACGACCGTGGCCAACTCGCTCCCGGCCTGCGCGGCGATCTCGTACTCTGGGCGACCCGCGACCCCGCGCACCTGCCGTACCACGCAGGCGTGGAGCATGCTGCGCTGGTCATCCGCTCTGGCCGCGTCTTGCTCGACCTGCGCGATCAACTGCCGCGCTGCTAGTCGGCGGATTCTCCGTCGTACATGGCGTCGATCTGCTTCGCGTACTTCACCGTGCACGCCTTGCGCTTGACCTTCATGGTCGGGGTCAACTCGCCCTGTTCCTGCGAGAAGTCCCGGTCCAGGATGGTGAACCGCTTGATGGTCTCGTATTGCGGCAGCGTGGCGTTCAGCTTGTCCACCGCCTCCTGGACGCGCGCGCGAACCGCGGCCGACTGCGAGCCTTCGGCATAAGCCGCCGAGCCAGAGACTTTCTTCACCTGGTCGTCCGCCACGGTCAACAAGACCGAGACATACTTGCGCCGGTCGCCGATCACCACCACTTGCGAAATCAGCTCGCTCATCGTCTTGAGCGCGCCTTCGATGGCCTGCGGCGCGATGTACTTGCCGCCGCTGGTCTTGATCAAATCTTTTTTGCGATCGGTAATTTTCAGGTAACCGTCGTTATCGATTTCGCCAATGTCGCCCGTGTGGAACCAGCGGTCCTGGTCGATCACCTCGGCGGTCGCGTCGGGCAGCCCCAGGTAGCCGCGCATGATGTTGCGGCCGCGCTCGAGGATCTCGCCGTCCTCGGCAATCTTCACCTCGATGCCCGGAAACGCGCGGCCCACCGTGCCCAGCTTGGTCTGTCCGGGCAGGTTGATGCTGGTGCAGGCGATGGTCTCGGTGAGGCCATACCCCTCCAGCATCTGGAAGCCGAGCAAGTCGAAGAAGTAGGCGATCTTCCGCGCCAGTGGCGCCCCGCCGGAGACGAACTGCTTCATCCGGCCGCCGAAGCGCTTGGAAAGCTTCTCGTGGATTTTCGGGAAAACGAGCTTCTTCGTCACTGAGAAAGCGAACGACGAGTGCACGGCTCCTTTTTCCTTGGCCTTCGCGTACAGCTCGAACTCGCGCATGGCCAGCTTGAAAAGCGCGCCTTGCAACCCGGTGCCCGCCATGCCCGAGGCGATGACGCTGTTGTAGGCCTTCTCGTAGACGCGCGGCACCGCCGACAGCACGGTGGGCCCGGTCTCGCCGGCGTTGTCGACCAGCTTGTCCACCGACTCGGCGAAGATCATCTTCAGGCCGCTGCAGAACCACGCGGTCTTGATGATCTGCGCGAAGGAGTGCGCGAAGGGCAGGAAGAGTAAATGACTGTCCTCGCGGCCGAGGAGGCCGCTCCCGACCGTGACCTCGGCGGTAAAGATCATGTTGTCGTTCGTGATCATCACGCCCTTGGGAACGCCGGTGGTGCCCGAGGTGTAAATGATGGTCGAGAGGTCATCGCGCTGCTGCGCCTCGATGCGCGCTTCCAGCTCGCCGGGCGCCTTCTTTTTCTGCTCGCGTCCCAACGCTTTCAGCTGCTCGAGCGAGTGCGACCAGCCGCCCGCGGGCGGCTCGCCTTCCATCAGGATGACGCTTGCGATCTTGGGCAATTTCGCGCGCACGGACTGGAGCTTGCCGAGCTGCTTGTTGTCTTCGACCAGGGCCGCAACGGCTCCGCTGTTTTCGAGGATGAACTGGATCTCCTCGGCGGTGTTGGAGTGATAGATGGGCACCGCCACCGCGCCGACGAACGCGACGGCGAGATCGCACACGGTCCATTCGATGCGCGTGGCGCCGATGAGCGCGACCAGGTCGCCCTTCTTCACGCCCAGCGCGAGCAAACCCCAGGCAGCCTCTTCTGCCAGCGCGGCGAGCGCGGCCCAGCTGAGGTCCGTCCACGCGCCGCTCTGCTTGAAGCGCGCCGCGCTCCGCGAAGCGTCGGTGGCGAGCCGCGCACGGAACAGGCCCGCCACGGAGTTCACGTGGGCCAGCTCACTGCGCGCTCTCTGCATCGAGCTGACCTGCGATTCTGCGATGGCCATTACCGGTAGTCCCTTCAGTGTTCTGACAGCCACTTCTTCGCCTGATCCTTGACGCGCTTCGCCTCGGGCTGGTCCTCGCCCGCAGGCGCATCCATCACTTCCTGCATCAGCTTCTTCGCTTCGGCGCCCTTCTCGTCCTCGAGCAGCGAGTCGGCGAGGTAGAGCTTCGCGCGCAGGTTCGTCGGGTGACCCTGCACCGCGGCCCGCAGGACCTTGATGGAATCGCCGATGTTCCGCTTGGGCCAGGGCAACTTGTAGAAGTAGCGACCCCACACCACCTGCGGCGCGCCGTCGAGATAGTCCTTGTCGATGCGGAGCGAGGCCTGGATGCGTTGGCGGAACTTGCCCTCGAGGCCCTTGGTCAGCGCCTGCAAAATCCCGATGCCCTCGGAGTAGAGCCCGAGCCCAGTGCCGGCGAGATAGTGGCCGCGCACGTCATCGGGCTTGGCGAGGATGGCCTTGTCCCCCGCCTCCCAGCCCGCCAGCCCGAGGTCGGCCTGCTGATCGCCACTGGCGGCGTTCGCGTTCCAGATGTAGACCTGCGCGAGCCGCCAGTTGGTCTCGAACGAGTTCGGATCCGACACGACCTGCGCCTTCAACAGAGCGCCGATCTCTTTCATCGCCGCGGGTTGGTCACGGTGCTTCCAGGCCTCGTCAAAGCGCGTGGTCCACGCTTGCTGCGGAGGAGACTGCTGCGCGGAAGCGGCGGTTGCGACCGCCAGACTGAAGACGAACAAGAGCGTGAGGCGCATGGCGACTGACCCCCAGGGGAGGGACGCTCTATCACTGCTCGAGGTCACAGGCCAGCCATCGCCCTTCGGGCGGAGCCGTCAGCCGTTGGCCAGGTAACGGACGTCCCAGATGTCATCGGGCTGCAGCAAGCACTCGCCGAGGAACCGCACCGCCGGACCTTCGCTGGTGGTCACCAGCTGGAAGCCGACGCCCTGGTCACAAGTCAGGGTCCGGGCGCCGCGCTGGACGTGCACCGAGAGATACTTTTCCGAGGTGGGCTGCGTGCGGAGCGCGACTTGCTTCGGGATGCCGATCACCGCGGCCAGCCGTCCGAGCGGCTCGCTCGCGTCCTGGCTGCAGACGTTGGCGGCGATGCCCCCGAAGGCGTACGCGAGCTCGAGATAGCGTCGCCCCGGCACCGCGCCGCCGCAGAACCCGTGGCACTCGGACAAGCAGTCGGCGATGCAGATCGCGTACGTCGGCGCCTGGGCGCAGCGCTGCTGGCAAACACTCGCCGCCTGGGGGCTGTCACAGGCCTGGTCACAAGCGGGGTTGGTGCAGAGGCCCGGATCCGACGTTCCGTCCTTCAGGCTGACGATGGCCGCGACCTCGATCTCCTTGGCGCTGCCATTGGCGTTCTTCAGGTTCTCGCGCAGGAACTTGACGTAGGTAGCCACCGGCTCGATTGCGGCAGGAGTGAGCCCGTCGCTGTTGGCGTCGGCGGCGCAGCGGTCGATCACGGCAAAGGTCTTGGGGTCGCGCGTCAGGGCGGAGAAGCGGTGCTGCGGATCCGAGCAGTCTTCAGCGTCGGTGAAAAACGCGAGCACCACTTTGGAGCCGTTGCGCACGAAGCCGTTGGTGGGATCGGAGAGCGCGAGCCGCATCGCTTCCATGCCCTGCGGCTGGCGCGCGCCGCCAGTGCCGACGCGGCGAACGGTCTGCGCGAGGTAGTCCGAGAAATCGGCCGCGGAATAGTCGTTGCGACGGAGGATGCCGTTCGTCGATGGACGCGCGTCGCGCAGCTTGCCCGCATCCGCGAACGTGCGCAGACAGGCGAGCCCCGCGTCGCAGACGTAGCCGATGGCGCCCCAGTCGCTGTCGCACGACGCCGCGGCGTTGGGATCGTTCGCGGGACCGCAGGCGCCGAACCGTTCGGCCACCGAAGTTGTGACGACGCTGACCTGGTAGTCGACCGGCGGACGGAGCAGGTCCAGTTGGGTAGTGAAGTCCTGCAACGCCAGCGCGAGCCGCTGCTGCTTGCCCGACATCGAGAATGAGTCGTCAACGATGAGGAGCACGTCGGCCTGGGTGGCCACCCGCACCCTCTCGTGCTGCTGGACGGCCACGAGTGTCACGGGCTGCACAGGCACCGCGACATAACTCTGGCAAGCGGTCAGCGCCGCGAGCAGGGTGAGAGGTGTGAAGCGAATCGAGCGCATGCCCCAAGGTTGGACCGGTAGGCCGGGGCGTCAAGGGTCCGGCAGGTTGCTTGCCAGCTTTCTTGCGGCAGGCTGTTGCCAGTGCGCCTGTCGTAGCTACATTGCGAAATCGTCGTTAGACACGAAGAATCAAGTTTCGCTTTTCTAGCCGGAGGAGGGACAAAACGATGTCCGAAAAAGGCAAAGTGGTGACTCCGTCGGCGCCTGGTCTGATCAACAAGGAAGACATTCCTTCCGTCCTTCCCATCCTGCCGCTGCGCAACAGCGTCTTCTTCCCCGGCGGAGTGCTGCCGCTCGCCGTCGGACGGCAGAAGACCATCGCGCTCATCAAGGATGCGGTGCGGGACGATCAAGTCATCGGCGTCGTCACGCAGCGCAAAGCCGAAGAGGAGGATCCGGGCGCGGCCGACCTGCATTCCATGGGTACGGTGGCGCGCATCGTGAAGCTATTGAAGATGGGCGAGGACAACTACTCGCTGGTCGTCCAGGGCCTCGCGCGTTTCCGGGTGGTCGAACTCGTCCAGGAGCATCCGTATCTCAAGGCGCGGATCGAGCCGGTCGAGGACCGCACTCCGTCTGAAGAGGTGGAAGTCGAAGCGCTCGGCATCAACCTCAAAAAGCTGGCGCGCGAAGTCATCGAAATGATGCCGGAGCTGCCGGCTGCTGCGACCGAGCTGGTGGAGAGCATCACGCAGCCGGGCCACCTCGCGGACCTGATTGCCGCAAACGTGGACGTGCCCATCGAGGAGAAGCAGCAGGTCCTCGAGACGGTGGATCTCAAGGAGCGCATGAAGCTCGTTCTCGAGCTTCTCAACCGAAAGCGCGAGATCCTCAAGCTGAGCAGCAAGATCGATTCGCAGGTCAAGGGCGAGATGTCCAAGACCCAGCGCGAGTACTACCTGCGCCAGCAGCTCAAGGCCATCAAGGAGGAGCTGGGCGAGCTGGGTGAAGAGGAGGAGGAGCTGGACGAGCTGGGCGAACGGCTCAAGAAGCTCGGCCTGCCGCCCGAGGTCGAGAAGGTGGCCAACAAGGAGCTCAATCGCCTCAAGAGCATTCCGACGGCATCTTCTGAGTATACGGTTGCACGCACCTATCTCGAGTGGATTGCCGACCTGCCGTGGAGCAAGAAGACGGAGGACAACCTCGACATCGAGAACGCCCGCGCCGTGTTGGCGAAGGACCACTACTCGCTGGAGAAGGTGAAGAAGCGCGTCCTCGAATACCTCGCGGTCCGCAAGCTCAAGAACGACATGAAGGGTCCGATCCTCTGCCTGGTCGGTCCGCCCGGAGTGGGCAAGACCTCGCTCGGCCAGAGCATCGCGCGCGCCACCGGCCGCAAGTTCGTGCGGCTGTCGCTCGGCGGCGTTCGGGATGAGGCCGAGATCCGCGGGCACCGGCGCACGTACGTCGGCGCCCTGCCCGGCCGCGTGATCCAGTCGATGAAGAAGGCCGGGAGCGTGAACCCGGTCCTGATGCTCGACGAGATCGACAAGCTCGGCGCCGACTTCCGCGGCGACCCGAGCGCGGCGCTGCTCGAGGTGCTCGATCCGGAGCAGAACAACTCCTTCTCCGATCACTACCTCGACGTGCCCTACGACCTGTCGAAGATCATGTTCATCGCGACGGCAAACCAGATGGACCCCATTCCGGCGCCGTTGCGCGACCGCATGGAGGTCATCGAATTGCCCGGGTACACCTTCGAGGAGAAGGAGCACATCGCGAAGAACCACCTCATCCCCAAGCAGATCAGGGAGCACGGTCTCTCGGAAGACAACATCGAGATCATGCCGGCGACGCTCTCGAAGCTCATCACCGGCTACACGCGTGAAGCCGGCGTCCGCAACCTGGAGCGCACTGTCGCCGACGTCTGCCGCGCGGTCGCGGTGGACGTGGCCAAAGGCTCCACCGTCAAGCGGGTGATCACGCCGGAGGAGTTGGAGATCATCCTCGGGCCCGAGCGGCACTACTCCGAAGTGGCCGAACGAACCGAGGTGCCCGGAGTGGCCACAGGCCTCGCCTGGACGGCATCGGGCGGCGACCTGCTCTTCATCGAATGCACTCGGATGATGGGCAAGGGCGGCCTCACGCTCACCGGGCAGCTCGGCGACGTGATGAAGGAGTCGTGCCAGGCAGCCATGAGCTACACGCGCAACAAGGCGCCCAAGCTCGGCATCGATCCGCGGTTCCTCGAGAAGCAGGACATCCACATCCACTTCCCGGCGGGCGCCATCCCCAAGGACGGTCCGTCGGCGGGCGTGACCATCTTCACCGCGCTGACCTCGTTGCTGACTGGCATCCGGGTGCGCGGCGACGTGGCGATGACTGGCGAGGCGACGCTGCGCGGTCTCGTACTTCCGGTGGGTGGAATCAAGGAGAAGGTCCTGGCGGCGCACCGCGCGGGCATCAAGCGGATCATCATGCCGGAGCGCAACAAGAAGGATCTTCTCGACGTGCCTGAACAGGCGAAGAAGGAGATGGAATTCATCTTCGCCCACTCGATGGACGACGTCCTCCGCCACGCGCTCGAGGAGGATCCGTTCGAGAAGGCGGCGAAGAATCCCCTGCCTGTTGAGGGCGCTACGCCGGTCGTTGAGGGCGGCAGCGCCGAGCCGCAGGTCCGTGCCTGAAGTAAAAATCGTTGACCATTTGCGAGGGCCCCGGCCGGCGGTGGCGGGGCCCTTCGCATGTCGCGGCAGTCCCCGTCCGCGCGGTTCCTTCTTCTCGTTGCCCGCGCCGCCTCAAGCCAGGAGCTGTCTTGCTCGACCTCTCGATGCCATCCTTGCAGGCCATTCTCGCGGCGCGCGCATCGCTCGATGACCCGCTCGAGCTTTACCGGGACGCAGCGCGCGCGCTGCGGCCCACCGCGCCCGCGCGAGCCGACTTCGTCGATGCGCAGTGCCGGGGCGAAGTGGCCGAGGAGCTCTTCGGGATTTACCGCGAAGCCTGGGACATTCCCGAAGGGCTTCCGGCCGCGGACGACTTTCGCCGCGGCTTCCTCCAGGTCTTTCGCGACGATGGCGAGCCCGATTCGCGCCACTGGTTCTTCACCTCGCCCGAAGCCCGGTTCGCGCGCAGCTTTGAATTCGAGGACGGAAGCGAAACGGTCGTGCTTGAAGGCGCCTGGGAAGATCTGGTGCGCGCGCTCTTCGCCGACGGCCAGGGCGACCTCGCAGCGCTGGTCAGCCCCGCCTTCGGTGCAGCTGAATTCTCTTCGCTGCGCAAGCAACTGGTGGCAGAAGATCCATCCCTCGCCGACGAGCTTTCCCAGCTTTCGGTACTGCGCGGCAGCTAGAATCCCGCCCTCCGCTGCGCATCACTCGGCTCCCGTCACCCGCGCGCGGCCTTCTTTTTTGGACTGGTACAGCGCGGCGTCCGCCTTGGCCATCAGCTCTTCGAGGCTGTTCACGCCGTCGGCGCTGGCTACGCCGATCGAGAGAGTGGCGGAAATGTTCTGGTCCAGTGCCGTGAGCGGCCGCGCCGCGAGCCGCGAAAGCAGCCGCTCGCCCAACGCCGCCGCTCCCTCGAGATTGGTCTCGGGCATGAGCGCCACGAACTCATCGCCGCCCAGCCGTGCCGGCAGATCGCTCGCCCGCAGCGTGGCCCGGAGCAGCGCGCCGATGTGCTGCAGCAGCGCGTCGCCAGCCGCGTGGCCGAAGGTGTCGTTGATGCGCTTGAAGCCGTCCACGTCGATCATTGCGCACGAGAGCGCGTGCTTGTGCCGGCGGTGCCGGACCCACTCGCCGTCGGCATGGTCCAGGAAAGCGCGGCGGTTCAGCACCCCGGTGAGCGAGTCGCTCATGGCCATCTCGCGCAGCCGCCCGGTCAGTGAAGCCAGCTGCGAGACCGACTCCTGGTACCGCCGCCGCAGTGCCTCCACCTGATCGACCAGATCCGGCCCGGTGGCGACCTCGCGGCCGATGCCGCTGACCAGAGGGCGCTCGAGCGCGTAGAAGCGGTACGAGGCGGTGATCAGGCGTTCGCGGCCGCGGTGAATCAGCTCCAGCGTCAGCGCCGTGGTGGCGTCTCCGTCGAGGGAGAGGGCGTGACGCAAGCGCGCCTGGGAAGCGTCATCAAGGGAGTGCAGGAAGGCTTGTCCGGGCGAAACCAGAGGGACGGCGCCGCGCAGACCCGCGCTCGCCCGAACGACGTTCAAATCGCCGTCGAGCACCACCACGAAGTCCGGGCAGCGTTCGACCAGCAGCAATTCCAGGCCCTCGATCACGGTCGTCGCACGCCCCCAGCTTGACAGCATAACGGTTCTGCAGGGGTCGCAAGAAGGATTCGCACCTGCCAGTTGCATCGCGCGTCGCATCGAGCTAGCAACCGGTCGTGCAAGGCAACACGGTTATCCTCGTGACGGGCGCCGCGGGGCTGATCGGCTCACATCTGTGCGAGGCGTTCCTGCGGGAGGGATGGGAAGTGCGTGCGCTGGACCGTCCGTCGGCGGACTTGTCGCGCCTCCAGTCGCTCGGCGCAACGACCCTCTTGACTGAGCTTGGCCAGCCCGAGGGCGCTCTCATCGCGGCGGGACAGGCGCGCGGCGTTCGGCTCGTCGCGCACGCTGCCTTTCCCGGCGGGGGCGAGCGCGGAGAGGCGCTGGCAATGGTGCGTGCAGCCATGGCCGCAGCCCTCGACGCACACGCGCCGCTTCTCTTGCTGTCCAGCTGCACTGTGTACGGCCGCCCGGCAAATCTTCCTTGCGAGGAGAGTGAGATCAAGCAGCCGGTGGACGCGCACGGCGAGACGCGCTGGGCGGTCGAGCGCGAGGCGTTTTTGTGGCGCCGCACGCGCGGACTCAAGCTGGTCATCTTGCGGCCGGCGCTGACCTACGGGCCGCGGCAACGGCGCGGACTAGCGGTGGCGCTGGTGGTCGCGGCGCTGGCTGCTCGCGCGGGGCGCTCGCTCTGGCTGCCGCGGCGGGGGCCGGTGGTCCACACGGTGCACGCGCACGACGTCGCGCAGGCGGCGGTGCTGCTCGCGCGTGAGGCCGAGGCGCACGACGGCCGTGCTTTCAACGTCGCCGATGACGTGCCGCTCCCGCTCGAAGAGCTGGCGCGCGCGGTGCTGCAGGCCGCCGGAGCACGCGAGGCCGGCCGCATTCCCTACTCTCCCGCGCCGGCTCGCGCTCTGCTTTGGGTGGCCCGGCGACTTCCGGCCTGGTTGCTGTGGCGGCCTCTGAATCGCAAGCTCGCGCGTGCGTTTCGCAAGGCGTTTGACGGGCAGGCGGGACCGCCACCACCGCGTCTCGAGCCGGACCTTCTCGAGCAGCTAGCCGCCGACCGCTACTACGACACGCAGCGGCTGCGGCTGCTGGGCTTCGTCCCGCGTTATCCGAGCGCCATTGAAGGGCTGCACCAGCTGGCGCTCGAGAGCCGCACGCGTGGCCTGCTCCCTGCGCCGAGAGAGCCTGTCCACCCAGCCTAAAGATTGACAGCCGACCCGGCGGCGCGTCTCATGGAGTTGAATGTACGAGGGAGCAAAAGACTTGGAACAGCGGGCCGAGCGTGCGGTGCGGCGCGGCGAGCTGCTGGTCGCCCTCGAGCATTTCGAGGCCCACCTCGCGCAGAACCCCGACGACGAGCGCGTGCGCCAGCGGATGGAATCGGTGCGCGCGCTTTTGCAACCGTCCGAGTTGGTGAGCCGGCGGCGCGCCGAGCCTGAGGAGCCCGAAGGTCCCGCCGCCGCTTCGCTCAGCGACGCCGAGAGAGGCGAGATGCTCGCCAGCTCGGGCCGCTTTGGCGAGGCCGCCCAGGCCTACCAGCGCGCGACCTCGCGCAGCCCCGCCAACGAACTGTTGCGCGAGCGGCTCGAGGAGCTGCGCGCGCTGGCGAGCCCGGGCGCTCGCGCCGACCTCCACCAGGCCGAGAAGCTGGAAGCCGCCACGCCCTCGCACGGAACGGCGTCGACCGGTCGATCGGCCAAGGCCAACGACGCCGTCTTCGGCACCCTCGAGAGCGCCCCCTCACCGCAAAAGGATCCGGTCGCGCTGCTCCGCGAGCTTCTGGAGCGCGTGATCAAGAGCCGCCGCCCTCAGGCTTGATCGCAAGGATCTGGGCCGCGCAAGAATCCGCCCTTCGTGTCATGGTCCCCGAGCGTGAAAGCAGAGAGGGCCTTGCACCAGCCGCGACATCCATGCCCCCTGTCGAAAGCGCACCAGCAATGGCGCTGAACGAACGCTATCGGCTCGATGAACAGGTCGGCCAGGGCGGCATGGCCGTGGTGTGGCGCGGCTGGGACAGCAAGCTGCGCCGCACGGTCGCGGTCAAGGTCCTGCACGCGCACCTGCACGCGCGCGAGGAGATCCGGCGCCGCTTCGATCGCGAGGCGCGCGTCGTGGCCCGCCTGCACCACCCCTTCATTCTCGAGGTCTACGACTTCAGCGCCGACCCCTCGTACCTGGTCACCGAATTCATCCGCGGCCACACGCTGCGAGCCTTTGCCGACGCGCACCCGTTCGACCCGCCCGAGCTCGCTGCTGCTTGCCTCCTGCCCATCGCCGAGGCGCTCGAGCACGCGCACGCAGCCGGCGTGATCCACCGCGACATCAAGCCTGAGAACGTCATGGTGCGCGACGACGGCGTGGTCAAGCTGACCGACTTCGGGATCGCCGCGCTGCTCGATCCCGACGAGAAGTTTACCGTCACCGGCAGCATCCTCGGCTCCCCCGCGCACCTGGCGCCCGAGACCATCGAGGGCAAGCCCGCCGATCCGCGCGCCGACCTCTTCTCCTTCGGGACCATCCTCTATTGGCTGTCGTGCGGGCAGCTGCCCTACCAGGCGCCCTCGCCCGCGGCCCTGCTCCGCAACATTCTCGAGGGCAAGAGGCCAGACCCGCGGATGGTCCGTCCGTCCGTCAGCGACGCGCAGGCACGCGTGATCGCACGCTGCCTCGAGAACGACCCCGACCAGCGCTACCAGACTGCCTCCGAGCTGAAGGCGGACCTCGTCAAGCTTCTCGACGACGCGGGCTTGAACGAGCCGTTGCGCGAGCTGGTTTTATTCGTCAAGGAACCGGAGCAGCAAAGCAAGGACGTGCGCGCGCGACTGCTGCGGCGCAGCCTCGACCAGGGCGAGCAACAGCTGAAGGCGCGCAAGACCAGCGCGGCGCTGGCGTCGTTCGGGAGGGCGCTTGCGCTTGAGCCGGGGAACGCGTTGGCGCAGGGGCAGGTCGATCGCATCCGGCGCCGCGAGCGGCTGCTGCGGTACGGGCGGCGCTCGCTTCTGGTCGTCGTGTCGCTGGCGGTGGCCGTGGCGCTCTCGACGCAGGTCTACGCCGCAGTGCAGAGATCCCGCGCCCGAGCGCTGGCCGCGGCCCTTGCGGTGGCGGCGGCGACTACTCCAGCTCCAACACGCGCGGCGCCCCCGCCTCCCGCGGCTCCGGTCGTTCCGCCTCCAGCCGCGCCCGGCTTGAACGGCGACCACCGGCGTCCGGGCCGTTCACTGGTTGCGCGCAACGACTCTCCTCGCGCGGCCGCAGTCCGGGTCACGCTGCACCCGCGCTTCGGCGGCGAGGTGCTGGTGGACGGCGAAAATCTGGGCACCGGACTCAAGTTCGACCGGCAGCTCGCGCCCGGCGTCCACCGGGTGATCGTGCGCCACCCTTGCTGCGCCGACGGCGTCCAGGAACTGGCAGTGACGGCCAATCGCCCTGACCAGCTGTACCAGCTCAACTATGGCGCTCCGCACGCCGCCAACCTCAAGGTGATCAACGCGCCGCCCGATACGCGCGTGCTGGTGGACGGCGAGTTCGTCGGCACCACTCCCGACCTGCCGGCCTATGCGATGCCGTCGCCCGACAAGGCGGTCAGCGTCACCATCGGCGATCGCGCGCTCACCACGCGGCTGCGCGCCGGCATGGACAACACGCTCGACTACGCCGCGGCGGTGGCGCCATGACGGGCGCACTCCGCGCAATGAGAGCCGTGGTCTTCGCCGGTCGCGCAGGGGCAGCGCTTTTTGCCTTCCTGGTCGCCGCGGTGTTGCAAGCGGCGCCCGCCCAGGCCCAGGCGCCGCAAGGTCAGCAAGCTCCGCAGATTGCCGACGAGAAGCAGGCGCCCTCACCGGCAGAGGCAATGGCCAAGGCCCGCAACACTTTCGAGTACGGCGACTACGCGACCGCCGCCAAGATGCTCATCGACCTGGTCGAGAAGGCGCGCTTCGAGGCGCCCGCCCTGCGCGCGGAAGCGTACCGTCTGATGGGAATTTCCCTCTTCAATCTCGGCCGCAAGGGCGAGGCCTACTCCGCCTTCCTCGAGTTGCTTTACCTGGAGCCCGACACCGAGCTCGACCCGTTCTACGTCTCACCGGGCATCGTCGCGCTCTTCGACCGGGTGAAGAAGGACAGCAGCGACAAGCTCGCTCCCATCCGCGCCCAGCGCCGCGCCGAGCAGGATTCGCGGCGCAAGGCGGCCGAGGACGACGTGCGCGCGCGCCGGCAGCGCGAGTTGGAGGAGCAGCAGAAGCTGCTCTTCGCGCGGCAGACCACGGTGGAAAAGCGCGTGGTCCAGCGCGAGTTCTGGGTGTCGCTGTTGCCGTTTGGCGTGGGCCAGCTGCAGAACGGCGACCGGACGCTGGGCATCGCCCTCGCCACCGCGGAGATCGTCACCGCCGCGTCGAGCGCCGGCAGCGTGCTGCTCATTGAAGAGTTGCGCGATCCCTCGAGCGGCCGGTTCGACAGCCGCGGCTATACGCTGGCACGCAACCTGTCGGTGGTGAAGTGGGTCTCGGCCGTCCTCTTCTACGGTCTTTGGGCCGGCGGCGCGATCCACGCGGCGGTGCACTACCAGCCTGAGCAGGCCCTCCCCGATCGGCTCGTCCAGCCCAGCTCTCCCTGAGACCAATCATGGCCACACTCGTCGTCCACACCGAGAACGCACCGCCCGTCTCCTTCCCATTGGTGAAGCCCCTCACCAGCGTGGGCAGCAGCCCCGACTGCGATCTGCGCCTCCCCGACTTGCGCGGCGTGGTGGCCGTCCAGTTTGACGGCGCGCGCTTCACCGCGACCGCGCTCGATGGCGCAATTCTGCTGGTCAACGGCAAGAAGCGTGACCGCCACCTGCTCGCCGACGGCGACGCGCTGCGGATCGGAAAATCCCAGATCTCCTTCCAAAGCGCGGACCGGATCCCGACGCCAACTGAATTGTCGCGCGCACGCGATCCGGCCTCGCTCGCGGTGCAGCGCCTGAGCGAGCTCGCAGCAGCGCTGGCCAAGGAGCCGTCGGACCGCGCGCTGTCGCTGCTGCTGGACGCCATCGTCGAGGTCACCCGCGCCGACAAGGGCTTCCTCATCGTGCTGGACGCGGACGGACCTCGTGTCACCACCGCGCGGAATTTCCAGAAGCAGGACATCGCCAACGCGGTCGAGCGGCTGTCGGACTCCATTGTCGCGCGCGTGCTGCAGAGCCGGGAGCCGCTCATCGTCAGCGACGCCCTTCACGACGCGAACTTCAACGCCAGCCAGAGCGTGGTGAACCTCAAGCTGAGCTCGGTGATGTGCGTGCCATTGGTCCGCCGGGGCGAGCTGTTCGGCGCGGTCTACGTTGGCAATGACCGCGTGGCGAACCTGTTCACCGAACGCGAACTGTTGCTCATGACCTCCTTTTGCAGCACGGCCGCGCTCTTGATCGAGCGCGCTCTGGAGCTGGACGAGCTGCGCAAAGAGAAGCGCGAACTGCAGGACAAGCTGGAGGAGCAGGCGTACGGCGAAATCATCGGCTCGTGCGATCCGATGAGGGACATCTTCCGCAAGATCGACAAGGTCGCGGCCACCGACATCTCCATCCTGGTCACCGGCGAGACCGGCACCGGCAAGGAGCTGATCGCGCGCGAGCTGCACCGGCGCAGCCCGCGCAAGAACGGGCCCTTCGTGGCCATCAACTGCGGCGCCATCCCCGAGAACCTGCTCGAGAGCGAGCTCTTCGGGCATACCAAGGGCGCGTTCACGGGCGCGGTCACCAACCGGCCGGGGCGCTTCCAGACCGCGAACGGCGGAACGCTCTTCCTCGACGAGATCGGCGACATGCCGATGAGCCTGCAAGTGAAGCTCTTGCGCGCCCTGCAAGACCGCGCGGTGGTGCGGGTGGGGGACACGAAGCTCGAGCCGATCGACCTTAGGGTGGTGGCGGCCACCAACAAGGACCTCGAGCTGGAGATGAAGGCGAACCGGGTCCGCGAGGACCTGTTCTACCGGCTCAACGTCGTGCACCTGCACCTGCCGCCGCTGCGGGAGCGCGGGGAGGACATCGTGATGCTCGCCAAGTGGTTCTTGGCCCGCAC
>JANYKT010000045.1 GCA_025358085.1 Deltaproteobacteria bacterium | reverse complement strand
CCGCCTGATCGACCGCGCCCGCCGCGGCCGCGCGCAGCTTCTCGAGCAAGAGCATGGTACGATAGATGGGATATCCTGCCAATACCTCGTCGGCACCTTCACCGGAGAGCACCACTACGACTTCTTCGCGCGCGCGCTTCGAGAGGTAATGCAATGGAATGCAGGCAGCGTCGGCGACCGGCTCGTCCATGTACCAGACGAATTGCGGCAGGAAGGCCTCGAAGTCCTGGGCGGTCACGACCACTTCGCGGTGCTCGGTGCCGAGGGCGCGCGCCACGCGGGCGGCCTGGTCCAGTTCGGAGCTGCCATCCTCTGCCTTATAGCCGACCGCGAAGCTCTTGACCGCGCCTTCGCCGCGCTCGCGGCGCAGGTCCACCATCTGCGCGGCAATGATGCTGGAATCGAGCCCGCCGCTGAGGAACACCCCGACCGGCACGTCGGCCATCAAGCGCGCTTCAGTGGCAGCCCGGGTGCGCTTCCACAATTCAGCGGCCAGCTCTTCGTCAGAGCGGTCGTCGGGTTCGGGCGGGAATACCGTGTGCCAATAGCGGCGCGTAGTGAGCTTGCCATGCTGGTAGACCGCAAGGGAGGCGGGCGCGAGCTTGTGGATATCGCGAAAGGCGGTCAGTCCCGCGGGTACATAGCGAAGCGATAGATAAAGATCGAGCGCCTCCTCGTCGAGCTCCCGGGGCACTTCCGGATCGAGCAGGAGAGATTTGATTTCGGAGCCGAAGGTCAACCGCTTCTTGCCCAGATGATAGTAGAGCGGCTTCTTGCCCAGGCGATCGCGGGCGAGGAAGAGCCGCTCCTTGCGCGCATCCCAGATGGCGAATGCGAACATACCCGCCAGGCGCTCTGGCAGGGCCTCGCCCCACTCTTCATATCCGTGGACCAGGACCTCGGTATCGCAGCGGCTGCGAAAGCCATGGCCCTTCGCCACCAGCTCTTTGCGCAGATCCAGGTGGTTATAGATTTCACCGTTGAAGGTAATGTGAACGGTGCCGTCTTCATTGGCCATCGGCTGCGCGCCAGCTTCCGACAGGTCGATGATGGACAGCCGCCGGTGGCCGAGCGCGACGTGGTGATCAATATATAAACCGCTCCCGTCCGGACCGCGGTGCGCGATGATGTTCGTCATCGCCTGCAGCATTTCCCTGTTGGCCGGCTGGGACCGGTCGCGGTTCAGGAAGCCGCTGATGCCGCACATGCTGCCTCCGCCACTGCGTTCTTGACTTGCTTTCCTTGCGCTGCCGGAAGCTCGGCTACGTGTCCGTACAGTGCAAGCAACCGCTGCACGCAGTCGCCGCCGGCCGCGCTCAATGTCGCCTCCCGGACTGGATGCGCCCGGAGGTCGGCCACCGCGGCGAGGAGCCCTTCCGCCAGCGACCGGGCATCTCCCGGCACAACCAACCGCGTCTCGGGCGGACGGTTGCCGACCCGGGTGGCAACGACACTGCGGCCGAACGCCAGGGCCTCGCGGACGCTCACTGAGTCTCCGTCGGCCAGCGTCGGACGGATGAAGATGTCGCTCTTCGCCATGACCGCCAGCGCCTGCGGGCGGTGCAATTCGCCATAAGCAGTCACGCCTTCGGCACGGACCGCGTCGCTGCCAGGTCCGTAGACCGCGAGGCGCGCCGATGGAATTCGCCCGAGCACGCGGGCGAAGGCGTCGAGAAGAAACTCCTGGCCATAGACCTTGCCGGGCGCGAGCATGGCGCTGAAGAGCGGTGCAGCGTCCGCGCGCAATGCATCGAAGCCCGGTGGCGGCGCGCCCGGTTCGAGGAATGAGCGTGAGAAGGCGGGAAGCACTTCAATCTTTGCCGGCGCGACGCCGCAGCGAATCAGGTTGTCGCGGATCTCGTCGCTGACAGCGATGATGGTGCCGAACTGGCTTGCGATCGCAGCGGCGGTCTTTCGCCGTGCCGCGGATTGCGCGATCCAGGCCGGCCCCAGCCCCGAATGGAAAGTAATCAACGGTGACTTGCCGGAGACCGCGCCCGCCAATGCGCAGATGCCGGCGAGCATCCATGATTTCGGATTGGCGCCCGAGGTATGGACGTGGATTTGATATCCGCGCACGGCGTATTGACCCAATCGGGCCGTGAATCGCATCGATCCGCCCGCCGGCACGACGCCGTCGGCAGGCAGCTGGCCCTTGCCGATATCCAGGACCTCACAGCGGCCGCCGTTCGCGCGGACGGTTCGAAAGAGAACTTCGACGTGGACCGCGACGCCGCCGTGAGGCGGCGGGAAGTCTCCAACCAGGACAACTTTCATGTTGGAAAACTCTTTCACTGTGCGGACCAAGCTGTGCAGCACGGCGCTGCTTGGCAACCGGCTAAGCGTGCCGCAAGCCGCGCGGAGCCTGCGGAAAGTGAACACCTCCGAGAAGCGGGCGCAGAGGCGACATGCCAGCGTAGCAGCGCGCCAGCTCACGGGCGACGGCGCGAGGGGCGGCAAGCTCCAGCGCCACGGCCCGCGCGTTCTGCCCGATCTTCATGGCGGTGGTCGGGTCGTCGACGACCTGCGCCAGGCGCGTCGCCAGCGCGACAGGAGCGCGGGCCGGAACCAGCCAGCCAGTGCGGCCTTCGCGGATCCAGGAGGTATGCGGACCCAGCGCGGTGGCGATCACGGGCGCGCCGGCAGCCAGCGCCTCCGGGAGCGGATCGGGCATGTTCCCCGAGCGGCTTGGGCCCACCACCGCGGCGGCGCGCGCAAAGACCGCGGGCAGCTGCTCACGCGAGACCGGGTAGACGATGATCCGCGCCAGCATTCCGGCGCGCTCGGCTTGCGCGCGCATCTTCCCTGCCTCGGGACCTTTGCCCGCGATCAGGAGCTTCAACTTAGGCCGCGTGCGCGCCACGGTCATGAAGGCGAGGAGGAGGTCCTGGTGGCCACGGTCCGCGCCGTCGGTCGGCGTCGCGGCAACGACCCAGCGAGTGGCCGGGTCGAGCATGGGTGGAAACAGATTCGCGGCCCGCACGTCGGTGGTCACGTCGAGGAGGCCGCGCAGGATGCAGGTCGAGGACGGCGACGCGCCCAAGGCGACGAGCGCCTCGCGCACCATCGCCGCGCCGCACAGGACCCGGTCGGCCAGGCGAGCTGCATAGGCCGTGGACCTCGACACATCTTCTCCTCTGACCTGCAGCAACAGTGGAGTACCGGACAGCTTGGCGATCAGTGCCGCCTTGAGGTGATCTTTCCGCGCGTGGATGGCCGCGGGTTTCAGGCGATTGAGGGCGCGGGCGAAAGACAGGCTCGAGCGCGAATCAAGGACCTCGGTCTGGTAGCCGGTTTCGCGCAGCTGATCCGCGACCTGTAGGTCCGGCTCACCGATGAATGCAATGCGCCGCGTCGTGACTTTCATGAAGGCCGCCTCTCGCCGCTCGCTCCCCAAAACAGGAAGCGCCCGCAAGCAAGGTGTGTCCCCTGAACCTTCGGGGCAAGAGACCGCATTGGAAACGCGGCCGCGGCCATTGAGTTGAGTCCGATCCTGTTCATTGCAGCAGCTGCGGGCAAACACTGTGCCAGCCGGAGCAGGTAGCGATTTCGGCCAGGAACTCACCGCGCCTGGCGCCAACCGAACCTCAGCAGCCAGGACTTCGGCTCCGACACCAGCGGCCCGTCCTGCTCGTGCGGGAGTGCTCCCTCGACCAGAATGGCGGATGAGTATTGATCGGCTGCGTCCGGGACCGTTTTTCCGCGCCGCCCGGCGTGTACCGCGAAGTTGCCGCGCACGTAGCGGAGCGCGTTCGCGACTTCGGTCGGGGTCCGCAGGATGTGCGCGTGATAGCGGTCGGCGAAGACGGGGCCGCTGCGATTCATCAGCTTGTTCAGCCTTTTCGCAACGCGAATCTCGAGGGACTGCATGCCGCGAGCAAGGCAGCGCGCGTCGCCCGCCTCGAGGATCAGGTGCAGGTGATTGCCCTGGATTGAGTATTCAGCCAGCCGGAAGGTGCCGCGTGCGCGCATCGCCCGGAACGTGGGAGCAATGAGACGGAAGCAGCGCCGGGTCCGAAGGTTCCAGACGTGCTCGTGCACTCGCAGCGTCACATGCACCGGCTGCCGGCTCGCGAGCTTCGGCCGGCGCAGATGAGGCAAGCCGGCGGTCAGTCCGTTGGGCTTGCGGCCAGCGCCGCGCCGCTTGCCGCCGCGAGGAGCGAACCTCAGTTTTATTTGTTGAGGCACCGCTTTCTTCATTTGATTTGGCGTATATTATTCTGTCCGGGCCTGGGTGTCAACAGACGGGGCGCAATAGATTTCTGCGGCGGAACGCTGTTACCACCGCTCTGCCGGTTTTTGGTCGCTGCTGCCGCAGTTGTCGCGCTCGCTGCCGGGCCGGCCTGCGTTACACCCGCCCCTGCGGCTCCCGCCCCTGCCCTCCGAAGGGGAACGCTGGCTCCGGCGACTGATTTATTTGATTTCAGGTCCTTCGTTCCCTGCATGAAGGTGTGTCCACACATCTGCTCCGCCGCAGACCGGTGATGTGCACGGGAGAGGAGCCGGATCCGTTCAATGGAATGATTGTGCGTCCGGGCTAAGCCGTCGAGGTGGTCGAACTCGAGCGCGCCGGTTTCGACGCATTCGGCGACCCTCTTTGTCAGTGAAGGTACAACACCCTCCGTCGCGTCCGTGAACGGCGCGCTTGCGAGTTGGGAATGTGCCGCGTGGCTGGGAAGCCCGCAGCAAGTCGAGCGCGGTTTCGAACAACGCAGCCAAGTCGCCTTTGGCGAGGCGGTGCCGAACCAGCTCCTCAAGTCGCTGGCTGGCAATGAATTCGCCGCGCAGGCGGAGGGGCGATCTGCGAGACCTTAAGCGGCGACGCCCGGGCGCACGCTCACTACACCCAGTGGCTCCGTGTGAGCGCCGACGCCGAGCAGGATGCGCTTGACCTTCGCCACCGGGGTGCCGGCGCCCGGGGTGAGCGCCAGGCAGGCGAGATAGACCGCGGCATATGCGGCGCCGGCCGCGCAGAGCGCGAGGAAGGGACGCGGACCCGTGGACGTGTAATGAGAGATGAGGACCACCGGCACACAGGCGACCAGCGAAGTTGCGCCGAGCAGCGCGAGGTGTTTCCAGGGCAGGATCCCGGCCCAGGTCGAGTTGAGTTCCTTGCGAGTGCGATTCAGCATGACGACGCGGATGGCCGACTCGGAGAGGCCGTGGCCCGCGATGGCGCCCGCCATTCCGAAGAGCTTGAGGCCGAGGAGCACGGTGGGAACCGTTACCAGCAATTTCCAGAAGAATATTTTGAAAAGATAGCGGGTGCGACCCAGCGCGCGCAGCACGCCCTCCAGGGGAAGACAGGCGAACGGCGTGGTCAGGACGGCGATGCGGAAGATGGGGATGGACGCGTCGTAGCGGTGCGTGAAGAGCGCCGGGATGAAGAGCGCGCCGGCCGTCACCATGCCGGCGGTGAAGGGAAAGAAGACCGCGGCGAGCCGCTGGTTCGCGTCGTGGAAAAGGTGGACGTGGTGCTCGTGGCTGCCGGGCTCGGCCATGCGGACCTGGAGCACGTCGCTGATGGGCGAATAGAGCAGGTTCACGATGGGCAATTGGAAGCAGCCCTGCGCGTAGATGGCGAACATGGCCGGATCGACCGACCAGCCCACCGCCCATTGGTGAAAAGTCTTCTGCGGGACATCGAGCAGGATGGCGGCGCCGAATGGCAGGGCATAGGCAAGCTGCTGGCGAAAGAGCTTCCAGTCCCACTCCGGAGCGCCGCGGCGGAGCAGCAGCACCGCGATTGCCACCGAGCGCAATACCCCGTGCAGGACGTACGCCCAGAAGAAGCCCCGCAGGCCCCAGCCCATCAACAGCGGGACCACGCTCGCGGCCACGCGGACCGCGTCGGAGAGGAAGATGATCCACGCGGCTGCCTTGACGTTGCCCTCGGCCGTGAGCGCTATCTCGAGCGGCGCGGTAAGGATCATGGTCAGTGCGATCAGCGCCATCGGCACGCCGAAAGTGGCGATCTCCGGATTGGCGAATTGCGCGCCGATGCGGAACCGTCCGAGATAGATGACCGTCGCGCAGAGCGAGCCCAGGAGGGCCATGGCGCCGATGGACTGGGTCAGCCAGGCCTGCTCGCGGCCGTCCTTGCGCGGAACGAAGTAGTAGAGACTTTGCGCGATACCAAGCTGCAGCATGAAGAAGCCGGTGGTAACCACCAGCCACACCTGCTTGTAGGTACCGAATTCCGATTGCGGCAAAAGCCGCGTCAATATCAAAGGCAAGGCAAAGCCGAGAACCGTTGCCCCCAGCCGCCCGAGCAACAGCGGGCCCGCCTGCCCCAGTATCCCCCTCGGTCTCGCCATGATTTGACTATCCGTTTGCGGCGAGCTTGTCCGAAGCCTCGCTCCTGTTGTGGTCGCCGGAGACTGAAGCGTTCGCGGAGGCGTCCCCGACGTCATCGTTGGTCGGGCGCGCGCCCATCACCGGCGTCTGCACCGAGAGGATACCGAAGGTGTCGTTGAACTGGCAGGCAGCCAGGGACTTCGAGAAGGTCCCGAGGATGCCGGCCGAGGAGTTCTCCCAAAGCACCTTGCGCTTGAGCGCGAAGGGGTCGGTGCCGGGAACATTGGACATATCCTCGGTGGTAACGCCGCTGCGGAATCCTTCGCTGCGCAGGGCCTGCGCCACGCCCGCGCTGTAATAGCCATTGCAATAGGCGAAGTGGTGAATCGACTTGCCGAGATTCTTTTCAATCACCCGCTTGCACTCGGCCACTTCCCGGCGCGCTTCGGAGAGCACGCTGTTGGTGAGCACCGTGTGGTCGGCCGTGTGGCCGCCGGTCTCGATGCCGTGCGCGTCCATCTCGCGCAGCATCTCCCAGCTCATTGCCGTCTGGCCTTCGGGCACTTCTTCGCCCTTGAGGCCAAGCCGCTCCTCGAGCGCATCGGCGAGCTTGTAGAGCCCTGGAGTCGAATGCTTTGCAATCAGCCGCTCGAGGACTTTGTTGGGAGTGTGTGCTCCCTCGAACGCCGCGACCAGCCACTGCCCGGCTTCGCCTGAGACCCCCACCGCGACCGGGCCCAGCTTGCGGTCGCGCATGCGGACCAGCGTCGCCCAGAGCCGGTCGTGGCCGAGCCGCATAGCGGTGGTGCCGATGAAACTGGAAGGCACATAGACGACCGCCGGGACATGCATCGCCTTCATGACCGGATAGGCCCAGGTATAGACGTCCCGATAGCCATCATCGAAGGTGATCACCGCCACGTCGCGCCGGGCACGGCGGGTGCCGTCGAGGATATCGAGCGCGTCGTCGAGCCGCACGATGTCGTGCGTCTCCTGCACCGTCTCGAGGTGCTTGCGAAAGGTATCCTGCGAGATGTTCAGTGTGGGCAGGCCGCGCTTTGCCTCCAGCTCAATATTCCCCACCACCCGGTGATAGCTGAGGATGAGCACGCGCCGGCCGCCGACCGAGCGCCGCTGCAGCGTGGACAGCACGTTGCGCATGCCGCTGTAATGGAGCGCCACTGCCGCCGCACCCTTGACCGTGCGCCGCGCGAGCTGAATCGCTTCATCTTTGATGTGCGCCATTTCCGCCCTCTGTCGCTCGAGCACGGCTTTCACAGTCTCCCGCCCGGCGACGGCAATCTGTGCATCACCTTGCAATCAAGGGTCCTCTCGTCCGCTGCTGAACAAAGAGGCGGCAGAGGCGAGATCGAACTCACCACGGCGCAAAAGCCTTCGCGCCTTGCGGACCTTTTCGATGAGGTGCGTCGGCAGCGCGCTCTTGAAGGTATCGCGCGCCATCTTCGAAGCCTCGGACGCAGCCTTGGCTGACCGCCCGCGGGCGCCGCGCCAGACGCGCAATTGGATGGTCCAGCGCTCGCTGCGCGCCCATTGCGCCTTATAACCTTCGTTGCCGCGGAGGAAGTCGAACTCGTCGAGGCCTTCGGCGTAGGCGTCGGAGACGGTTCGCGCCAGAAGCACGAGGCCCACGCTCTTGACGCCCCAGGCCGGGTCGTATCCCGACTGGTAGTAAAGGAACTTTCCCCGGTGGACGACGCCGTACACCGACGCGACCGGACGCCGAGCCGCGAAGAGCGTGTACATGCGCAGCCAGCCGCGCTCGGCCAGGTTCTGCGTGGCTTTGCGGTGGAAGGCGTGGAAGCGATCGTCGGCAAGCCCGTCGCTGCCGCCGTCTTCGGCCCAGCGCGCGTCGTGCAATTCGAAGAACCGCTCGGTGGCCGCGGGCGCGTCCTGCAGCGTGCGCGCGCATTCAATGGAAGTGCCCGGCTGGCGATTCAGCCACTTCTCGCGGCGCTTCAGATTCTCGCGGCGGCCGAGCCCTTGCAGGTATTGATCATACGTTCCCGTCAAGGCGAAGTTCGGGCAGACATAACGGATACGGCCATCGCGGACGACCTGCGTAGCCGGACCGCCCAGCCCGCCATTCCCGGCGAGAACGCGCTTCTCACTGGGGAACCGCAGCGCGAGCTGCAGGGCGGTCGTGCTCTCGCGCCAGAGGCCGTCGAGATCGAGCAGATCCCACTCGAGTTCACCGACCTGCTTTAAAGATGCCTCGAGCACCTCCTGCTCGCGCCCCGGTGCGGCGAGGATATCGAGATAATCGCAGCCGGTCGCGCCGTCGCCCAGGAAGGCAAGCCGCTTGACCGCGATGCCGCCGAGCTTCACTTCGTCGACGAAGAGCGGCCAGAGCCCGACGAGCTTGTCGCCATCACTGACAGTGATGACGCGCAGCGCGCGACTTCGGGCTTCGCCGGCGCCGAACGTCTCCCACCAGGGCACCAGCCACTCGGGTCCAAGGAAGAGGCATCCGGCACGCGCGGTCTCGTTCAGCGCGTGCCAGGCATCACGCAATCTTGCGAGCTCCGCGGCGTCCGTCACCACTTGAGTGGTCACGACCGACGGCGCTTGCGCAGCTGCGAAAGCGTTCACGACAAGAGCTCCTTCACGCACAGGGCAATGTGCTCGGCGTCGCCGGGAGAAAGATCCTGGTGCACCGGAAGTTCGAGGATGTTCCCGCGCAGCTTCTCCACTTCGGGGAACTCGCCGGCGGCCACGGCCGGGTGGCGCACGCGCCAGAAGTCCACGGTCTCGATGCCGCGCGCGAGCAGCCGCGCCATCGCATTCGCCTTATTGGGAATGCTGATTGGATAGAAGAGTGGGCACACGCCCGGCGTCAGTTCGCCGGTGACTGGCGGGGCCGTGTCGCGCAGCATTGAATAGAGCAGAAAGTAGTTGCGCCGCCGGCGCTCGACGATGTGCGCGAAGTCCTGGTTGCGCAGCACCACATGAGACGCTCCGCTCATTCCCAGGCCGACGTCGTCCTGGTTGAAATGCTGCGTTCCAGTGGAAACGCGCTCGATGCCCGAGCGACGGATGACCAGGTGGCCGAGGTCGCGGATGGCCTGTCGCGCCTTCTTGCCGGTTTCGCCGGTGCGCAGCTCCAGATTCGAAAGCAGACTGCCGATCAAGTGCGACGCGGTGGACGGTAGCGCCGGCCGCGTGGCGGCAGGCAGCGAGCGCACGCCCTGGGCGAACTCACCGCGGGCCAGCAACGCGCCGCCGTTTGGAACCGGCAGGGTCTTGTACAGGCAGAAGACGCTGACGTCCCCGTAGGAGCCGAGCGGCTTCTCACCATTGCGGCTAAGCAGCGCCAGCGCGCAGTCTTCCACCAGCGGCACCGAGGCTTCGTCGGCGAGCGCGCGGGCCGCGTCCATGTCCTGTGAGAAGCCCGCATAGTGGATGACGTAAAGCGCGGCGGTGCTCTTGGTCAGCTTGCGTTTCGCGTCCTGATAGTCGGCCCGCATGCTGGTATCGACTCGATAGAAGATGGGCTTTACCCCGGCGGCGAGCAGCGTCTCCAGCTCGACGCCGTGGTGATAGGCGGGGACCAGCACTTCCTTGCCGGCGAGGCCGAGCAGCTGCACGGCATCCCAGACGGCGTTGCGGCAGAAGTATCGATAGCGCAGGCCTGGCTGGTCAAAGGGAAAGACCAGCGGCGCCGACGCCGCGGGCCGCGGAAGCAGCATGTGCGGCCAGGTTGTCGGCATGCAGGGAATGGTGCGGGTTGGCGCAGGCGCGCGCTCGCCCTGCCCTTGAGCGACGCGGAGATGTTGAGCGGGATTGGCCATGGTCAGCTCGGGCTCGCTTCTCTGGTTGAAGACTTGGGCGGTGCGGCAGGCAAGTCTGCCGCCGGAGACTTTGACCCCGCGACGGGAGCATTCGAGTCTGCGACGGGAGCATTCGAGTCTGCGGCAGAAGCATTCGAGTTCCCGCGGCGGCTCTTCCACTCCGCGAAGAACTGCCTCGCCCGCGCAACCAGGCTCTTCGCCACCGGCCAGACGGTAAAGCGCGCCTCGTGCACGAGGACGCCCGCGCGCGTGGGCCGGAAGATGGTCAGCCACTGGTGCGTGCGCACCTGGGTCTCCCAGTCGGCCTTCCACTCCATCCAGGGTCCGAGGAAGTCGAACTCGCGCAGGCCGCGCTGGCAGGCATTCTTGATGGCCTCGCTCACCAGCTGCTGGCCGGGCGAATACTCGGCGAAGCTTTCGTCGTAGCCGAGCTTGAGCAGGAAGCTGCGCTCCGCCTGTACCAGCGTCAGGTGCGCCGCGATTGGCTTTCCGTTCAAAGTCAGGAAGCCGAGCGCCAGCGCACCCCGCTTGGCCGCGTCGCGCGCGAGCTGGGTGTAGAAGCCCACCAGCTCCGGCTTCTGCGCGATGGCGCTGCCGCCCTCGCCCTTCCAGCCGCTCGCCTCGAGGACGAAGAAGTCGCCCAATGCCTCGTCGAGCTTCTTCGCGTCCTTGCCGTCGACGACGAGGTACTTCACCTCTCCCTGCTCGGCGAGACGGCGCTTCCGGCGACGCAAGTTCTGGCGGAACTTGGCGTCGACGTTCGCCTCGACGGCGGCGTAGCGATCCGGCAGCGGCTGCGCTTTCGGCGGCTTGGCCGGCTTGGGCGGCTTCTTCGCAGCGCCGGCTCCAGCTGCGCCGTCCACAGCGATGGCGGGCGCAGTGGCGACCGGACCTACGGCCGCGACGGCGGGCGGAGCACTGACCAACTCCGGCTTCGGCAGCTCGGGCAGCGGCAGATAGGGAGACCGCAGCGAGACCCACAGGCCGCAGGGATAGCCGGCCTTTTCGGCGATCGCGCGCAGGGTCCACTCGCCACCGCCGTCGGGCAGCTCGCGCAGGCGCAGGCGATCCCAGCCGGGGGTCAGAACCAGCTTGTCCCAGATTGCCTGCAGCGCCTCGAGTCCGCGCGTCCCCAGCAGCACGCCGCCGCGCTGCGACTGGTCGTTGCAGGGCGTCGCCCAGGTGGTCATGGGCACAAAACAGGTGTCGAGGTTGCGCTCTTTGGTCTCGACCAGTGGCACCGCTGCCTGGAGCTCATGACCAGCGGATCGAGCCACGAAGATCCGCAGCGGCGCGCCCGGAGCGAAGTTCTCGATCCACGCTTTCATCCATTCGTGGCGAAGCATCGGCTCGTCGCGCGGGCCCTTGGCGAGCGCGGCGTTCCACTGCTTTTCGAGACCCGCAAAAGCATCGCGGCCCTCGAGGACTTCAACGGTGAAGCCCTGCTCGAGCAGGTCCTTCGCGACGGCGAGTGCCATGGTTGTGTTGAGCCTCGGCTAGCGAGCGCCGCGCCCGAAGAGCACGGTCTTGACGGTGTGAAAGCAGATGGCGAGGTCGAGGAAGAGCGACTGGTGCTCGACGTAATAGAGGTCGTACTCGAGCTTGTTTTTCGAGTCCTCCACCGTGGCGCCGTACGGGTAGCGGATCTGCGCCCAGCCGGTGATGCCCGGCTTGACCGCCTCGCGCAGGCCGAAGAACGGAATCGACTGCTTGAGCTGGCTGACGAAGAAGGGCCGCTCGGGCCGCGGGCCGACAAAAGACATGTCGCCGCGGAAGACGGCAAAGACCTGCGGGATCTCGTCGAGTCGCGTCTTGCGGAGGAAGCCGCCCAGGCGGGTAATGCGCGGATCCTTCTGCGCGGCCCAGACCGGGCCGGACAGCTTCTCGGCGTCCTGCTTCATGGTGCGGAGCTTGTGGATTTTGTACAGCTTGCCTCCCCGGCCGCAGCGGTCCTGCGAGTAGAACACCGGTCCTTTTGATTCGAGTTTGATCAGCGCCGCGAGCAGCGCGACTACAGGCGACGCGAGCAACAGCAGGATGCCGCTCATCAACAGATCGAACACACGCTTGACCGCGGAGGAGAGCGGGGAAGTGAGCCCCTGGCCGATGGCGAAATCGCTCGGCCGAACCAGGCTGAGCGGCACGCGGCGCAGCACGCGCTCGGCGAACCGCTGCGCCGGGAAAACGCTGGTGCCGGACAGCCGCAGGCGAATCAGTTCCTCGACCGGCATGCGCATGCGCCGCTCGTCTGAAGCGATGACCACGGTGTCGGCCCGCAGCTCCAGCACGGCGCTGCCCAGGGTCCTCGCTGGCACCACCACGGTCTGCGCGGCGTGGGGAAGCTGCATCACCTGCGCGAGGGGCATTTGCTCGATGCTGGCGATCAACTGTGTCCGCTGGCCGGCGTGCACCGACGCCTCCGCAGCCAGGCCCTGCAGCAGCATGGGAGAAGCGTTGCCCGGTCCGACGATGAGCTGTGCGCCAGGGACGACTTGCGGCGACGGCGCCATCGCTACTGTCTCGTGCTTGTTGTCCTCGACCGCGACCAGCTGCGGCCCGATACCCTGCTCGATGAGAGTGCCCCGCGCGTTCCCGACCGCGCTCATCACCTGGTCCTCGGTCTGCGGGAGCGCCAGGTCCTGCATGGGGTCGAGCGTGGCGGCGACCTCGTATTCGCCATAGGCCTCGGTGCGAATCAGCCGGGCGATCTCTTGCGCCCGCTTCCCGGCACCGATGATGAGCACGCGGTTGTGGCCGCGCTCGTCGAACCGCGCCACCAGCGCCGCCCGGGCCAGCAGCACGCCGACGCTGGCGATGCCGATGGTGTCGATGAGCACGCCGCGCGGCAGCCCGCCGCCGAGCACGCCAAAGATGGCCGCGGCCAGCGCCGCGAAGCCGAGCGCCTTCAGCGCGCCCGCCCCGCGGCTGCGGTCGTTGCGCATGACTTGTGGATCGTAGAGGTCGGCCAGGTAAAGCGCGGCCGGGACGCATCCTGCCGCGGCGATCAGCGCCGCGATTTGCCGCGCCCCGTGGACGTGGCGGCCGGCCACGAACAGGGCAAGGCCGACCAGCACCGTCTCGATGAGCACCAGACGGGCTGCGCGACCGCTGTACCAATGTCCTGCGAATTGCGGCATGGCGAGATGCCTCCAAGGTCCACTGAAAGACTGGCAATGGCCGGGAGGCTTGGCAAAAAAGCCCCCGGCCACGTGCTGGAAAAATGAGCTATCTGCCTGACCCGAGCTGCCCGCGGACAACCGGGAGCGGCGGCGGGACGCGCGAGGGATCGACGCCATTCAGCACCATTCCCCAGAGAGGCGCGCCGTCCAGCGAACGGACTGCGCTGGCGACCTGCTCTCGCGGCGTCTCATCGGCACGGACCACCAGCACCACGCCGTCCGCCCTGTGCACCACCACCGCGGCATCGGCCGTGGCCAGCGCCGGCGGAACGTCCAGATAGATCTCGTCGAAGAGCTGGCGCAGGAGGCTCAGCGTCTGGGCGAAGCGCGGGCTCGCGAGCAGCGCGGCCGACTCGGCCGGGGACTTGCCAGCCGGGACGATGGCGAGTTTTCCTTCATGGTAGTTGCCGAGCGCCTCGCCGATTTCGTTCTTGCCTGCAAGCACCTCCGCGAGACCCGCGCGAGCGCCCATGCCGAAGAGCGCCGCGGTGCTGCCGCGTCGCAGGTCGCAGTCCACCAGCGCCACACGCGCACCGGACCGGGCTGCGGTCAGCGCCAGGTTTGCCGTGGTGAGGGACACGCCCTCGCCCCGCACCGAGCTGGTCACGGCGATGACCACGCCGCCCGCGCCCGGGTCAGTCGCATTGCCCCGGAGCGATCGCGCGTACCGGAGCCGGTGCAACAGCATCCGGTATTGCTCGGCCGCCGCGCCCTGCGGATCAGTGATGGCTACGAGGCGCTCGTCCACCGTCATGGTTTCGACTGCGCCTGATTCAATCCGCTCGAGGTAAGGAGTACGGCCGCTCATTGCTGTAGGAATGCTCGTCATATCGTTAGTCCTTTTTGGTTGAAGGTTGAGATGCGAGGGCGGCTTAAGCCTCGCTCCCAGCGTTGATGGTCAAGAGACGGGGAGCCCGGTGCCCGGCCACCGCAATGCGGGGGATGCAGGCCAGCACAGGCAGTGCAATCGCAGTGCCCACTTCGGACTCGCTGCGCAGCGAACGGTCGCCCATCTCCTGGCCGAGCGCGATGGCGGAGCCCAGGGCGAGAGCACCGAGCAGCGCCAGCAGGAAGAATTGCGGGCGATTCGGGCTGCTCGGCAGGAACGGCGGCGAGGCGCTCTCGAGGACGCGGAACTCGGTGGGCGCGGACTTGGCCTCGAGGTCGGCGGCGATCTCCGCCTCGGCCTTCTTGGAGGTCAGCGACATCACCTTGGCCTTGAGCATGTCGAGGTCGCGGTCCATCTCATTGACCTGGACGGCGATCTGCGGGGAGACGGCCACCACGCGGTCGATCTTTTCCTCGCGGGCCTCGAGCGCACTGACACGCTTCTGGCCGCGATTCACCGCCTCGTTCATCCGGCGCGACTCGAGATCATTCTGCGCGGCGCGGGCGCGGGCGGCCTGGAGGCGCCCCAGGGTTGCCTGCGTTTCCCGCTGCTGCGAGATGACGTCCGGATTATCGGCGGTCAGGTGCGCGGTGGTGGCGCTCAGCTTGGCGCGGGAGAAGTCGTATTCCTCTTCCAAGCGGCCGACCTCGGTATCCTTGCCGGACGGCTGGGTGCCAATCAGGTCGAGCCGGTGCTTCGCGTCGTTCATGAAGGTGGACTCGATCTCGATCTGCTTGGACAGCTGTTCACGCTCGTGGATGCGCGATTCCACGAGCTCCGGCAGCTCATTGGCGTGCTCGCGCTTATAAGCAATGAGCTTGCCTTCGGACTGGCCCAGCTCGCCCCGCATCTCGGCGAGCTTCTGCGCGATGATGTCGCGGGTGCGCGTCACCTGCCCGGCGCGGACCTGAAGGTTCGTCTCGATGAACAGCTCGGCCAGGCGGTTGGCAATGCGAGCCGCCTGATCCCTGTCCTTGCCGCGCACCGTAATGGAGAAGGCGTCGTCGCCCTCGGCGTGCACTTCAGCATCCTTGCGCAGCGCTTCTACCGCGGCGTCCATGCCGTTCTTCTCGCGCTCCTTCGGATAAAGCTTCAGCTCTTCGATGGCGGTGGTGAGCAGCCCACGCGCATAGACCTGCGATCGGACGTTCTTGACGCGCTCCTCCAGCGAAGTGGAGATGATCGGCACCACCAGATCCGGGTGCGGGTGCAGCCCCTCCACCATCACCAGCGCGCGGGCCGAGTATTCATTCGGAATCCGCGCGATCATGAGAGTAGCGAGTGCGAGCACGCTCCCAGAAACGATTGCCATGATCTTCCACCGGCGTTTCAGCGCCCCGATCAGCTCATCCACCGTATAAGTGCGATCCATTGCTTTCCTCCTCCGGAAAAAGATTGAATTACTCGCCGATCTTTGCGCGTTCCCAGGTCAGCCGAAGCTGCAGGACATTGCGGTCCACCTTGGCCAGATAAGGGTCGTTGATCTGCGCATCGCGCAGCGCCGCGACTCCAACCTTCCATTCATTCGACAGCTTCCAGCTCACCGTCGCTTCGCCGCCGTAGCCAATCAGCGACGCAGCGCCCTGATCGTTGATGTATCCATTTCGATAGAGACCCGCGCGCAACTCGCCCTCGAGCCGTCCCAGGTTCTGGTACATCCCCACTTCGGCGACGTCGCCGACCAGCGGACCGGCCGAGGAAGCACCGATCACCACGTCGTGCGCGAGGGTCAGGTGCACGCCAGCGAACGGCGTGACCCCCTCCAACTCGACCTTGCCGGTCGGAATCAACGTGCTGCCGTGCATCCCGGTGACCAGCAGGGGGCCACCGCGGACGGTCAGATTCGTCACCTCGGTGAGCCGGTAGGTCACGCCCAGCAACGCCGCGTGGCCTTCATTCAGCAGGCCCCCCGGCGTTCCGGCGGTTTTCGTCGTGACCGTGTTGCCATGCGCGTCGACGGTCGTGATTTCTGCTGCCGCGGAGCCGATCGCGAAGAAGAGCTGCTCGCGGACGCCGACGTCCCAGGTGGCCCGGTTCGAGGTGCGCACCAGGTATCGCATCTGCGGCGAGGCGACGTACCCGTTGCCCCGGTCGTTGGAGCCGAAGTTCAGCACCTCACCCGCGGCGCCGATTTCGTAGGTCGTGGTCGAGGTGAGCGCGTGGGCGATCTCCCCGTAGAGCTTGCCGATGAAGATGTGCGTCTGCCCCGGCCGCAGCAGCAGGCCGTAGCCCGCGATGGCGAACGGGTCCTGCGCGTAGGTGGAGCGGCCGACCCAGCGAGTCGTGGTGCGGGCATCGAGATGGTCTTTCATCCCGAAGAGGCACGACTCGTTGGAAGCGAATGCTCCCTGGTCGATACCGAACCGCTCCGGGTGGGCCAGGTGAGCGAGGCCCGCCTGGCAGTCGATGTTCACGTGGAACTGGTGCTCGCCGAGGATGTCGAGCTTGAGACCCGGGATGGCCTGGCCGAAGCCGTCCGCCCCGTTGCCGTCCAATGCCACGTTGTCGTCGTAACCCGCCATGAACGTCGCCCTGGGGCGGAGCTCGACATAGACCTTTGCGCTCGCTTCTGGCGCAGCCAGCAGCAGGCTGGCCACGAGCGCGAGTTGAATGTTCGTGCGCGCGGCCATCGTCATGACTTAAGGCACCACTACGGTGTCGCCGGCGGCGAGCGAGACCCTGCTCTTGCCATTGACCAAGTCGTCATAATCCACGGAGACCTTCTTGCCATCGGCCCGCACCACCGCGATCTCGCCGCGATCCGCGAACTCCTGCAGACCGCCCGCGAGCGCCAGCGCCTGCAGCACGTTCATGTTGCTGCGCAACGGGAAGGCACCGGAGTGGGTCACCATCCCGGTGACGTAAACGCGCGCGCCGTTGACGTCATGAACAATGACCGTCACATGCGGGTCGCGCACCAGGCCGGCCAGCTGCTTCTGAACGTTCTGCTCGAGCTCAGTCGGCTTCAAGCCCTCGGCCTGTACGTCGCCGATCAGCGGCAGCGTGATCTTGCCGTCGGGCCGGATTGGAATCGTGCGCGAGAGGTCGGCCTCCTTCCAGACGGAGACCTCGACCACATCTTCGCGACTCAGGCGGTACTCGGAGATCTGCTGGACCTGATCGTCCTGCACTCCCGAGTGATGCGCACAGCCGGCCGAAGCCAGCAGCGCCGCTGAAATCATCCAGTAAGCAAACCCTTTAGTCATCGCGTTTCCCCTTTTGCCTGGTTAGGCGGGTTCAACCGCCGACCTCCAGAGCACGTCGTGTGCCAGCGCTTGCTTCCTGCGCTGCTTTTCTTTCTATCTATCGAGTCACAAGCAGTCTCCTTGCAGCCTTCAGACCAACCTGGCGGCCAGGCGCTCCTGCCCTTCAGAAGGTTTCTCACTCAGGTCCCGTTCCACAACCGGGAAACTTCGTTCTTACTTGGTGCACCTCACCCGGCCCTCCCAAGGCAATCGTTCGTTGGCAGACGTCTTGCTCAAGGAATGAACGGACGGGGCGTTAATGGGAGTTACGGAATGCATCGAGTCATAGCGGCCGCAGCAACCATGTTCGCCCTTGCGGCCTTCGCGCTGGAGTACAGCAAGGTCGCGGGGGCATTCGAGGAGCCGCTGCTGTTGCTGGTCATGGGCACGCTCTTTCTTGTCGCCGGCAAGCTGTCTGGTGCGAGAAAAAACGTGTCGACCGCGCAGCTCGAGGAGCGCCGGGTCTAAAGCAGGAGCCACCGCGGTCGGCCAGCGCTGGGTTTGTTCCGCTCTCCGCAGGAGGAGCGCTGGGCCAGCCTGCGCGAGCCCGAGCGCTATCCGACCAGCATTGATCCTGACCCAGGGCCAAGCCGCTTCAGGGCTCTCTACTTTGAGGAGCCGGTCGAGTCCGAGACCGCGGACAGTACGGGAAGATTCTCCGGCAGGCCCGCGGTGATGCGTGGGTCGGTCAGCCCGCAGTCCTTGATCTTGTAGAGCAGCGCCTTATAGGAGATCTGCAGCCGCCCGGCCGCCTTGCGCTTGTTCCAGTTGGTCCGCGCGAGCATCATGCTGATCGCCTCGCGCTCCGCCCGCAGCGCGGCCTGGCGCGAGATCTCTTTCAATGAAACCGTCTCGGGTCCCAAGGCGGGGACGGGGGCAGGCGGCGCCGACGGAGCTGCCGGAACCTTTGCCACTCCATACTGCGGAGTCTGATAAGTCTGCTGCCTCGCTGGAGGCAGCGCGCCACCTGCCGACCCGCTCGCGAGCGGCACTTGCACCGCCGGTCTGCGGCTCGCTACCGCGGCCAGCTCGTCGAGAACGAACCGCTCGTCACGCAGCACCACCAGGCGCCGCACCAGATTCTCCAGTTCGCGGACGTTGCCCGGAAAGTCGTATTCCCCGAGCTTGCGAAGCACCTCGGGCGAGAAGACCATCGCGCCCTGCTTGTACTTGCTCCCGTACTTCTTGCGGAAGTGTTCAATCAAGGCCGGAATATCTTCCCTGCGGTCGCGCAGCGGCGGAACCATCACTCCGACGACGTTAAGCCGGTAATACAGGTCCTCGCGGAAGTTGCCCCGCGCGATCTCGTCCTCGAGCACGCGATTGGTCGCGGTCACGACGCGAGCGTCAGCCTTCATCGGCCGCTTGCCGCCGACGCGGTAATACTCTTCATCCTGCAAGACCTGCAGCAGCTTGGCCTGCAATGAAGGGTGCATTTCGCCGATCTCGTCGAGGAAGATGGTCCCCTTGTCGGCCAGCTCGAACTTTCCCGGCTTCTCGTTGGTGGCTCCGGTGAAGGCGCCCCGCTCGTGACCGAACAGCTCGCTCTCGAGGAGTTCGCTGGGCAACGCCGCGCAATTGATCTTGATGAATGGCTTGCCGCGCCGAGGCGAGCGATCGTGGATGGTCCGCGCAATGCCTTCCTTGCCGACGCCGCTCTCGCCGCGAATGAGCACCGGCACGTCGGTTTCGGCCACGCGATCCACCATGTCCCAGATGGCGTTCATTGCCGGGCCGCTGGCAATGAAGTCCACCGGAGCACCCCGCCGCGCGGGGTCGTGCCGGCGTTCGACCGGCAGTTCAGAGGTCAGGCGCACCGCGGAGGGCAGCAGAGGCGACGCCGGCGGCGGTACGGACTCCTCCCGAGCCTGCCTGGGCGCGATGCTGCAGCGCTCGATGGCCTCTTTCAGCTCCTCCGGTTCGATCGGCTTGACCAGGTAATCGCTCGCGCCCAGGCGCATCGCCTTGACGACCGCCTCCTTCTCGTCCATGGCCGACAGAGCGATGACTGGCGCCGTGCCGCCTTGCGCGCGGTAGCGCCGCAGGACCTCGAATCCATCGATTCCGGGCATGCGCAGATCGAGCAACACCGCTTGCGGCGGCTGGGCCGCGCCGGCGAGGATCTCCAGCCCTGTCGCGCCATCCGCAGCCGCGAACGCATGGAAGCCGACGCTCCCGAGCAGCTCAACCAGGATCTCCCTGGCAGCTTCGTCGTCGTCAATCACCAAAACCTGGTTGGGTCTCTCGATCATTGCGTCCGCCTCACCTTTTTTGACCGGTGAAAATCCAACATTCACCGGTCAAGTTTTCCGACCGACCTGCACAAAGCAGCTTTCCGTAGGCTCCCTGAGCAAGCGATGTGCCACCCCAGGCACTTTCGCTTCCACACAAAGGAAACTACGGCGAGCGCCATGCGCAAGTTGCGTGGTGCCGAATCGGTCGTTTTCTAAAGAAGCGAGCGCTTCCATAGAGAGCGCAGTGCCGCATGCACGGCTCGCTGGCCCTCAAGATTGACCGCGTGGCCAACATCCGGGAGCGCGATCAGTTCCGCGCCGGGGATCAGCCGGGCGAGTTCTTCGCCACCCGCGAACGGTGCGAGCTGGTCTTCGCGCCCATGAATGACGGCGGTGGGAACAGCAAGGCCCGGCAAGCGCGCGCGCGTGTCATGCGAGAGAGCCGCATCGACTTGCCCCTGGAAGCCTTGCACGCTCTGGCGCGGCTGCGTCGCTGCGAACCGGAGGGCCGCGCGGACGTTGGCTTCGCTGCGCCAGAAGTTGTCGGTGAAGAGCCAGGCGTAGGCCTGAAGTTCCCACGCCTCGCGGTCAGCTCCCTCATAGAGTGTGCGCCAGGCGCTCAGAAGCGCTGCGCTGCGCGGAGCCTGCGCGGCGAACGACGCCAGCAGCGCCAGCGAGCGAACCCGCCTGGGGTGCCGCAATGCCAGCTCCTGCGCGGTCGCGCCGCCCAGCGAAGTGCCGACCACATGCGCGCTTTCGATCTGCAGAGCGTCGAGCACCGCGGCCGCGTCGTCGGCAAGCAGCGCGGTGGTGTAGGGACCAGGGGGCGCATCGCTCTTGCCAACGCCCCGCGCATCGGGCGCTACGCTCCGCCGCGTCTGCCCGAAGTGAGCCAGTTGGACAGCCCAGGCCGCCGCCGGTGCGTTCAAGCCCTGCAACCAGAGGACGGGCTCGGCGTCTCGAGGGCCCTGCTCCATCACGTGCAGCCGGGTGCCGTCGCTCGTCGTGACCATCATCGTTGCACCTTAACTCTTCGCGCGCACGGCACCGCGCCGTCCAACTCATCGATGCAGACCGCTTCCGGCAGTTCGCCTGCATGAGCCACCTTCCCTCTGCGCAGCGCCCGGCGCCCGGTCCGCAAAGGGCGCCGTCGGCCGGCTTCTTCCTCCGCCTGGCGCACTTGTCGATTCGCGAGCCTCCGGCCGACCTTTTCCACCTGCCTCGTAATCAAGTCATGCATTCAACGCCGGGCGTGAGCGCTTCGGGTTCCGGCTCGTTCATTACTCCGTGTTGGGCAATCACCTGCACTTGATGGTGGAAGCGGAGAGCAAGGAATCGCTCGCCCGCGGCGCGTTGACCGATGATGGCCTGAAACGTCGGGCCACCAATCCAGATCTCTCGCGCAGGGTGCGCGCTCGCGTGCAGCGCCGCCTTGCTCTTGTCGTGGAAGAGTTCCGACCGCAGCGAGTCGACACCATGGCGTTGTTGATTCAGGTATCGATTCGTCCCCGCTTGTCGACGATAGCGTGCGCTGCCCTGTTGAGCGCGGGGGCCTGCCTGTCTACATGAATTGACCGCCGTTGATGTTGAGTTGCGCGCCGGTGATCCAGTCGCCGTCGACGCAGAGAAAGCGAACCAGCTTGGCGACTTCGTCCGCCTCGCCAAACCGGCCAAGCGGGATGCGCGTCTTGACCGCCGCGCGCGCCGCCTCGGGCATGCTCGCCATCATTTCGGTATCGACGAAGCCGGGGCAGATGGCATTGACCGTCACGCCATACTTCGCCAGTTCCTGCGCCACGCTCTTGGTGAAGGCGATCACGCCCGCCTTTGCGGCCGCATAATTCGCCTGCCCAAAAGCACCCGTCTGGCCGATGATGGAAGCGACATTGATGATGCGCCCCCAATTGTGCGCAATCATCGGCTCGATCGCCGCCTTGGTGCAGTGGAAGACCGAGTTGAGATTGGTATCGATGACCTCATCCCATTCCAGGCCCTGCATCTTGCGCAGACTCTTGTCGCGATTGATTCCGGCGTTATTCACCAGGATATCGATGGGACCCAGTTTTTGTGCCGCGCTTTCAATCAGGCGATGGCAGTCCTCGGGCCGTGCCAGGTCGGCCTGGAAGGCGAGCGCCTTGCCACCGGCCTTGATGAACTCGGCAGCGAGTTCGGCGGCGGGCTGCTCGCCCCGACAGTAATGGACGGCCAACGTCGCGCCCTCGGCCGCGAGAGCCTTGGCGATCGCGCGGCCGATACCGCGGCTCGAGCCGGTCACGACGGCGACTTTTCCGGCGAGACGCCTGGCGGGGGGCGGATTCATCTGGCTCCTTTCGGCGAAAGGCTTATCAAGGTCGGACTCGCGGCGCATCGACTACCTCCAGGAAGGTCACGGTGTGGACGATCGACGGACCTCGCAAGCGCCTGCTCCTCGAGCGTGTACACTGCGCGACCAATGCTCCGCACCGCTGTCGTGATTGCAACTTTCGATCAGCCGCAATGGCTCGACCTGGCCCTGCGCGCCTGGGCGCGGCAGACGCCCAAGGCCTTTCATTTAATCATCGCCGACGACGGCAGCGGGCCCGCCACGGCAAGCGTGATTGCGCAACACGGTGCGATGCATGTGCGGCTTCCACGAAACGACGCAAAGTTCGGCAAGTGCCGCGCGGTCAACGCAGCGGTTCGCCGCGCGCGCGAGCTTGGCTGCGACCACCTGCTTTTCACGGATGGCGATTGCCTGCCAGCGGCGGACCTGCTCGCGCGGCACCTATGGGCGACGCGGCCCGGGCGCTTCGTCGCCGGCGGCGTGGTGCGGCTCTCTCGCGCAACGTCGGACGCGCTCAACCCGGCCACTATCGAGAGCGGCGATTTCGAGCGCGCTGGGGGCGGCGACAAGACGCGCTATGCGCTGCCGCGTCCGCTCGGCCGCGCCATCGACGCGCTCTTGATCCGTCGCACGCCTTTCAAAGGTGGCAATACTTCCTGCTTCCTTTCCGATTTCACTCGAGTCAATGGCTATGACGAGCGCTTCGGCTGGGGCTCCGAGGACAAGGAATTGGGTACTCGCATGGTGCACGCGGGGGTGCGCGGGTACTCAATCCGCTATTCAGCCCCTGTCTTCCATCTCTGGCACGACCGCCCTTATGTCGATACCGGCGTCATTGCCCGCAATCGCGAGTTGCTGGCTGAGACGCGCCACACCCGCTCGGTGCGCGCGCCGGTCGGCCTGGAAAATGAGTGACTTGATCAGACCAGCGCGCCTGGCTAGAGTTCCCTTCGTTTCGCGCGCGCGACGGTCCCTTTGCCGATACGCATTGCATTGGCCAAGATCCCTGGCTACCTGCTCCAGCGACGGTGAGCACCTTGCGCGCCGTGACCGCGAGCTCATCCGATGCGGCCAAGCTCTCGGGTGCACCGCGAAACCGATGCGTGCAACAGCCAAGCCGCGAAAATTCTTGATCAAGCGGTCGAGCGATAAGCTCGGGAACGCCTCCGGCCAGTTGGGGCGCAATCTGCTCTTTGCCACGCTTGCTTCCGGAACTGCGCGTTTTCCGCGCAGCTCGCCTTCGTGGCCCGCGTCCACGGAGCGGCTGCCGTTTCTCGATCGCGCGGTGCAGGATCACTATGTGCTGCCGTCGGGGAAGAAGGGCGGCACCATTCTTTTCCAGCGGCCGCATGTGAATCCAATCTTTAGAGTGGAAAAATTGACCTGGAATGGTCCAGGCCCGCCAATTTTCGCTGCGGCATCGAAAGCGCGGATGCGCGAATTCTTCCAGACGAAGCAGCCCCTCAGAACTCACACGTGTGGTCTCCGAAAGGTCTGCCCACAACGCGACCCGCCCCTCTCGACAATGTCGTCACTAAGACCGAACTAATCGCCATCTTCTTGACATTGTCATCGTAGCGTTGTTACAAACTGCTTATGGATGGCGACATCTTCGGAACGGTCACCAAGTTGGGTCGCGGCGCCGCCGACGCCGTTTTCCGTGCCTTGGCGGGCAACAAGTGGGATCCCTTCCTTGCCTCAAGGACCTTGGACGTCTTGCTGAATGCTGCAGGGGGCATTCCCTCGCTTCCCGTGGTTGCAGTTGAGCTCGCGGCGCTTCGGGGCTCGCCGTTGCTGGCTAGACTCGAGACCGAAGGCAGCCCAAGGCAAATCAGAGAGGCAAGCCTGGGGCCGGGCTGCACCGAATTAGATCTCATCCTTCGGCCTGTTGTCGAATGCGCCATCCTGGCTGGTGAATACGGGTTCCCCAAGGTCCTTGAGCGCTTTTGCGCTGCGCTCCTCGAGCGGGCAATCTTGTGTGGTCGCGGAGGTTTTCTCGAGGAGCACGGCACTGCACTCCTCCAGAAAGCGCGGGACGTCCTGGCTCCCGTCGCCGCCGCGGCCGCAGCCATCCTTTACGCACGCCCGGACGCGAAACGGCTGGGACTAGCGCGTCCTCGCGCTGACTTGAAGCCAGATACTGATCTGCGCGGAGGACCAGATGCGTGCTGACTACGAATATCGATTCGGACGGGATGGAGCTATCCATTGCAACGCAGAGGAAGGCTGGAAGCCAACCGCAACGATGTCGCTGGACGGCGTTCAAAGGACGTCAAGCCTGGGACCCTCCCGTCCTTGCGAGCGTGATTTTCTGCGCGTCATGGCCGCTGTCCTCGCTGCGGATCGACTATCTCCAAGACGGCCTCCAAAGGGAACTCGCCCACAGCGAGATCTGGCTTGGCAGCGCTCACTGAGTCTCGAAATCGCCGTTGAATGCCCAGAACGTTGGACCGCCGTAACGCCTCTGCTAACGCAGCTGCTTTCCTTCATGACGGACGATGCGTGGAAATTGCGCTTCAAAGGCATCGCCGCGAGTCCCGTTCAGCAGCAGCTGCTCGGTCTTGAGCGCGTAGAGAAGATAGATGAGGTTGCCCTTTTCAGTGGCGGGCTCGACTCGGTAGCAGGCCTCTTCGCCAGGAGCAAGCGCGATGGAAGGTCCGTTCTGGCGGTCTCCGCGTGCGGAAACGAGGTGCGAGGTGGCGCGCAGAAGGCTGCCTTAGAGATGCTTCGGTCGGTCGGTGCCGTAGCGACTTGGCTGAAACTCGATCACCAGCTTCGCGGCGTCGAGCGACCGCGGAGCCTGATGGAACCGTCTCAACGTAGTCGCGGATTGTTGTTCCTCGCAATGGGCGCAACGACCGCATACCAACTGCAGCTCCCCTCTTTTAGCATTTACGAAACCGGAGTCGGATGCATCAATCTCCCGATCTCTTCTGCGCAGGTCGGTGCGCAAGCAACGCGCGCAATGCATCCGAGAACGCTCCTCTTGTTCAATGAGCTCACCGCAAGAGTTTTGGATGGACAGGTACGCGTCGAAGCTCCGTTCTTTCTCCATACGAAGGGGGAGCTGTGCAGCCTTGCGGGTGCGGCGCTGGGCGGTCTCGCGCGCGTCTCCATGTCCTGTGACGAGGGCGAAGGACACAAGCCCGACACGATGCTGCACTGCGGACTTTGCACGTCATGCGTATTTCGCAGGATTGCATTGCATGCCGGAGGGCTGCATCCGGACCCGACCAGGTATCGAGACGTGGCCACCCGCCAGCACGGTGTCTACGAGGTCAATTCTTTCGAAAGCCATGCGCTCCGCTTGCGTGAATGCCGAGACTTCGAAGGGCTCCTCGATCTCGACCCCGACGCAAGGTTTGCCGCGACCCTTCCGCTCATTGAGCCGCCCAAGGCTGCGGCGCGAATTGAGGTATTCGCGATGTACCAGAGATACGCAGACGAGATTCAGGCGTACTTGGCTGCAGCTCGTCCCACCGTCCGCGAGCGAGTTCGCGAACATCGAAAGGTTGGCAACCGTGCCCTCTTCCCAGCAGTTGGGTGAACGCCTCGCCGACGCACGAAAACGGGCCAAGCTTACCCAGGCACAAGTGGCTGAGAAGCTTGTTGTAGCGCGGACCACGATTGTCGCCCTCGAGAAAGGGGAACGGCGGCCGTCCAACGCCGAGTTGGTCAAGCTTGCCGACCTCCTCGGACTTACCGTTCACGATCTGTTGCGTGAAGGATCGGTGCGCGCGGAGGTTTCCCCTCGTTTCCGAATGACCGGGGCTGATCGGAACACGGCGCCCGTTCGGATGGCCGTCGAGCGCCTCCGCAAATTAGGCGGGCGTTACCTCGAGCTCGAACGTTTGCATGGGCTCCAACGCGTGCGCGCTCCGCTCGAGACCCTTCAGACCTACCGGACGGAGTCAGGCGCCACTCATTGGCTCGATCCCAAGTTGGAGGGAGAAGATGCAGCACGTACGGTGCGTGGAATGCTCGGGCTCGGCGAGGAACCAGTTTTCGAGATCGACGAACGATTCGAGACGGAGGCTGGCCTTCGCATCTTCTACCTGGATCGGCTGCCGTCGAAACTCGCCGCATTCCTCATCTGGAGCGACGAAATCGGTGGATGCGTAGGGGTGAACTGCGCTGAGCCCGTTGAGCGCCAGCGGTGGTCATTGACGCACGAACTCGGACATTTCCTTCGAGACCGCGAGGCCGGGGACGTGTTGGAGGTTGACGAACTAATTCAACAGCCCGCCGAGCTCTTCCCAGAGGCCTTTACGAAGGAGTTCCTGCTGCCGACGGCGGGGGTTCGTAAGCGCTTCACCGAGCGGTGCAGGTCAGGTAGGTTTACCCCGCTCGACTTGCACGCCCTCGCAAAGACGTTTGGCGTCTCGTTTCGAGCGATGGCGCACCGACTTGAGGAGCTTCGACTGCTGCCACGCGGTAGCTACGAAAAGATCACCCAGAGCGGCCTGCGCCCGAAGGACCTTGGCGCACCGGAGGCTGCGCCGCATCCGTCTCGGGTTCGTCTTGGCCTTCCAGAGCGATATATCGAATTGGCCGTGTCAGCCTACGGCCAGGAGAAACTGAGCGAGACTGAGTTAGCTGAAGTCCTCGCCACGGATATCGCAAGCGCTCGCGCAGTATTCCAAGAACGTGAGCGAATATCTCTCGGAGAAGGAATGCTACTGCGCGTCGATTTCAATGGCGCAGACCTTCGGCAGATTTGACACCAAATGATCGGTCTGATTGTCATCGACACGTGCTGCACCCTCAACCTTCTCGCCACGCGAAGAGCGCGCGAGATTGTGCAAGCATTGAAAATACAGTTACTGGATACGCCGCAGGTGCGCGTTGAAGCCCTGATGCTCTGGACCCCTCCCGATTCCGATGGCCAGCGGAGCAAGGAGCCAGTTAGCGCGGACGTGCTACGTCTCGCAGGTCATCTTGAAATGCGATCGCTCACCGACGACGCAACCCTTGAGGCCTTTGTTGATGCTGCCGCGCGCATCAACGACGCAGACGCCTCGTGCATCGCGCTCGCAGGCGTCTTGAAGGTGCCGCTCATGACTGACGATCGAAAGGAACGCCGCATTGCGCGCGAACTGTTTCCTTCAATAGAACTCGTCTCCACCCTTGACGTCGTCGCCGATGCCGCGCGTGCACTCGCTTGGTCAGAGGCAGAATTGTCCAAGATCGGGAGTGACCTTCGCTGGCGAGGAAACTTTGCGCCGCCGAGGAACGATCCTCGATGCCGTTGGTACGAAAAGCTGCTCAAGCCAGGTTAATGTTGGACGTCGCCGGCTCATGGCCTCGTCGCCGCGGGTTTGTCGGAAGACTGGTTTACATAAGTCAAGCCGCCTTGGCTGGTGTCTTGATCACATAGTGCGCGTGATCAGCGTCAATTAGATTTGCCGGCCAGCGACAACTATTTTTGCCGGTCAGGGTTAGGTGGTAAATCGTCTCGCTACGCCTGCTCTTTGGACTGCGCTGCGGTGGGGTAGTTGTCGTCGGGCTTCGAGTAGTTGTCGTTGAGCTTGGGGACGGACTTTGAGGCGCCGCGTTTCTTGGCGTCCTCGGTGCGGTAGCTCGGGACGTCGAATTCCAGAATGACGGCGTGATGGACGAGGCGGTCGATGGCCGCGGCCGTCGCCATCGGATTCTTGAAGATGCGGTCCCATTGGCTGAAGACGAGGTTCGAGGCGATGAGCATGGAGCGACGCTCGTAGCGCTCGGCCATGAGCGTGAAGAGGACCTCGGCCTCGTCGGGGGACTGTCCGACGTAGCCGATATCGTCGAGGATAATCAGCTCGAAGAGGTCGAGCTTTCGCACGGCTCGCGGAAGGTCCAGGGGGCCGCGCGTTCGTTCACGGCCCTCAGCGAACTTGGCGTAGCGGAACGTAGTGGCTCGTCGAACGCCTTTCGCACAGCAGAACTTGTAGCGCTTCTCGCTCAGACACGGGCACCGGTCGGTACGGGTTGGCCGGCCGAACGGATGGCAGCCTGGCTGTGCTCCGTATCAGTATGTGCCTCACCGAAGGGCGTGCGAGATTCAATGAGTTATTGAAGTGCCTTCGAGGTATTCGACCAAGTTGAAGTGATGCTACCTGAGGATTCCATCTGCCAACAGCTGGCTTGTGCTCTCTCTGGGATGTGGCGACAACGTTTCGATCAGGTACGTCGCACGGGTATGGACGACCCACGGCTTGGAGAGGAGCGCCTCGAGTGCCAAGAAGGGCGTCGCAAGGTCCCCCCAAGTTGCCGGCGCATGCTGGCCGGGATCCCAGTGCGCCACGATCTTGTCCCGATGGCGCTTGACGGATTCAAGCAGGGTCGCGAGCTGGCGCTCTAGACTTGCAATGTCGGCGGCATTTGGCCGATGAGCGGCTCGCCGAACCGCATCTGGAAACAAGAACATGAACGCCGACGCTACTTCCGCGTCGTCGAGAACCCTTGCTTCAGCGGCAGGGTCGGGTCTTTGTCGAAGGCTGAAGTCGTTCAACCTCCTTGCCCGAACCTGCTTTAATAAGTCTCCCACCCATCGACCTGCGCTGCAGACCTGTACGACGGCTCCGTCGAGCGATTGGGTGAGGATGTCGGCGAGGTAGCGGTCTCGCAGCACTTTGCCGGCACAGGAGTCCAGTGCACGCGCGATACTCTCGACAAGCCTCTTGCGCTGAACGACATTCTGCAGCGCAAAATCGATCAGGTCACGCCCCTCGCTGATGGCGGTCATGGCGAGCCCATGCCGTGAGTCCTCGCGCTCGTGATACCTTGGCCAATCGTTGGATCTTAAGGAGAGCCACCGTGTCCAAGCTGCGCGTCCTCTGTCTCTCCGTCTCGCTTGACGGCTATGCCGCCGGTCCCGACCAGAGTCTCGACAATCCGCTCGGAGAGATGGGCCCCGAGATCTTCCAGTGGTTCTTTCCCACACGCGCGTTCCAGCAGATGCACGGTGGCAGCGGCGACGGCGAGGTCGGCGTCGACAACCAGATGGCCGAGGAGGGGTTCAAGAACATGGGCGCGTGGATTCTCGGGCGCAACATGTTCGGTCCGGTGCGCGGGCCGTGGCCGGACGAGAGCTGGAAGGGGTGGTGGGGAGACGAGCCGCCGTATCACGTGCCGACGTTCGTGTTGACGCACCACCCGCGACCGACGCTGAGGATGAAAGGCGGAACCGAGTTCATCTTCGTCACCGAAATCGAGTCCGCGCTGAAGCAGGCGAAGTTGGCCGCCAAAGGAAAGGACGTCCGCGTCGGAGGCGGCGTCTCTACGATCCGGCAATATCTGAAGGCGGGACTCATCGACGACCTGCACCTCGCGGTGCGGCCCGTGCTGCTGGGAAAGGGAGAGAACCTCTTCAACGGCCTCGATCTGCGCACGCTCGGTTACCAATGCGAGAGGTCCGTCGCAGGCGAGCGCGCGACGCACGTGTTCCTGCGCAAGCGTGCCTGACCAGGGCGACCGATACTGGCGCTTGCGTCAGTCCGCGGATTCGCTTCCTGGCGAATGCATCCCCCCATTGTCGACGTTGCGCGAATACAGCTTTCTAGATTCCAGAAGCGCCGAGCCGATGTCAAAAGCGGCCCACCACGCCAAGACCCGGCGCGCCGTGTTGTCCGAGCGGCACCCAGGTCGGCAAGAGCGCGGTTTGCAGCGGGTACCGGTTGTCGGGAGAATTTGCCCCGGCATCCGCATTGGCCCGCGAGACCAAAGTCCAGATCGCGTGAGCGGAATCACTGTCGCAAAGGTCAGACCGACAAACGCCGTTGACTTCATTCGTCGCCTGCCTGGGGCAGGAGCAACCCGCATGCCACGCGCAGCGTCCCTTTGAACCGGCGGCCTCGCAACAGCACGGTGCTGTTACGGTGTTACGCCTTCAGGTTGCGACAGCACTCGCGCTCGATCCAGCACGCGGTCAATCATCTCCGGAGTCAGCCTCCCGGTATTGGTATTCTGCTGGCTCACATGATAGCAGCCGAGCAATAACGGAGCGCCTTTGATTGCCGCCTCGGCCCCATGCCCGAATTTCGGCAGCGGCCGCGGCAGCGTGAAGCCGCGGCGACGGAAATGATCGAGCGTCGCGGCCCAGGCGATACCGCCGAGCGCGATGATGAGCCGCACCTCTTTCAAGAGCGCTACTTCCGCATCGAGCCAGGAACTGCAGCTCTGCAATTCTTCCGGCAAAGGCTTGTTGGCCGGCGGCGCGCAACGGCAGGGAGCGGTAATGAAGGCGCCGGAGAGTGCGAGTCCGTCGCCGCGCCGGACGCTGGTTGGCTGATTGGCGAAGCCCGCGCGAAACAGCGCTGCAAAGAGAAAGTCGCCACTCCGGTCCCCGGTGAACATGCGGCCGGTGCGGTTTCCCCCGTTCGCTGCGGGGGCGAGACCGACGAACAGCACCCGCGCTCGCGCGTCGCCAAAGCCAGGAATGGGACGGGCCCAATAGTCCCAGTCGCGGTAGCGCTTGACCTTCACGCGCGCAGCCTCCTCGCGCCAGGCGACCAGGCGGGGACAGGCGCGGCACTCGATGATTTGCGAGTGCAGCGCCTGCAGCCGCGAGGGCCTTTCGACTCTTCTCAGCTGCCGCGACCGCCGCCGCGACCGCCGCCGCGCGAACCGCCGCGCGACGGTCCTGCCGAGGGCCCGCGACTGCCGAACCCGCCGGTGCGGCCTTCCTTGCCGTGGGGAGTGCCGCGGAATCCGCCAGGCGCCCCACCGCCGCCGAACTTGCCTCCGCCAGCGCCGCCGGTCTTCTCCTGCGCTTCGTTGACCACCAGCGCGCGGCCGCCGAAGTCCTTGCCGTTCAACTCGGTGATGGCCGCTTTAGCGGCTTCCTCGGTGTCGAGGTCGACGAAGGCGAAGCCGCGGGGACGGCCGGTGTCGCGGTCGGTGACGAGCTTGACCGAGGTGACATTGCGGCCACCAGCCGCGATCAAATCGCGGATCTGCGCCTCGGTGGCGTCGAAGGGGAGGTTGCCGACGAAGAGGCGTGTGCCCATGGGGAATCCTTTTCTGGTCTCGAAAACTGGCGGACCCTACGCCAGTTCGAGGAAACTTTCACGATCGTGTGGCATCTTCCGCGCGCCCATGACACCAGCCGTCCGCCTGCGTGGAGCAACGAAGCGCTTCGGTACCTTCACCGCTCTCGACGATGTCTCGCTGGACATCGAGCGGGGCGAGGTCTTCGCCCTGCTCGGCCCGAACGGCGCGGGAAAGACGACGCTCATCAGCGTGGTGGCGGGCACCTCGCGCCTGTCCTCTGGCACCGTGGAAGTGCTGGGCCACGATGTCGTCTCCGATTACCAGTTCACCCGGCGCGCGGTCGGCCTGGTGCCCCAGGAGATCAACTTCGATCCTTTCTTCAACGTCGAAGAGACGCTCAAGCTGCAGGCGGGATACTTCGGCGTGCGGCTCCCGGATGACCGGCTGGTCGAGATCTTGACCGCACTGGGACTGCTCGACAAGCGCAAGGCGATGACGCGCTCCCTGTCCGGCGGCATGAAACGGCGCCTGCTGATCGCCAAGGCTTTGGTGCACCGGCCGCCGGTGCTCTTCCTCGACGAGCCGACCGCCGGCGTCGACGTCGAGCTGCGCCGCGACCTGTGGAATTACGTGCGCAAGCTCGCCGACGCGGGCACCACGGTGGTGCTGACCACTCACTATCTGGAGGAGGCGGAGGAGCTTGCCGACCGCATCGGCGTGATCAAGAACGGCAAGCTGCTGGTGGTCGAGCGGAAGGCTGATTTGATGTCGCGCTTCAGCCATCGCACGGTGCGGCTCACGCTTTTGCAGCCCTTGCTGGCGCTGCCCCAGGGCGTGCTCGAGGCGGGCGCCGTGCTGGCCGATGCCGGGAAGGTCATCGTCTTTTCTCCGCGCGCGGGTGACGGCATCTCGGCGCCGCTCGCCGCGGTGGCTGCATCGGGCCTCCGCGTGGTGGACGTGCAGACGCGCGAGCCACGACTGGAAGCAGTGATCATCGAACTCCTGCGCGCGCAGGCGCCGCTTCTGGCGGCCCTCGCAGGCACGATGCCCGAGGTTCCCGCGCTGCCTGGCGTGGCCGCGCAAATCGCTTCGACGACCAGGCCCGCGCCCTTGTTGCCAGCCCCGGATCCGCTGGTTCCGTTGCTCGGGGTCCGCACGCTCTTTCGCAAAGAGGTGACGCGATTCCTCCGCGTGCCCGGCCAGACCATTCTCTCTCCCTTGATCACCACCGCGCTTTATTTCGTCGTCTTCGGGTATTCGCTGGGAGGCCGGCTGCGCGAGATCGACGGCATTCCTTATATCCGCTTCCTGGTCCCCGGACTCGTCATGTTGGGTGTGATCAGCAATGCTTTTCTCAATACCTCTTCATCGCTCTTCATCATGAAGCTGCAGGGCACCATGGTGGACGTGCTGGTGACGCCGCTCAGCTATCTGGAGTTCCTGGCAGCCTTTGTCGGCGCCGGGGTCTTGCGCGCGTTTCTGGTGGGCACACTCACCTGGGCGACGGCCGCGGTCTTCGTCGGCGCCTATGTCCCGCATCCCTTCCTGGCGCTGCTCGCGGGCCTGCTGGTCTCGCTGGCCTTCTCGTCCCTGGGTTTGATCGTCTCGCTCTGGGCCGAGAAGTTCGAGCAGGTGAACTTCATCCCGACTTTCGTCATCACCCCGCTCACCTTCCTGGGCGGGGTCTTCTATTCAGCCACCATGCTGCCGCCGCATTTCCAGCTCTTCCTTCATATCAATCCCATTTACTACATGATCGAATCGATGAGATATGCGCTGATCGGACACGTCGGAAGTCCCCCGGCGACAGGCTTCGCGATCCTCGCGGTGCTGGCTTTTGCGCTGGTCACGACCGCTCTCACCCTGCTCCGCCGCGGCTACAAGTTGAGAACATAGAGAGATGGCTTGCTACCGCGGCAGGACCCCGCTGAACTTCACCACCACGACATGCGGCTTCACGGCCGCACTGCTGCGGACCGTGATGCGGGCTGCTGCGCCCAGTCCTGCGCCGCTGACGAAGGCGCCGAAGCCGTCGGCGCGCAGGGAAGCCACGGCGCCCCCGGGGGACAGGTCGCGATAGTCCAGATACCGCAGCCGCGCGTGGAACGGCGACCACCCCGTGCCCGAGAAGGAAAAGGACGGCAAAGGCGAGCTGGTCTCGTTGGAGAAGAGCAGTGCCGTGGCCCACTCGGCCAGCGCCCGCGGCAGCGGCATCCCCAGCGTGTGCGTGAGGCCCGCCTGCTGCGTGAGATTTCCCGCGAACGAGCCGCCAGAGCGGTCGGTGAAATACCGCATGAAGCTATGTGCGGCTTGATAGTTGCCGATTGGATCGCCTTCCCATGCCGTCAAGCTACGTCCGTCATATCCCTTCAATGCGCCTTCGGCGCGCGCGAGATATTGCGCGCCTTCCCAGCGGCCTTGCGCGCCATTCCAGCCGAAGCCGGTCAGATCCTCGGCGACTTTGGACAATCCCTCGTTGACCCAGGTGGCCTCGGGCTCGGTGCAGGCGCGCAGCAGGCATCGCTGATTCAGATTGATCAGGTGCTGCAGTTCATGCGCAATGGTGGCAGGGAAGACGCTGCCGGCAAGGTCGCTACTGCCGTATCCGTTGGCCTGGCCATTGGCAATGTCGTTCATATAAAGGATATCGGCGTGATTGGAAGCCGTGCCGCTGCAATCGCGCGACTGGTCGCGCACGCGCAGCAGGTCATTGTTCCCGAAGTATCCAATCAGCCAGCCGCCATCCAGATGCGCGCCGAGCTCGTGCGTGAAGAAGAGGGTTAATTTGCCATTGCGATCGACATCGCTCTCGGCGCCGAAGACACGCGTATCGACGGGATAGATGCGCTCTTCAAAGATGGGCCCGATGGTGGCCCAGAAGCTGGCCGGGTAATGCGCACTGTCTTCGTCGTCGACGTAGAAGAGGCCGTGCGGCGTCGCCAGGACGAGGGACGCGGCCTTGCGAACGCGGTCGCCGGTACTGAGGCCGCGAGCGGTGCAGAAGCTGGTCTGCGAGAGGATCTCGCTCGGCTCGGGCGCGAGCGCGACGCCTTCGGAGATGGCCTGGCGGAGCAGCGCGTCCTGGACTGAACGCGAGAGGTCGTGGCTTGCGTCGACGGGGCGCGCAGCCGCCACCAGCGCGGGGCTGCGCGCGGGAGCTGCGGGGGATGCGGTGCCGCTGACGTCCACCTGCGCGTCGGCGCGGTCGGGCCCGGAAGCGTTGATCAGGAGTACAGCCAGGTGCTCGTCTGCCCCCAGCTTGCCGAAGTCGGCGTGGAGCACATCGCCCTGGAAGTCCGCCGGAGAGAAGATCTGCCAGGCCGCGCCCGCGCCGCCCTGCCGGCCCGCGCTGGCGAAGCCCGTGGCGCGCGACACGTGCGGTGCGGGGAGGACCACGCTCGCATCGGCGGGTTCGGCGGCGAGCGCCTCGACCCAGACGCCAGACGCCGTGACCGGCAGCGCGGCGCTGGTGGCGCGGACCACCATCGCCGCGCCTGCGGGCTCGGCGCTGTCCAGGTCCATCGCCTGCACGCGATACGCGACCGCGCCACGCACCGCGCTCCACGAGACCCCGTCCGGGCTGGCGGCGATTCCTTGCGCCGGATCCAGCGCACCGGGCGCCAGGGCAAAGCGCGTGGTGACCTTGGTCCCGGTCAGCGTGGCCGTCGCGGAGAAGGTCTGCGCTGGCGCTACCGAGGGGGCGCGCAATTCGCAAGTGGACGCGTGGGCAGCGCAGAGCGTTCGCAGCGGGAAGCCAGGGGCATCGGCCGAGATGGTGACGAGCACATCGTCGGACGGGGCCGCGCCTGCCGCCGAGCGCAGCCTGGCGACGAAGATGCTGCCCGGCGCGCCGCCATCGGTCATCACGCCAGCAGCAACGGCGAGGCTGGGCCCAAGCGTGATCGCGATCGGCTGCGAGACCACCACGCCGCCGAGTCCGCGCGCGGTGAGCACATAAGACTGCGCGGCAACGGGCCGGACGACGGCGCCCTCAAGACCAACGCGGCCGACTCCGGAGAGGGAGACTTCGCTGGCCAAGCTGACGTGCCAGCGAAGCTGCAGAGGATCGCCCCAGCCGACGGTCGCAGCGTCGGCAGCGAACGCTTCGATCCGTGGAGGCGGTCCGAAGACGAACGGACCGCAGCCCGAAACGACGAGCACGAGACAGACAGCGATTGTCCGAGGCATCCCGGAGACAACCAGCAGACGCGGAAGTCCGTTCCTTAAATCGGACAATACGGATCCGTCAGTTGACGGAGCGATAAACACTTACCTCCGGTCTAACTATCGGAAATCTGGAACAAGAGGGAACACCGCCGACTTGCGGCGCTTTCCATACATTCACCCACGGTATTGCAGATCATTCTCCGGTTGCGCATTGATTCTAATCGCATTTGACGCCAATTTGCGTCCCACAACCCTTGGGTGGTCTAGATGCTGAAGCGCAACTCGCTAACATTAATTGCACTCTTTGCGGCGACCGCCTGTGCGGGAAAGCCAGGCGGCGAAGCCGACGACAGCAACTCTGTCGAGCTTCGCTCCCCTTCCGTTTCACTTGCAGCGCATCACGACCTTTCCGCGCCGCTGAATCTGATGCGGGCGCCGGACGTGAACACCAACCCGGAACATGAAGTCAAAAGGATCCCGCGCCACTTCAACACCAGCCAGGCGCAAGCCGGCGACGCGGTCCGACAGTCTGCTTTCATTGCCCTCCTCGCGGCCCCCACCGTCACGCACAATTGGGAAGGTGTTGGCCAGGGCTTCACCGGGCCGAGCGGCACGTTCAGCGTCACCGGAGCGCCGCCCGACACCAACGGCGACGTGGGCCCGAATCATTACGTGCAGACGGTCAATCAGGACTTGATGATCTGGAACAAGACCGGCACGGCGCTCCACGGTCCGGTCCCGATCAACTCGCTCTTCGCTGGATTCGGAGGCCTCTGCCAGACGGACAACGACGGCGACCCGATTGTGCTGTACGACCCGATCGCCGATCGCTGGTTCATCTCGCAGTTCGCGGTCACCAACCCCGACCCCAATTATCACCAGTGCGTCGCGGTCTCGCAGACCAGCGACCCGACCGGCGCTTATTACCGTTATGACTTCACCTATACGGGCTTCAACGATTACGGCAAGGCGGGCGTGTGGCCCGACGCGTATTACTGGACCTACAACGTCTTCGGCGGCAGCCCCCAGACTTTCCAGGGCGCCAAGGTCTGCGCGATGAACCGCAGCGCGATGCTCACCGGCGCCGCCGCCACCCAGCAGTGCTTCGACACCAGCACGAGCTTCGGCGGCCTCCTGCCGGCCGACCTCGACGGCACCCGCCAGCCGGCCGTCGGCGAGCCGGAGTTTATCGTCGGCATGGACGCGAACCCCAACGGCCTCGCGCTGTGGAAGTTTCACGTCGATTGGACCACGCCGGCGAACTCGACCTTCACCGGCCCCACCGTGCTCCCGGTCGCGGCCTTCGCGGAAGCCTGCGCGGGCGGTACTTGCATCCCGCAGTCCGGCACCACCCAGCAGCTCGACTCGCTGGCGGACCGCATGATGTTCCGCCTCCAGTACCGTAATTTCGGCGACCACGAATCGCTGGTCACCAACCACAGCATCACCGCCGGCAGCTCGACCGGCGTTCGCTGGTACGAAATCCGCAGCCCCAACGCCAGCCCGACCATCTTCCAGCAGGGCACCTACGCGCCGGACTCCGCGTATCGCTGGATGGGCTCGGCCGCGATGGACGGCTCGGGCGGCATCGGCCTGGGCTTCAGCATCTCGTCGTCGGCGTCGGTCCCGGGCATCCGCTTCACCGGTCGCAACGCCGGCGACCCGGCTGGCACCATGGGCCAGGGCGAAGGCACGCTGCAGAACGGCAGCGGCTCGCAGGGCACGACGCTCTCTCGTTGGGGCGACTACTCGAACATCGCGGTGGACCCTTCCGACGACTGCACCTTCTGGTACACGACCGAGTACCTGGCCACGAGCGGCACCTTCAACTGGCACACGCGCGTCGGCTCATTCAAGTTGTCTGGCTGCGGCGCCGTCACCCCGCCGGCCAATGACTTCTCGATCACCGCCAGCCCCACCAGCGTGACGATCACGCAGGGAGCCTCGGGCACCAGCACCATCACCACGGCCACCACCGCCGGAAGCGCGCAGACGGTGAGCCTCTCCGCAAGCGGCCTGCCCGCGGGCGTGACCGCGTCGTTCAGCCCGGCCAGCGTCACCTCGGGCGGCAGCTCGACCCTGACGCTGACCGCCTCCTCGACGGCGACCACGGGTGCGGCGACCGTGACCGTCACCGGCTCGGCAACCTCGGGCTCGCACAGCGCCTCCATCTCGCTGACGGTCAACGCGTCCGGCGGCGGCGGAGGCGGCGGCATCGTGAATGGTGGCTTCGAGACTGGAACCTTGAGCGGCTGGACTGCGGCCGGCACCACCAGCGTTGGCGGCTCGGCCCACACCGGCAGCTACGCGGCCGTGGTCGGCGGCACCAGCCCGACGAACGGCGACAGCTCGATCGCCCAGACCTTCACGGCGCCCTCGACCGGCGGCACGCTGTCCTTCTATTTCAACGTGCATTGCCCGGACTCGGTGACCTACGACTGGGCGACTGCCTCGCTGAAGGACAACACCACGGCGGCCACGACCACGCTCCTCGCCAACACCTGCTCGAACACTGGCACCTGGACGCAGGTCTCCTCGGCCCTGACCTCGAGTCACTCGTACACGCTGACGCTCACCAGCCACGACGACAACTACGCGGGCGACCCGACGTACACCCAGTATGACGACGTCGTTATCTCGGGCTCGCCGCCGCCCCCGCCGCCGAACCCGATCGTCAACGGCGGCTTCGAGACCGGCAGCTACTCCGGCTGGACCACCGCGGGCACCGCCACCATCAGCACGGCCTCCCACACGGGCACGTATGCGGCGCAGCTTGGCGGGACCACGCCGACCACCGACAGCAGCGCATCGCAGTCGTTCATTGCGCCAGCGGGCTCCAGCACAGTGAGCTTCTGGTACAACAACCACTGCCCCGACACGCTCACGTATGACTGGGCCACCGCCACGCTGACGGCCGGCACCACCACCACGACCATCCTGGCCAAGACCTGCAACAACGCGGGCTGGACCAAGGTGAGCGCGGCCGTGAAGCCGGGCACGAGCTACACGCTCACGCTCGTCAATCACGACGACAACTACGCGGGCGACCCGACGTACACGCAGTTCGACGACGTCAGCGTCCAGTAGATCCTTGTTCCTCAAGTGACGGCGGCCGGGGCCTCGCGCCTCGGCCGCCGTTTGCTTTTGGCGACAACGACAGTTACGAGGTCGCGCCATGATTCGTGTCCTGCAGCCCGGCGACGAGGCTTTGCTCGAGGAGTTTCTGACTCCGCTCGCGCTCACTTCGATGTTTCTGCGCAGCAACGCGCGGGCGGCCGGTCTGGTCGATCGTGGCGAGCCGATGCAGGCGACTTATGCCGCCGCCTTTGAAGGGGAGCGCATCGTCGCGGTCGCGGCGCATTGCTGGAACGGCAATTTGATCTTTCAGGCGCCAACCGATTTGGGCGCGGTGGCGCGTGAGGCGCTGCGCGCATCGGGCCGCGGGCTGACCGCGCTCTCCGGCCCGTGGGAGCAGGTGTTGCGAGCGCGGGACGAGCTGGGACTTGTAGACCGGCCCACCATTACGCGCAGCCGCGACGCGCTGTTCGACCTCGACCTCTCCGCGCTGCGCCTGCCGCCAGAAAAGCCCGGCGTCGAATGCCGCAGGCCCGAGAGTCTCGAGCTGCCCGGCTGCGCCGAATGGCGCTACGCGTACATGATCGAGACCGGCTTCGGCGAAGCGTCACCAGCGTTGCGTGCCGCCGCGTACCAGAACGTCGACCTGACCCACGAGCTCGGCAATGACTTCGTGCTGGTCGAGCACGGACGGCTGGTCGCCTATTCGGCCTTCAACGCGCGGCTCCCCGAGATCGTGCAGGTCGGTGGCGTCTGGACCCCGCCCCTGCTGCGGGGCCGCGGCCATGCGCGCCGCGTGGTAGCCGGCTCGTTACTGGCCGCCCGCGCGCAGGGCGTGAAGCGCGCGGTGCTCTTCACCTTCGAGACCAATCTGGCGGCCGTCAAAGCTTATGAGTCGCTTGGGTTCCGGCTCGTCGGCGACTACGGATTGATCTTCTTCCGGAGCTAGATCCAATGCCGGTCGGTTAGCAGCGCCCTTCCTCTCGGTAAGGAACGCCGCGCTGAAGATCCCCCCGTTCTAGCCCGCAAGCGCGCAGGAGATCTTCGTCTCCATCGCGCGGCTGGCCTACCGCGGAAAGCGGAGGATCTCAAACGACCTCCCCGAGCCAGGTACGATGTATGGCGATGGGACAGATTGCCAACCACCCCTGAACGAGGGCGAACCAGGTCAGCGCAGCCTGAAGGAAAGAAAGCCGGATGACTGTCGACTGGGCGAGGAACGGATGCGCGCTTGCGAACGGTTTGCGCGAGAGCTTCAGCGCGCGAGAGCCGCAGGAGGAGCGTGGGGGTCGACGAACGAGTTCGCGACACCCCTTGCAACCCAGGTCCATCCCGTAACACCGGTCAGGGGGGGCGCGTATGTTTGAGGGCGGCGACGCCCACGCTTCTCCTGCGGCGTTCGTTGCCAAGTGAAAGGCCTCCTTAACTGAGT